>JANNMS010000117.1:0-8818 GCA_031398055.1 Saprospirales bacterium | reverse complement strand
CCTCAAATCCCGAAGGGATTTTATGTTTTCAGGCGCGAGTTTTTACATAAAATCCCTTCGGGATTTCTCGTGCATGTCCATTTCAATTTCTATAAACATAGATTCCCTTCGGGAATGGATTTTAATGCGTTTGACCTGAATAAAAAATCGTAAATAAAAAATGATGTCCAAACTCAACATTTTCAGGCTGTTCGCCTTGTTTTTCCTCCTTCCAACCTTTCTTTTTTCCCAAAAATTGCCCGAACAATTCCGTTTTTCACCCGATGGCCGAAGGTTGGTGATCGGCGGCGTGGACGATTTGGGGCTGTACGATTCGGCCACGATCCGAACGATTTATCTCGAATTCAAAGAGTCAAATTATTGGACTTTGCTGACCAATAATTACGCCACCAAAAAAGATTTGCTTTGCAAAATGACTTTGGATGGCGTGGTTTACGACAGCATCGGCGCGCGTTTTCGCGGCCAAACGTCCTACCAAATGGCTGGAAATTCGCAGAAAAAATCATTCGATATCACCTCGGACATCGTCCGCCCCGACCAAAAATTCATGGGTTACAAAAACATCAACCTGATGAATTGCTTCCAAGACCCTTCGTTTTTGCGCGATGTTTTTTACAAACATCAAATCCGAAAACAAATCCCGGCGGCAAAGGCGAATTTCACCCAACTTTACATTAACGGCCAGCCGTGGGGCATTTATCAAAACATCCAGCAGCAAAACAAGGACTATTTGGAAGAATGGTTTTTGTCAAATGACGGCGCAAATTGGCGATGCGACAAGCCCGCTGGCTCCGGCGGCGGCGGCGGTGGAATGTGGGGCGACGGCACGGCAGCTTTGAATTGGCTCGGCGTGGACACCGCGAAATATCAACAAAATTATACTTTGAAAAATAATGACACGCCCAATCCCTGGCCGTATCTCGTCAATACTTGTGGGGCGTTGAACAACACAGCGACTGCCGATTTGCCGAATGTTTTGCCCAAATTTTTGGATATTGACCGGACGCTCTGGTTTTTGGCCAACGAAGTGGCTTTTTCGGATGACGATGGCTACATTTTTAAAGGAAAAATGGACTATTTCGTTTATTTCGAACCCGAAACTGGGCGCCTCACCCCGCTCGAATACGATGGAAACAGTGTGATGGAACCGAACACCGTGAATTGGAGCGCGTTTTACAACGAAACAAAGGTCAATTATCCGTTGATGAACAAGATGTTGAAAGTCCCGGCCTGGCGGCAGCGGTATTTGGCGCACCTCCGGACGATTATTGATGAAAATCTTGACCCAATTTCTGGTGGGAAAATTTTGGACAATTACAAATTGCAAATTGACTCGCTCGTCAAAGCCGACCCGAAAAAACTGTACACCTACGCAAATTTCGGCACGGAAGTCACGGCTTTAAAAACTTGGCTGACCAACCGTAAAAATTTCCTTTTGACAAATGCCGAGGTCAAACAAACCGCGCCGACCATCGAATTTTTGGAGATGAAAAACGAGGCGGGCGAGGTTTGGAAAAACCCAAAAGCAGGTGAAAAAACTTGGGTCACTTCAAAAGTGGTCGCGGTGGATGGAATATCGCAGGTAAATCTTTTTTACGCACCCGGTTTTGTTGGAAATTTCACGGCAACCCAAATTTTTGACGACGGCCAACACCGCGACGGCGCGGCTGGCGATGGTGTTTTTGGCGGCTCGATTCCGAGTTTTCCGGCATTGAGTTTTGTCCGTTTTTATGTCGAAGCGGTCAGCGCGAATGCCACAAAATCGGCTTCGTATTTTCCAAAAGGCGCGGAGCACGATGTTTTTATTTTCAAAGTCGAAGCCGACGCGACCGCAGGTAACTCGGTGACAATCAACGAGATAATGGCCACCAACACCAAAACTGCGGCTGACCAGGACGGCCAATTTGACGACTGGATTGAACTTTTCAACACCTCCGACCAACCCGCCGACCTCGGTGGCTGGTTCATTTCAGACAACCCGCAAAATTTTGCAAAATGGATAATTCCGGCTGGCACGATCGTGCCCGGAAACGGATATTTGATGGTTTGGTGCGACGAGGACGGCACGCAAACGGGGCTGCACGCCAATTTTAAACTTTCTGGAAATGGCGAGTCGGTTTTCATCGTCAGCCCGGATTCGATTCCGGTGCAACAAGTTGATTTTCAATTGCAAACGCCCGACAAAAGTTTTTCACGGATCCCAAACGGTACCGGAAATTTCATCATCAAAGATGCCACTTTTGGTTTCAACAACGAACTCGTTTCGGCGACTGGCGAGGCTGAAAACTTTTCTTTTTCATTGAAAATTTCACCCAATCCGACCGCAGGTTTGGTCAATATTGAAACGGACGCAGCCGACGAGCAGGTTTTGCAAGTCGTGGATTTGTTGGGAAAAACGGTTTTGGAAACTGAGATTTTTAAATCTGGGAAGGTGGATTTGAGTGGGCAAGCGGCGGGGGTTTATTTTTTCAAAATAGGAAAATCGGTGAGCCGAGTTGTTTTGGAAAAATGATTTTGAATCAGAATTTACTGAATTTTAGAATTTTTAGAATTCCGAAAATTCTAAAATTCAATAAATTCTGATTCAAACTTTATTGAATGACAACCTCAAATTGCCGTTCGATCGTCATCCCGCAAGAATCCGTCGCCCGGACGGAGAACAAAATTTTATCGCCGGGAATCAAAACGTTTTGCAGATCGGCAGGCAGTTCGATGTTCAATAAATCAACTATCGCATTGATACTGAACGCATTAACGCCCATGTTCCTGTCGGATTGCAACTCAAATTGGTGGCTGCCGTTGACGGAATAAACAAAATCAAAATCTTCGAGCGAATAGTCATTGTCGGGGTCGTCGCTGCGGAATTTGATTTCAAATTTCAGAACCGCGTCGTCCGAATACCGACCGTCGTCGTCCACAAATTGGTCGTTGACTTTGAAGGTTTCGAGGCGAAAATTGAGTTTGTCCTTGTCGCAGCCGGAAAGCAAAAACAAGACAAAAAGCAGGGAATAAATGTGCAGATTTCGTTTCATCGGAAAAAAATTTAAGTGAAAATTTATTCCCCAAAACTACACTCGCTCAGTTTGCAGGTCAATTTTCGGCGGTTGACTTTAATTTCAAATTAACCCAAAACCTCCTGAAAATCAGCAATTTAACACTTCTTCCCTGCCCTGTTTTTTCAATTTAAGAAAATTTTTTGAACTATGAACTATGAACGATGAACTATGAACTATGAACTATGAACTATGAACTATGAACTATGAACAAGCCAGTTTATAATTTATAGTTTATAGTTTATAGTTCATAGTTCATAGTTTATAGTTCATAGTTTATAGTTAATTTTTTGGTTGGCGCGAGGCTTTGGCCGATTGTTCTGGCGTCTTCAATTCTTTGATTCCCAATTTCATTTTCCACATTTCCAAATCGGCTTTCATCGCGGCCAAAACTTCGTCGAGGAGTTTGAATTTGGCGTCGGCGGCCTCTTTTGTGGCATCCAAAAAAGCGTTTTTGTCAATCGTTTTTTCTGCTTCCGCATATTTTTCGGCGCGGGCGGCAAATGCTTTTTTCAAATCTACGGGCACCAAATCTACGCGGGCTGCCGATTGCTGGACTTTTGTCCGAATGATTTTGGTAAACATCCGAGTGCTCAAAGTGACCGCACCTTTGTTTTGGCTTTCAAAATTCCTTTTTGCCAAAGAAATATGCCTTTCAAAACGCTGGATGTCTTGCAAATCATTGGACAATGCCGCCGTGTCCAAAACCGCTGGGTTTGAAACTTGGGCAAAAGTTTTTGGCAAAACAGCCGCAGAAATCAAGAAAATGAACAAGAAAATTTTTTTCATCAATGAAAGATTTTAAAATCGGTTAAAGATTTTGGTTAAAAAACGGGGCAAATTTGGCAAGGAAAAATGGATGCGTCTATAAAAAATTCTGAATTAACGCGGTGTTTGACACCTCCCCAAAATTGGTGTTAATTTGAATTATTAATTTTCGGACAAATGGCAATTTCAAATTTTTTCAATTTTAGCCTTTCGATTTGTGATTTTTCCGGCATAAAATTCCATGCTTGGAAATTTTGATAAAACATGATTTCTTTATCTGAATCACCCGGGCAACCGACCAAGATAAATCTTTTGGTTTTCGGTTTGGACAATTGTCTGAAAACTTTGGAGGCTTCGATTTTTTCAGTTCGTCCAACGTTTTTTTCGGTTCTCGATAGAAAAATGTCGTTCGGTCGCATCGCATAAAATGCACTGCAAAAAATCAAAATGAACACTGCAATTTTGGAATTTTTAAACCAAAACCAATTGAAATTGCACAAAATATCCCAAAGTCCAACCATTCCCGTCGCTGCAATTATCCAAATAAACCAAGCCGTTGGATAAATTAAACCGGGCATTTTTGTTTTTACAAACACAGAAAAGAAAATCCAAAACGATAAAAAAATGAAAAAACTGGCCAGCGAAAGCCCTCGATTTTGATTGGTTTTGGATTTCAAAAACCAAAAACCTGCAAAAATGAAAGGCAAAAAACCTGCGCCAAACATGGCATCGAAATTTTCAAAATAGAAAAAAATCGAGCCGTTCCTGCCGTCCAAAACTTCAAAAATATGGCGGTGATACAAATTGAAAGTTGCAGCGGCTTCATTTGGAAAGTTGCGCCAGATGTAAAATTGCCATGGCAAAAAAACGGCGCAGGCAAGGGCAAAAGCAATCAAAAAATCAAAAATCAGATTTGAATTGCCCCGATTTTCATTGTTTTTTTCAGCGTTTCTATTTTCAAAATTGAATTTTTTGTAAAAAAACCAAACTGCCCAGCCGCCGAAAATGGCCATCCCTGCTAAAAATTTTACCAAAACCGCCGCCCCAGCAAACAAACCAACCGCGACGACCCACCGCTTTTTTTGTCGAAAAGTGTACTCTGAAAAAGCCCAAACCGATGCGGTGATGTAAAAATGAAAAGCGAGGTCGTTGTGGTCGAGGCCAAATTTGCCGGAAGTCAATTCCAAACTGTTGAAAGAAAATGCCTGCAAAACGGCTGCGAGAAAGGCAATTCGGTGGTCAGTGGTCAAAATTTGGGCAATTCGCCATGTCAAAATGACGGCCAACGCGCCCAAAATTGCGGAGGGCAAACGCATTGCCCACTCGTTTTCCCCAAAAATGTGCATCGAAAAAGCCATTTGCCACAAAAAAAGTGGGGGCTTGTGCAGCCAGATTTCGTTGTTTTCCCAATTTGAAATGTCAACCGGAAAAATTGGGTCAACGCGCAGCATCGGACGAAACGGGTGGGAAATCATGTTTTTTGCAACCAATGCATGGAATTTTTCATCCCAATCGTGCAAAAATGGGTCAATTGAAATCATCACGAACCGCACAAAAAGTGCCGACAAAAACAAAGTGAAAATGGGAAAGCGCGTATTTTTCTTTAAAAAACTAAAAATTGAAATTCCCAAAAAGAGGATGGACAGGCTGAGAAAAAAGATTTGCATGGAAATTTTATTTGAGCACGCCCATTTCCTGCATCGTTTTTCGAATCATTTCTTTGCCGGCATCGGTCATCGGCACGTTCGGCAGCCGGACTTCCCGCGAACAAATTCCCTGAATTTCGAGTGCGGCTTTCACCCCGACCGGGTTGCCTTCGACGAAAAGCATTTTGAAAAGTTCCAAAAGTTGGAGATTGGCAGGGATGGCTGTCGGCAAATCAAAACGCAGCGCGGCACGGGTCATTTCAGAAAACTGGCGCGGCAAAGTATTACCAATCACCGAAACGATGCCATCGCCGCCAGCCGCGACAATTGGCAAAGTCAAAAAATCGTCGCCCGACAAAACCAAAAAATTGGGCGGACGGTGTTTGATGATTTTCATGATTTGCATCAAATCGTCGCTCGCTTCTTTGACGGCCATGAATTTTTCGGAGGCGTGGGCAAGCCGCAGCGTCGTTTCGGCAGACATATTTGAGGACGTCCGGCTGGGCACATTGTAAATAATGATGGGTCGCGGACTGGCCTCGGCGAGTGCCATATAATGTTGAAAAATGCCTTCCTGACCCGGCTTGACGTAGGCTGGATTGCTCGAAAGCAGGGCGTCGATGCCGTCAAAATTGTACTTTTTTATTTTTTCAACGAGCGCGGCGGTGTCGCTGCCGCCAAAAATCCCGCCGACGAAAGGCAAGCGACCACGAATTATTTTTATCGTAAAATCTAAAATTTGGCGGTGTTCGCGGTCGGAAATGACGGACGCTTCGCCGGTGCTACCGAGGCTGACCAAAAATTCGACGCCGCCGCCGATGACGTGTTCGATTAGTTTTTCGAGTGAGGCCCAGTCAATTTTTCCTTTTTTGAATGGGGTGACGAGCGCAACTCCCGTGCCTCTAAATTTTTGCAAAAACGGATTCATTTGCCGGTACAATTATTTTATCGAGATAAATATCCAGTTGTTCGAGGAAAAATTTCGCGCTGGAATCTTTTGGCAATTCCAACATCATATCAAAATCATTTGGGTGTGGCGTGTGGTTGCCGATTTTCGTAGCGGCATTTAACGAAACTGCCAAGTTTTCGAGCGGCCAACGAGCGTTCGGATTGAAAACCAACAGCAAATCGAGTTTTTCATTTCCAAATTTCAAGTTGGTTTTGTCCTTGATTTCACCGTTCAGGTTGACCATTTTTTTTGTAAAAAAGTCAAATTTTGGGGTGAACTCTAATTTTTTTTGGTGGAAATATCCAAGCACGTTGATTTTTCGGCCATCTTTTTCGAGGGCTTTTCCAAAATCTAAAAGTTCGTTTCGGTCGCTTTCGTGGTCAGCATCGAAAATGATGGCGATGTTTCGCGCCGTCCAAAAGTTGTTGGTGATTCGGCGGCGGTTTTGAGTTTTGAGTTTTTTGCGGAGATGTTTTTGAAAAAACGGCAGGTAGAATTTTTCGAGAGCATTCATGAGTTTTAGATTATTGATGAAAGTGGTTCAAGTTTTTTTGGGCATTTTGGAAGGCGAGAAAAGACATTTTTTTAAAAAATGCCTTTTCGTTTTCAGGCCAATTGTTTCTTTTTCGGTTTTTCAACGGGCTGGGAAACCCGTTCGAACGTGCCCATCCGGCTGTATTTGTCAATTCGAGTGGTAATCCTTTCGTCCGGATCTTGGTTCATAATTTTATCCAACTCGGTTTTGATGTGTTTTTTGAGCGTTTTCGCCATGTCTTCCGGCGAATTGTGCGCCCCGCCGACTGGTTCGCGGACGATGCCATCAATCAAACCGAAGCGTAACATATTATCTGCATCCAATTTTAAAGCATCGGCGGCCTGCTCTTTGAAATCCCACGAATGCCACAAAATCGAGGAGCAGGATTCCGGCGAAATCACGGAATACCAAGTGTATTCGAGCATGAAAACTTTGTCGCCGAGGCCGATGCCCAACGCACCGCCGGACGCGCCCTCGCCGATGATGTAGCACAAAATAGGTACGCGCAACTGCGCCATTTCAAATAAATTCCGTGCAATCGCCTCAGCCTGACCGCGTTGCTCGGCTTCGAGGCCGGGGAACGCGCCGGGCGTGTCAATCAAAGTGACGACTGGAAATCCAAAACGCTCGGCCATTTTCATCAACCGGAGTGCTTTTCGATAACCTTCGGGATTGGCCATGCCGAAATTTCGGTACTGCCGCATTTTGGTGTTCACCCCTTTTTGGTGGCCGATGACGACGACCGTTTGCCCACTGATATTTGCCAAACCTCCGATGATTGCATGGTCGTCGCCCGCGTGGCGGTCACCGTGCAATTCGATGAATTTCCGGCACATCGTGGTCAAGTAAAATAAGGTGTACGGGCGTTCGGGGTGGCGCGACAATTGTACTTTTTGCCAGCCGGAGAGGTTGGCGTAAATTTCTTTTCGCTTGGCTTTTACTTTGCTTTCGAGTTCGACCAAATTTTCACTGACGTCAATTTCGCCTTGCGCACCGACCTCTTTCAGTTTTTCCATCTGTTCATAAAGTGCTTCGAGGGGCTTCTCAAAATCCATAAATACCATTGACATTGGAGACTGTTTTTGATTTTCAGAAAAGAAATTGTGCGCAAATGTAGGATGCAGTGGGGGGATTTTCGAAAATTGATTTTCCCAAAAACAAAAAAGCCCTGCATTGCTTCTAGGCTTTTTTTGCGGACTGGACGGGACTCGAACCCGTCTCGCCTGAGGCGAGATGACAGGGTGGCATTCTAATCTACTGAATTGATGTTCAAAAGGTTTGACTTTTGTCCAATCAGCCATTCAAGATATGGTTTATTGCATCGTTTTAGTTTTTTTTCAGCAATTAAAGCCTCTTTTTTGGTTTCAAATTCCTGAACGTAAACCAATTGCCACGGCATTTTATGGCTTGTAAATTCACTTTCGCCGTTGTTATGTTGGATTAAACGATGGGCATAGTCAGTGGTAAAACCTTTGTAAAAGGTGCCATCAATTTCACTTCTTAAAATATAGACAAAAAATTCCATTGTTGTTCAAGTGTTTTAATTGGAATCCTAAAAACAAAAAAGCCCTGCATCGCTGCAAGGCTTTTTTTTGCGGACTGGACGGGACTCGAACCCGCGACCTCCGCCGTGACAGGGCGGCATTCTAACCAACTGAACTACCAATCCAATATTTTTTTTACGGAAAAGGACTCAAACCCGTCTCGCCTAAGGCGAGATGAATGGGCGGAATTCTAACCAACTGAACTACCAATCCAATATTTTTTTTACGGAAAAGGACTCAAACCCGTCTCGCCTAAGGCGAGATGAATGGGCGGAATTCTAACCAACTGAACTACCAATCCAATATTTTTTTTACGGAAAAGG
>JANNMS010000116.1:0-16208 GCA_031398055.1 Saprospirales bacterium | reverse complement strand
GATAAAAACCGAGGTGAATTTTGGGCAGATTCCTACGGAATGACATTGTGGGAAGGTGAAAATCGAGTTTCAATTACACGAAAATTTACTTTCAACTACTTAACGACCCTTTTTTTGATAAAAAAACGCCAACGTTAACGTAAAAACCATGTTTCAAAAACAAGGCAAAAAACCGTATCGAGGATAATCTGACAGGGGGTCGAACGGGTCGGCGTAAATTTGCGGTGTGAAAATTTTTTTTCAATTAAAAACAAGCACATGATAAATTTAAGTTACCCCCCAAAACCCACCGTCGGCTGCCGGATGAGCCTCGAACTGCGGGAACAATTGGAAAACGAGGCCCGCGAAGCCGGCCAAACACTTTCTGCTCACATTGAAACGGTGCTTTTGCAACGGGGCAACGCAGATGTTGATGTCGAAGCATTGAAGCACAAGGTTTTTTTGTTGGAAGCCGAAAACGCCGAGCTGCTCCGGCAAAGTCGCTTGCCCGAAATTTTTCCCATGCAAAACGAGCCCGAAATTCGGTCTTTGAAACAGCAAGTGCTGGAACTCCGCGAACATTTGCGCCGCGCAATCGCCGAGCGGAACACGTTGGCAAAAGTGCAGGGCGAGCAAAGCCCGTTTTGGCTCAGCAAAATGGGCTATCAAAACGTGGTCATAAAACTCCAAAAAATGAAAAGCAGGTTTCCGGCCAACAGCCTCGAACAACTTTTGCTGTCATCGTTGGACATTGTTTTGCACAACGAAACTGCTTTCCGGGTGCGGACGCTGCGGAATGTCCTGACCAAATAATTCACCCAAAATCAATCCTCTAAATTTTTATTGAAAATGAAAGACACAGTATTTTTTGCGGTGCTTGCCATCGCTGTCGTTACTTTTTTGCTGGTGCGAAATGCTTTGAAAAAGCAGAAACAACAAACCGAAGACCTGAAAAACCAGATTTGGCAGCAGGTTGGGGAAAACATGGCCTTGCGGCGGGAAGTGGAGTTTTTGAATGTGCCGTCCTAAAAAAGGTTGACCGGTTTTTAGAAAATTTGTGAAACACTGAGCCCAAAAACGGTCATCAAAAGCCCAAGCGAGCCGGAGTTTACGGAGGCGTAGCAGGACTTTGAGGACTGTTTTTGGGGCAGCTTTTTGGTGTTTTATCCTTTTCGTAGGTTTTGCAGGGCAGTGCTTGTTGTTGGTGCATTTGTTCTGGGGTCAAAAGGTGGCAACTGAGATGGGGCCTTTTGTGGTTGTAAAGTTGGTCGGCTTTGGCCATTTTCTGCTTTGCGTCCTGCAGGTTTTTGAGCATTTCGTCCAGCCCGAATTCCTGTTTGAAAATGCCGTTGACCCTTTCTGCCACCGCATTGTCGTACGGACTGCCTGTCTGGGTGGTGCTCACTTGGCCTGAATTTGCGAACACCATTTCTGTATAGTTTTTGGAGCAATACTGGTTGCCCCGGTCAGAATGGTGGACAAACGGATGGTCGTACTGCCTTCTCGAAAGTGCCATTTTCAATGCTTTTTCGCAACTGGCCGTCGTCATGTCGAGTGCCACCTCGTACCCCATCAGTTTTTTGGAGTAGGCATCGGTGACCAAATGGGCATAGGCCACGCCGTCCTCCTGTGTGCGCAAATAGGTGATGTCGGCCACGAAAACCTCCTCCGGTCTGGTCGGGACGTGGCCTTCGACCAAGTTTTTGAACTGTCGGCGCCAATTCGAACTGTCCGTCGTGCGGACATACTTGCGCCGGGGCTTTATCAAGCGGTCGGTGCGGCCAAGCAGGCCAAAAAGTTAGTCGCGGCCTATCTTGACCGCCTCGTCGCCCAACAACTTGTTCAGTTTTCGGGTGCCCAAACGCGGCAGTTCCTTTCGGAGGGCATCCACTTTTTGCAGCACCAAATCCGCTTTTTCCGCACGTTTTTGCCCCTTTTGCCGCTGGGTCCTTTGGCTTTTGTGCCATGCCTGCTTGCTGTGGCCCAACAGGGTTTTCAAACCCTTCCGACGTTCGGTTTACGTTTTCAAAAAGAATTTACAATAAGGGAACAGGCAAGCGGCGCACCGCTCGCCCGATGTTTTTCGGCGGGCACCATTTCCCCAAAAAAGCCCGGCGGCGCGGCAGCCAAAATGCGAACAGAGTAGGCAAACCACTTACTCACCCGCCAAAATTTGGTGGCCGGAAATTATGCTTTGGTCGTGACGGACGGCGCGGGCTGCTCGATTTTGATGGTTTTCACCATCTCTCAGCCGTTGGTTTTGCATTTTTAATTTAAAAGATGCCAAAAACTGTACGGTTTCGCAGCAAATAGTGGTGGGCGGCGTGCCGAAACCAGCCGGATTGGGTGAGCCAAATGTCATTTTTACGGGAAAAAATGGGGTGGAAAATTTGGCAATCGGCCTTGCCCCGAACCCGTTTTCCGACCGATTGATTTTGAGCCGCGCCGTCGAAAAGCAGGTTTTGGATGAAAAATTATTTGTCCAAATTTTTGACCTGAACCATCGCCTGATTTTTGAAAATGAATGGGGTGGGGGGACGAGCAATTTGAAATTCAAACCAAAAACTGGCCGGAAGGGGTTTGTGTGGTGAAAATGACGGCGGGCAGTTTGTTGATGACCGAAAAAGTCATCGTCCGCTAAAAACCGATCCGACAAAAAACAGAAACCGCCGGGGTGATTGTAAAATCGCTCCGGCGGTCCTGTTTTTACCCGTTCAAACAAACTGCAGGACAAACACATCAAAGTTCTGCTCGTCGGCCATGCCCATTTTTTTCTTCAAACGATAGCGGCTTTTCCAGACGCTTTCCACCGAGATACCCAACGCGTTGGCGATTTCGCGGTTCAGCAGCCCGATTTTGAGCAGCAGGAACAGGCGCAGTTCGGCGTTGGAAATATCCTGGAACTGACCGAGCAGCCGCAGCCTCATGCCCGGGAACGAGGCCTCGAACTTATCTTGGAACACTCCCCAGTCCTCGGCTGTGAAGATTTTTAGTTGCCGCAGGTCGGCTGCCCCCGGCTGCGCAATTGGAAGGGAGTCGTCGCTGACCTGCGTGCTTTTCCCGGTTACGCGGGTCATTTGCGCGACAATCTGGTTTTTCAGGTCGAGCAATTTGGTGGCCTGTTCCAGTTCGATGTTCGATTTTTGAAGGTCTGAGCGGGTGTTTTCCAGTTCTTGCAGTTGCAGCACCTCGCGGGCCTCGGCGAGTTGGTTTTGTTGTTCGAGCAGTAGTTTTTCCTGTTCCAAAATGCGGTGCCGCCCTCGTTGCCGCATGAAAAAAGCCCCACCCAAAACGAGCGCGAGCAGCGCGGCCAACCCGAGGAGAAGTTTTTGTTGCCGCTCGTTTTTTTCTTTTTGGGCAATCTGTTCGAGGCGCAGTTTGGCGCGGTCGAGTTCGACTTCCACTTTTGCCGCTCCCATTTGCTGTATTTTTTCGATGTTGTACGTCTTTTCCCCGATGTCCAAGCGGGTTTGAACGGCATCGTAGGCTGCCTTGTATTTGCCTTGTTGGGCATAGATTTTGGCCACGAGTTTGTTCGCATGCAAGCGAAAAGGCGGGGAGAGATGTTGCAAAAAGGGGCGGGCAAGGATTTCAGCGGAATCCAATCGGCCAAGACAGAAATAGGTTTCCGCTTGCGATAGGTCAAGTTCATTTGTTCCTAACGCGTTGCCATTGTGTTGGATGCGACGGGCCTCGAGCAGATACCGCAATGCGGTGGGGCAGTCGCCTTTGTCAAAATATGCCCCGCCGAGTTTGCCCACCAGGATGGAGCGGTCGTTGATGGTTTGGTATTTTTCTTGGAGGTCGAGGGCATTTTGAAACAGGAGGATTGCCGAATCGGGCAAGTTCAATGAAGAATAAATGGTACCGCACTGCTTGAAATAGTCCACTTTGTTCGCCCGGCTGCTTTCGACGCTTTCGTCAGCCAACAATGGCCAAGGGCGTTGCGCCCAAGCGAGGGCTTCCCGTAAATTGTTGCTTTGATGGTAAGCGTTGGAGATGTTCCAGATGGCCGTGATTTTGCGCTGGTTTTGGGTTGCGCCGAGGTTTTTGACTGCTTCGTGCACGGCAAAAAACGAGCGCAGTGCATCGGCTGTCTGGCCTTTTCGGTAAAAAATGGCACCCATGGCCTCCTGCGCATCGCCCGCCCGGAGGTAGTTTTTGCCTTTCATGCTGAGGTCGTACGATTCTTGGAGGCAGGTTTGGGCGGTATCGGGATGGCCCAACAGCCCACGCCAAAGTTGGGCGAAGGCCCGCGCGGTGTCGGCGGGGAAATTTCTTTCATAAAAATCGAGGTGCTGGAAACCGAGGGCGAGCGGGCTGTCCTCCGGGCCGTCGAGAAAGAGGTTTTCGTAGGCCGCTCCTTGCCAGCGCGGCGGCACGTCGCGGCGGACGAGCATCACGCAAGAATCGGGGTTGAAATAGGGCAGGGTTTTGATGAAGGCACCGCTTTGCATGAACTCGTCGGGCAGGTTTTCGTCGGTTTTTGGGTCGCGGCAGCCGAGGACCAAAAACAACAGGGCGATCGCGGCGGATTTTTGGAGAAAAAGATGGTCCGGGTTGCTGGAAATTTTGGGGAGGCGAGGACTTTGATTGTTGCTCATTCAGTGGATGGTAAAAGTAAATTGATTTTTCTGGGGCCAAAAGTAACCAGCCATTAAAAAAAAGGGCCAAAAAGTGCTTGTCCAAGTGTTTTGTCCAAGTCAAATATTTTATTTAACTAAATCCAAGCAAGTCCTTTGCCCTCGGGTTCGGTGGGTTTTTCTGAAACACGGCTCACGTTCCTGCCATTTGTGTTTTTATCAAGATTTGAAATATCCAATTTGCAAGACATCCCGCCGGGCCGAGTGACTTTTGAAGAAGTGTACTTGGTCCGGTGGGTTTTTAAAAATATTTCAAATTGAAAAGTTTTTGGGCCGCTCCCGAAGGCCCGTAATCCACTCCACAAATCCATTTCAACTGTATTTTTCAAAAAGAACAGGCTGCCGCACATCGGTGGCTGGGCCGCTTTTTGTCCCGCTCGAACTTCCAAACTCCACATATTTCACTCCCTTTTTTTTTATTTAAAATTAAATTTTCAGCATGAAATTGGTTAAAATCTACACCGTCCTTCTCTTTTGCCTCGCGGCACTCTCCCAAACCTCTTTCGCCCAAGCGAGCCTCAGCATCCAGGGCATCATCCAAAAATCCAACGGCGCAGCCGTGGACGATGGCAAGTACGACCTGACCTTCAAACTCTACACCACCTCGTCGGGCGGCACGGCGGTGCATTCCGAAACCCAAAACATCACCGTCGCGGGCGGCATTTACTCTGCCGAACTCGGCAACGGTAGCACGCCCTTGACCGCTGCTTTTGACCAAACCTACTACCTCGGCGTGGCCGTTGACGGCGGCGCGGAACTCATCCCGCGCGCCCGGCTGACCTCTTCGCCTTATGCTTTGGCTTTGTTGGGCACGAGCAACTTGTTCCCTTCCTCGGGCGCGATTGGCGCGGGCACGATCACGCCGACTTCCGGCTATCAGATGCACATCAAAAATGGTTCGGGCGCGGGCAAACTGCTCGTCGAAGGCTCGACCGCTGCACAAGTTGATTTCAAAAAAGGCAGCACGGTCGGAGCCATCGGTTTCGGCACGGCGAACAACGATTTCGTCATTAACCCAGGTGCTAACGTTACTACTCTGCAGTACAATGGCAACCACAGACTGACCGTAGAAGCAAATGGCGTGTACGTGCCCGGTACGCTCAACGCGGGCACTTTGACTGCCACCAATTTCAGCCCTTCCACCATGGCAGTTACCTCAAAACTCGCCGTCGGGCAGGGCAGCGTGGATGCCAACAATGCTTTCCGGGTAACAGGCACTTCTTATTTGAATGGATTTTTGGAAGTCAATGGTCCATTAAAAAATTATAATGTCTCAGGTGGCTATTACTTTTCTTCTGGCACTAGTTCTTTACAAGGTATTGGTGGAGGAGGCAGCTTTGACTTTGCAATGAGAGCAAATGGCAGGTTAAACGCTATTGAATTTTGGGCATCTTCTGACAAGCGCATCAAAAAGGATTTTCATTTGTCAGAAAACATTGCCGACCTCGCCACGCTCCGCAACCTGCGCGTGACGGATTATCGCCATATTGATGAAGTTACCAATGGCTCGGCCTTAAAAAAAGGGTTTATCGCACAAGAAGTTGAGCAGGTGTTCCCGGAGGCGGTGACGACTGCTGCCGATTTCATTCCGAACGTCTATGCCTTTTCCAGCAAAACCAAACTGACGGCGGACAAACTGACCATTTCTTTGGATAAAAACCACGAGTTCGCCGTCGGCGACGAAGTGAAATTGATTTTGCAGGATGGTACCGAAAAGCGCAAGACTGTCGCGGCTGTGGCCGATGCAAACACCTTTGTCGTGGATTGGACGGGCGAGGCCGCACAGGAGAAAATTTTCGTCATCGGCAAAAAAGTCGCTGATTTCCACACCGTGGACTACGACCGCATTTTCACTTTGAACGTGTCGGCCACGCAGGAACTCGCCCGCGAGGTGGAAGATTTGAAAAAGGAAAACGCCGCACTGAAAACTGAAAATAGTTCGCTGAAAAGCGAGATGAAAGCCTCCACTGAAAAATTCGATGCCCGCTTGCGGGCTTTGGAAAACAAACTTTCCAACTGAAAAAATGATGAACGATGAATGATAAATGATGAATCCGGCAAGGGTTCGTCGGGTCATTCATCGCTTGATTTATCATTCATCATTTAACATTCATCATTTCAAAAAGGCTTTTATCAATTATGAAAAATATAAAAAAACTCTTGCTCGTCGCGGGGTGCTTGTGCTTGTGGGCTTTTCAAGGGAATGCCCAAGCAGCATTGACTTTCGACGGCGCGGACGATTACGTGGCACTTGGCAACCCGGCCAGCCTCCAACTCACGTTCGGAACCATTGAATTTTTGGTAAAAACAACCAGCGCGGTCACCAACGACGTGCTGATCAACAAAGAAGGTTTTTACCAACTTTTGCTGCTCAATAGCGAATTGAAAGTGTACGACGCGATATCGGGCAATATAGTCGCTTCGTCGGGTATCAATTTGGCGAACAACGCTTGGCGACACGTTGCCATGACGTTCGCTCCGGGAGCGAACAACTCAAAATTGTATGTGGACGGCACACTCACCAACACATTCACGCTGTCGAACGCGGTGAATACGGGCAATCTTACCATCAGTTCGCCGAACGCAGCGCAGGCTTGTTCTGCGACTTTTGACGAATTTCGGATTTATAGCCACCTCCGCACCCAAGCCCAAATCCAGGCTTCCATGAACTGCGAACTGTTCGGCAGTGAAACGGGGCTGAAGGCGTATTATCATTTCAACCAATCCTCCGGCACCACGCTTACCGATGCCACGATCAACGGGAACAACGGTACCTTGACCAATTTTCCTGCCTCCCCTTGGGTTTCGCCCGGTGGCGCGACGACGGGGACATTTTGCGCGACGGGCGAGGCACTGGATTTCGACGGCACGGACGATTACGTCACCTTCCCCAATACCGGCGTCTCGACCGCAGCAGGGACACTGGAATGTTGGTTCGAGAACGACCAAGCAAACGTCGAACAAATGTTGATTATGGCCGGATCGGAAAGCTTTTCCATTTTTTTATGGAGCGATGGCAAAATATATTTCCGTGCAGGCGGTACCCAAGTTTCTACCCCTTTCACGGGCACCGGCATATATCACCATGCCGCGATGGTTTGGAACGGGAGTGTGTTCCAAACTTATCTCGACGGCGTTTTGGTCGGGAGCGGGGCTCAGGGGAGCAGTGGGATTGTTGGGTCTGGATCCGGTAGCCTTGGAAAAAATATCGGGACGAACGGCCAATATTTCAACGGCCGCTTGGACGAAACCCGCGTTTGGAACGTCGCCCGCACCCAGTATCAAATCCAGGCTTCCAAGAGCTGCGAACTGCCCGGCCCGGAAACAGGTTTGATAGCATATTATCGTTTCAACCAATCTTCCGGCACGAGTTTGTCCGACCTTTCCGGCAACAACAACAACGGCACGCTGACCGGCTTTACATTCTCCAGCAGCACCTCCAACTGGTCCGCCGCCGATGGCGTGACGGTGGGGAATATTTGTCAAGTTGCGAGCATTTCCGGGAACCCTACAGGTTGTGGCTCGACCATCCTAACAGCAAATGGCGGAGCCTCCTACGTTTGGAGCACGGGCGCGACAACTGCCGAAGTTACCGTGACGGCGAGTGGAACCTACACCGTCACCGCTACTTTTAGTGGCGGGACTACGGGCACTGCGAGTCAAGCCGTCACGATTTACACACCGCTGACCGCGAGCATTTCCGGTACAACAACCGCCTGCGACCAAGTTGGCCTCACGGCTTCCGGCGGCACGAATTACGCTTGGTCGAACGGCACCGGCACGGCAGCCGCCACATTCACCGCGAGCGGAACTTACACCGTCACCGCCACCGATGCCAACGGCTGCACCGCTTCGGCCAGCCAAGCGGTCACGGTCAACAAGGCTACCGCCAGTATCAGCGGCGCAGCCGACGGCTGCGACGAAGTGATGCTCACGGCTTCCGGTGGCACTTTGTACAACTGGACGGGCGGCTCAACTTCTGCAACGCCGGTTTTCAGCACACCGGACACCTATTCGGTCACTGCGACCGATGCCAACGGGTGTACGGGCACAGCGGTACACACCATTTTTGCCGTCGATCAAAGCAAAACTTACTACCTCGATGCCGACGGCGATGGCTACGGAGACTCCAACAATCCCATCCAATCTTGCTCCCCGCTCGCAGGTTACTTGTTGTTGGGTCTGGACTGCGACGACACCAACCCAGACATCAACCCCGGTGCAAGCGAAGACTGCGACAACGTGGACAACAACTGCAACGGCATTTTAATCGAAGAAAATTGCCCGGGCTCGAACGCTCCCGTTGCTCTCGAATGTTCGAGCCGCAGCACGACGGTTGTTTTGACGGGCAAGGTTTTTTTCAATTATGGCAGTTTTACAAATGCCCGGAACACGGTCAACCGCTCGAGTTCTACCATCGGGCAGCCCTGCGTCGGCATGACGATTGGCGACGATAAAAACGTTGGTTTTGGTTTTTGGATGCGCTTTTTGCTGTCGCCTTCCGCCCCGACGGTGGTGGCCACGCAGGGCGAATTGCCCGACCGCATCCAAATCGAATGGTCTGCCGATCCGCTCAGCCCTGCCGCTTTGTCGTACAAAATCTACCGCGACAACGCACTTTTAGCAACGGTGGACAACGAAACCTTCGCTTTCATTGATTTTAACGTCCTCGCCGGACAGTTTTATACCTACGAAATCGCCGGCACGAACCAATTTGGAGAAGGCCAACGCGGCTCGTCGCCCGGTTTTTTGAACCCGAACGGTGTGGTCACGGGCCAAATCAAGACGTTTTCGGGCAATCCAGTGCTGGGCGCGGTCGTCAAATTGTCGCCCACGCTCGGTGCGGCGGCGGAGTTCAACGGACTTTCGACCATTTTTACAGAATACGAACCCGAGTTTCCGCGTGCCGAATTTACCCTTTCTTGTTGGGTAAAACAGGGCGATGGCAACGACGGCACGGGCATTTTTGACTTTGGCAGCAGCATCGGCAAAAACTGGTGGCTGCACACTTTAAGTTCAGGTTCTGACAAAGGTGTAAAATTTGGTATTGGAAAAAATTTAAACAACAAAACCGAATTGGCTTACACCTACCCCGGTTCGACGAAAAACGATTGGCACTACGTTGCCGCATCGTTCAACGGCTCGTCGCTTTTGTTGTATGTGGATGGTGAATTGGTCGAAACCGCCGTCGGCGAAATCGAAGCCGACAGCACCGCTTTTTTCATCGGAAAACACGACGACGAGGGTGGTTATTTTACTGGAAAAATTGACGAGTTGCGGTTTTTTGACCGCCAGTTGCCGCAAACCGAAATCCAAATGGTGATGAACCAGACCGTTTCCGGCGCGACCGAGGGGCTGGTTTCGTACTGGAAATTTGACGAAGGTTCGGGCAGCAAAGCCTTCGATTTGACGGCAAACAAGACAAAAGCCTTCCTCTGCGGGGCAACTTGGACGAGCGACAAACCGAACGTCGTCAACGCGGGCATTTCCGACGAGACCGGTTTTTACAAAATCGAGGGCGTGAACTACGGCGCGGGCACAACTTTCACTGCCACGCCGTCGAAAAGTTTTTATTTCAACCAATCTTTGGAGTTCAACGCCGCCAACGATTCGTACGCCGAACTCACTAATTTTGACATTTCCGATTCGACCACGATTGAGGTCACGGTCAAAAACTTCGATTTTTCGGCAGCGCAAACCTTGCTTTCCAAGCAAAACGGCGCGACGACGCATTTCGACCTGAGCTTGAACGCCGGAAATTTGATTTTGGAAATGGGCGGCTCGACCAAAAATTGGGGAGCCATTGGCATGGGTTTTCAACGGTTGAGTTTTGTTTTGGAACAGTCGGGCGGCTCGACCGACGTGACTTTTTACAAAAATGGCACGCTCGCCGGCACACACACATTCTCTGGGGCAGATGCCAATTTTTCCGACGGAACGCCCTGGACCTTGGGCGCAAAGCGCAACGCGGGCAACACCGCCCGGACGAATTTTTTCACGGGTTTGATAGACGAGGCAGCGTTTTTCGAGACGCTTTTGCCTTTGAACGAAATCCAAACCTTTGCCAATATCGGCACGAACAATGCCCACCCGAAACTGCGGCATTATTTTAATCTGAACGAAGGTTCGCTCACCGCACTGCGCGACATGGGCACGGCACTGACGGGGTATGGCTCGACGCAAGGCGCCACTTGGAGCACGGTGGCAAGCATCGTCGAGACCCTGCCGCACGAGTTCATTCCAAGTTCGCGTTTGGTGACGCTGACCCCCTCGAACACCTCCGCCGACCAGATTGATTTTACGGATCAAAGCACCATTTCTGTTTCGGGCTACGTCCGTTTCCAAGGCACGGACTGTTTTCAAAAACGGGTCGAAATTCTGGTCAACGGCCAATCGCACACGCCCACGATTTTTACGGATGGCAACGGAAAATTCACCGCTGATTTTGAGCCGGGCGCGACGGTGCGGCTGTCGCCAAAATTTGAGGACCACACGTTCAGCCCACCGTTTTGGGATTTGACCAACCTTTCGACTCCGGTGGCGGGCATCCTTTTCCGCAATCAGACAAAGCGAAAAGTGGTCGGCCAAGTGGCGGGAAATGAAATTTGCCGCAAATCGGTCATCCCGGACGATGCCATTGTGAAAGTAAAAGTGGCCACCTTGAACGGCTGCTTCGAACAAATCAAGCAATTGCCGGCCAACGGCAAATTCGTGTTCGACGGCGTTCCGCCCGATTCGGTGACGGTGGCGGTGATCGAGCACTCGAACCCTGTCATTTACACGTTTTTTCAAAACAAAGGCGGCGCGACGCTCGACCTGCGGATGAAAAACGACACCACGGATTTTATCTATCTCGCCCCGCCGAACGTGGAAATGACGATGCTCGACACCAATTTTTGCGGCGACCCAATCTTGAACCAAGGTGCGGGCTACAAAACCAAAATCAAGGTGTACGAACAATATGATGGCGGAAAATGCTACTTGGACACGGCAATGCTGACCATCAACAATACCATCGGCGACCTTGACCAGTTCGATACTTTGATGCTCACCGGTGAATTGGTTCACCAATTTAAGGCAGGTTTGCCCAACATCGTGCCGCCGCACAACAAAATCTTGCAGGTCAGTGCCGAGGCACACGACGAACAAGCGACCCTCACCCAAGATGCAATTGTCCTGGGCATCCGGGCGCGGCAGTCAACATTCGCTTCGACTGCGCCAGAAATCCCGACCCTGATCTTGCGCGACCCGCCGGGCGACGCCAGTTCTGCTTACATCGAAAAAGGCAACACCAACTGCGTGACCTGGTCGTTTTCGGCAGGCATCGGGGTCAATTACGAAGAGTCGTTGACGGCGCATTTGCTGCCCGATTTCACGACGAGTGTCGGTTTGGGCGCGGAGGTCGAAGCCGAAATTGACAACACGCTGGATATAGGTTTGGAGATGACGATGAGCTTCAACAGTTTGCTTTCCACCGAAGGAAATGTTTGCATGACTACGACCGAGGTGATTTCAACGGGCGACAATGACCTCGTGGTGGGCAGCAATATGGGCGGCGACGTGTACATGGGCGGTGCCATGAACTATCTTTTTGGCATTACCGATGACCTAAAATTCGATTCATCGACCTGCTCGGTTTTTCTCGACAAAGGGTTGACGGTTTTTCCGGATGGATTTGCCACGACGTTTATTTATTCGGAATACCATATTTTGAATGTCGTCATCCCGCAACTCGAATTGCTCGGCGATATGAACAGCGCGGACCGCTGGCGCAATATCGTTGCACTCAACAATGAGCAAAAGGCAAACGCTGTTTTTATCGAAAATCGCTCTTTCGACGCGGGCATCGTGTACGAAAGTTCGACTACCACCGAGACTTCCAATAGTATTACGGCTGAGTTCAATATGGAGTTCAGCAGTAGTTTTGTCCAAGAATTCGGCGTGACGGCCAACGGCGCAGGGATTTCGCAAGGGTCAAAAATTGGGTTCACCACGTCGCTCGGCGCATCCGTTGGTGGTGTATTTACCAATGCTCGAACGGTGGGCTACACGCTCGCGGACGATGACATTGGCGACAATTTTTCGGTCAACGTGAAACAGGACAAGGTTTACGGCACGCCGGTTTTTGACCTCGTCGCGGGCCAGAGCCAATGCCCGCACGAGCCGAACACCCAGCCGCGCGAAAGCGTCAGCATCCAAGCCGACGCGCAAGTGGCGGTGAACGTGCCGAAAAACGACGTGGCGGTGTTCAAACTGATTTTGGGAAACACCTCGCAGTCGGAAGAAGTGAAATTTTACACCCTCGAAGGTTTGCAGGAAAACAACCCCGACGGCGCGGTAATCCGGTTCAACGGGCAAGCTGCGCTGAATGTCGGCGTGCCCTTCGGGCAACCCGTCGAGGTGACGATGACCGTGGCGCGTGGGCCAGTGGCCTTTGATTATGAAAACCTCCGCATCGGTTATTTTTCGGATTGCGAGGTCGGTCGCGCCGACTTTTTGGGCATTGACCCGCCCGCCGAGCAAAACAAGGAATTGGAATTTGATGTCTATTTTCTCGAACCGTGCAGCCCTGTCGAGGTCGGTTTTCCGCTTGCAGATTGGGTGCACCTCTCGACGAGCGGTACGTTTTTGAACATCACGATAAACGATTACAACGTGGCCGACGCGGATTTGGAACTCGTCCGCGTGCAGTACCGCCGTTCGCAGGGCGACGGGGCATGGATAAATATTGCCGAAATCCCAAAAGCAGATCTGGGGGCTGTTTTTGAAATCGTGCAGTGGAATTTGCCCACCAGTTTCAAGGACGGTTTTTACGAAATCCGCGCCGTGACGCAGTGTTTTTCGGGGGCCTTGAACCCCGGCATTTCAAAAGTGGTGAAAGGAAAGATCGAGCGCGAGGCACCGGAGATTTTCGGCACGCCCGAACCCGCCGACGGCGTTTACTCCGCCGGGGACGAAATTTCTGTCCGTTTCAACGAGGACATCCGCTGCGATTTGCTGATCCAAGCCGATATTTTTGACAACAACAACGTCGGTTTGTACAACACCCGCACGGGCAATTTGGTGGACGCGGTCATCACTTGCAGCGGCGACAAAATCACGCTCGTGCCCAACGTGGCAAACCAATTCATTGAAAATGATGTGCTTAGAGTGGAAATTGACAACATCAAGGATCTGGCGGGCAACAATTTCGTGCACGGCCAATGGGAATTCGTCAACGACCGGAACAACCTGAACTGGGTGGACAACGTGGCGGTTTACGTTTCAAAATACGAGGAAGAAATCAAATCCGTCACCCGCAGGATCGAAAACCGGGGCGGTTTCAACCAAAGTTTTGAAATCACGGGCGGGCCGATTTGGGCAAGGATTTACCCAAAATCGGGCACTTTGGCTCCCGGTGCGGTGCAGGTCGTGACTTTTGAGTTTGATTCGACACTCGTTTTTGGAAATTATGTGGACACCATCACATTGAAAGGTGCGCTCGGCGACGAGCCTTTGGATGTCCAATGCCGCGTGGTTTGCAAAGACCCGGGCTGGGCCGTGAACCCCGCCGACTGGGATTATTCGATGAACATGACTGTCCGTTTGGACATCGAGGGCACGGTTTCAAATGACGTTGAAGACATCGTGGCGGCCTACGTCGGCACTGAACTTCGGGGCGTTGGAAAAATCCAGTACCTCGCGCCGGTGGACAAATTCGTGGCCTTTTTGACGATTTATTCCGATCAATTTGACGGCGAAACGGTCGAGTTCCGGATTTGGGACGCTTCCGAGTGCCTGTTGTACGGGCAGGTTTTGGAAGGCTTCTCGTTCGAGGCCGACGGTCTCATCGGCACGCCGCAGTACCCGCAGACTTTGCACACCAATAATATGGTGCTGCGCGAAATCGAACTGCACCCCGGCTGGAACTGGATCTCGTTCAACCTTGCTTTCCCGGACAACTCCGTTTCGGCGGCCCTGGCATCGGTCAATGATCCCGGTGGCGACTTGATAAAAACGCAAGTACCGTTCTCGCTGAACACGCCCGGCTTCGGCTGGCTCGGTTCGCTGGCGACGCTGCAAAACACGCCGATGTACCAATATCGGACTGCCGACGCTGACACGATCGTGCATTTGGGGGCTTTGATCGACCCGGCTTCGGTCAACATCCCGATTTCGGCGGGCTGGAACTGGATCGGTTATCTGCCGCAGCAGGCTCTGACGGTGAACGAGGCGTTGGCCAGTTTGACCCCGCTGAACGGCGACATCATCAAATCGCAAAGCGCGTTCGCGCAGTACGTCGCCGGTTTTGGCTGGTTGGGCAACCTTGTTTACATGTCCCCGCCGAACGGGTATTTGTTGAAAATGGCGCAGCCGGGGGTTTTGACCTATCCAAATTCCAGCAACCGCCCCGAAGATTTGTCAACTTTGAAAAAGTTGGAAAATCTGAATGCGAGCAGCCGAAACTCGATTTTCCAAGTCGACGCGACGAAATTCGAGCATTCTCAAACCTTGATTGCGATGTTGGAAAACGGCGGCTCGAACGTCACCGGCAAAGATTTTGAACTCGGCGCATTTGTTGGGAACGAGTGCCGGGGCGCGGCCAAAGCGATTTGGGTCGAGCCCTTGCAGGCGCATTTGTTTTTCCAAACGATCTATTCGAACACGACGGGCGAACTTTTAAAATTCAAATTTTACGACGGGGATGCTTCCAGCATGACAAGCGTTGACCTTTCGGAAACGATGTATTTCTCGGCAGATGCGGCGGTCGGGACGGTGCAAAACCCGTTCAAATTTTCCTCGAAAATTTCCGCAGCCGACGAGCCGCTGGAAAATTTCCAACCATTTTTGGATGTTTTGCCAAACCCGATTATGGATTACGCGACCATCCGTTTTCGTTCGGAAAAACAGCAAAACGTATTTTTCAAAATTAGCGACGCGACGGGAAGGTTGATGCAAACCTTTGACTATCAATCAAATAAAGGCATGAACGCGATGTTGTGGGAAGATGCTGGCAAATTGCCGCCGGGCGTTTATTTGTTGGAAATGACGGAGGGCGAGCGGAAAATGACGGAGAAAATCGTGGTTCGATAAAGTTCAACTTTCCGTTCCGGAGGCTTTCGGGACGGTAGGTTTTTACCAGTTTCAAATGTTTTGGGCCGCCGGGTTGACCGGCGGCCCTTTTTTCGCCATCTTGCTTCCCCCTCAATTTGCTATTTTGGCAAACAAAGCAATAAGTTTTCGTGCTATTGCACGTCCATGTTTTGCGGTCGTTTTGTCAAATTGGAAAATGCTGAATCGCTGTAAAAAAAATCTGCATTAGTTTGAATTAACAAAATTTTACAAGAAATTTTAGTCATTTTTTATTTAAATAAACATAAATCCAAGTACAACCTCCAAAAAATTTAAAAACTCTTTTTCAGTCGATAACCACAAAACATGATATTTATCAGGCTGCCCCAAATCATTCAGGTCAAACGCATTAAAATCCATTCCCGAAGGGAATCTATGTTTATAGAAATTGAAATGGACATGCACGAGAAATCCCGAAGGGATTTTATGTAAAAACTCGCGCCTGAAAACATAAAATCCCTTCGGGATTTGAGG
>JANNMS010000111.1:0-87409 GCA_031398055.1 Saprospirales bacterium | reverse complement strand
CCTCAAATCCCGAAGGGATTTTATGTTTTCAGGCGCGAGTTTTTACATAAAATCCCTTCGGGATTTCTCGTGCATGTCCATTTCAATTTCTATAAACATAGATTCCCTTCGGGAATGGATTTTAATGCGTTTGACCTGAATTCCTTTTGCCTTGGCAAAGTTTTGAAAGTTTGTCGGATGGATTGGAAATTGAGTTGCAAAAAGAGGCAAACTCAAAACATATTCTTTTCAATACGAAAGTCAAGGCAGTCGGGCGTCGATTTGACTGCGATGATGTTTTGTTTAAAATTGTTGGAACGGAAAAATTTGCGCTGGTTCACTTGACTTGGCGAATGAAAAAAGAGGAGTCGCCAACCTGCCCTGACACCATTATTTACAATGATTGGACTGAGGTTTTTCAAAAAGTGATAATCCCAGACAACCAAGAATATGAATTATGAAAGTTTTGTTCACCCACGGCTATTTTCTTCATGAAGATTTGAAAGAGCAAAAAATCATGAAGCCTTACCCACCGTTGGGTATTTTGTATTTGTCGGCATGGCTGGAAAAAAATGGGCTGGCGAACGAGGTTTTTGACACGACGTTTTCCACAAAACCAGATTTGAAAAATTACCTGCTGGAAAATCGGCCAAAACTTGTCGGAATTTATACCAACCTGATGACCAAACTGAACGTTTTGGAAATCGTGAAATTTGTGCGGGTCGAGTTGGAAAATTCGTGGGTCGTGATTGGCGGGCCGGATGTCACCCACAATTTGGAAGGATATTTGGGCAGCGGCGCGGATTTTGCGGTGATTGGCGAGGGCGAACAGACGATGCTCGAAATTTCGTTGGCCGCCGAAAATTTGAACCGCTCGGCGGACGAGAATTTTTTCTTGAAAAATTTTGGCCACATTTCAGGTTTGGCTTTTCAACTTTCCGACGGGTCGGTTCACAAAAATTCGTCGCGCGAAAAAATGAAATCTTTGGACGACCTGCCGCAACCAAACCGCGCGAAAATTCACCTTCAAAAATATCTGGACGCGTGGAAAAAAGCGCATGGTCAAAATGCGGTTTCGGTGAGCACGCAGCGCGGCTGTCCGTACACTTGCAAATGGTGCAGCACGGCGGTTTATGGCCAAAGTTATCGGCGGCGTGACCCGGCGGCGGTGGTTGACGAGATTGAAAATTTGCAAAAAAACTACGTGTTTGACTTAATTTGGTTTGTGGATGATGTGTTTACGGTGAGCCACCGGTGGGTACGCGAGTTTCATGACGAACTGAAAAAACGCGGCGTGAAAATTGATTTTGAATGCATCACCCGCGCCGACCGTTTGAATTTGGAGGTTTTGGAAATTTTGAAATCGGCGGGATGTTTTCGGGTTTGGATTGGCGCGGAAAGTGGCTCGCAAAAAATAATTGACGCAATGGACAGGCGGGTGGATGTTGGACAAGTTCGGGAAATGATTCGGGCGGCGCGGCGGGCGGAAATTCAGGCAGGTACGTTCATCATGTTGGGATATCCGGGCGAGACAGAGGCCGATATTTTTGAAACGGTCGAACACCTGAAATTATCAAATCCAGATTTGTTTACCATCACGATTGCCTATCCAATTAAAGGAACTGGTTTGTACCAAGAGGTTGAAAATCAATTGATTGAGTCAGAAAATTGGGAAAATCGAACCGACCGCGATCTGGATTTTCCGCGAACTTTTTCAAAAAAATATTATGATTTTGCGGTGCGGTGGACGGTGAATTCGGTTCATTTTCACAAACAAAAATTGTTGGGAAAGCAGTTTTCGAGGAATGGGTTGAAGTTTTTGGCGAAAAGTTGGGCGGCACGGGCGGGGATGATTTTTTCAAAAATGACGTAAAAATTTGGCTGCCGAAAGTTTTAAAAATTTCAAAAACATCCGCAATTCCATAAAAATCAAAAATATTTTACCTGCACTCGAACTAATTTTGTGCACCAGAAAAGCATCATCCGATGACACGAAATATTTTCAAACCAAATCTGTTTGACCGCCTCGAAAAAGACGGGAACGACGATTTTTCCTTGCTCGACGAGTTCGGCCCCAGCCAATTCGGCACCGACCATTTGCTCGAACTCCGCGAGCAGGCCAAACAGCAATTGGCTTATTTTGGAAAAAAATTGCGGCTTTCGATGATTGTCGGCGGCCTGTCGGCAGGCTGGATTTTTCTGGGATTGATGTTTTTCTATTTTGGAAAACCACTTTTTGCGCTTTCAACTTTGGGAATCGGGGCGGTTTGTTTGACTATTTTTATGGCAATGACCGTACTTTTATATAAAAATTACGGGACGAAAGGCAAATGGGAACACGCCCAACGACAAATCGAATCCGAACTTCGGCACCGCGCCAGCCAAATTCCAAAATATTAAAATGACCCGCAGCATCCTCGAACCGGAGCAAAAAGCCCTCGAAATTAATCTCGACGACAAAATTTATGGCGCATTTGCCGAAATCGGCGCGGGACAGGAAGTGGCTCGGTTCTTTTTTCAGGTCGGCGCGGCGGCCGGGACGATTGCCAAAACGATGTCGGCCTATGATAAAACCGTTTCCGACGAAATTTATGGGCTGGAAAACAAGGGCAGGTATGTCTGCGAGCCGCGGTTGTACAAAATGCTCGACCACGAATATGATTTGATGGCCGAGCGGCTGCGGGCGGTGCGTCCCGAACAGAATTTTTTTGTGTTCGCCGACACGGTTTCGGCCATCAATTTTCAAAAAACGACGAAAGGAAATGGTTGGCTCGGGGTGCGTTTTCAACTCAACCCGACCGGCGAACCGAACGACTTGGTTTTGCACGTTCGGCTTTTGGACAACGACAATCGGCTGCAACAACAGGCCGTCGGGATTCTTGGGGTGAACATGATTTATGCATGCTACCGATATTTTTCTGACCCTGAAACGTTGATTGTCAGTCTTTTAGATAATTTGAAAGACCGCGTGGCGATTGACATGGTGCGTTTGACTGGGCCTGATTTTGAAAATTTGGACAACCGTTTGATTTGTCTTTGGCTAGTAAAACATGGTTTGAGCCGCGTTTCGATTTTTGGCCCGGATCAAAAACCGTTGCAGGCAGGCGAGTTTTTGTACCGAAAATCAATTTTGATTGCGCGGGGAAGTTATCGTCCGCCGACGCTCGTCCAGCAAGACATGATTCAAAATGGGTTCGAGCAGTTCAAAAATTCGCCCGATGTTGACACGAAAATGTGCTTTTTTTTGGTTGAAATCACGCTCGATAATTTGATGTCGGATGGCAAATTGGACGAAAAAGATTTTCTCGACCGCGCGAAAATGTTGTGCAATTTGAACCAGACTGTCATTTTGTCAAATTGTGTGCAGCACAAAAAATTGATTTCTTATTTTTCAGAATACAAAGTGCAGCGAATCGGTTTGGTGATGGGCGCACGAAAATTGAAAAACATAATCCACGAAACTTGCCTACAAAATGAAGACAATTTGTTGGCGGCGTTTGGCGAACTTTTCCCACGAAATGTCCGTTTTTTCGTTTATCCGGCCAGAGAAAATGAAGCGGGGAAATTGTTGACCGCGAAAAACATGCCCGTGCCGGACGACATCAAATCGTTGTACAAATTTTTGTTGGATAATTTTTACATCGTGGATATTGAAAAATTTAATCCTGATATTTTGCACATTTTTCACAAAGACGTTTTGAGAATGTTGAAAAATGGCGAATCTGGATGGGAAGAAAAAGTGCCAAAAAATGTTGAGGAATTTGTCAAAACGAAGCGACTTTTTGGCTTTAAAAATTAAATAAATTTACAAATGACACTCGAAGAAAAAATTGGAAAAGATTTAATCACAGCAATGAAAGCCAAAGATGAAATCACTTTGCGCGGCATCCGGGCAATCAAAAGTGCGATTTTGTTGGCAAAAACGGACGGCTCCGGGCAAGCAATTGACGAAGCCCGCGAGGTGCAAATGCTCCAAAAATTATTGAAAACCCGGCAGGAATCTTTTGATATTTACACAAAAAACAACCGCCCGGAATTGGCAAAAACAGAAGAAGAAGAAATTGAAGTCATCCGAAAATATTTACCAGCAATGTTGGAAGGCGCGGAATTAGAAGCCATTTTGCAAGAAATTATTGCCGAAACAGGCGCAACTTCTGCAAAAGACATGGGAAAAGTGATGGGCGCGGCTTCAAAAAAATTAACTGGAAAAGCCGAAGGCCGAGCCATTTCAGATGCTGTAAAAAAATTGTTGAACTAAAAATTTATTGAAAATATGGGGCATGGAAATTTAAGTTTCCATGCCTTTTTCATGCAAAAACACCGGACAATGCTACTTCGTGCAGAAAATTTGATAAAAAACTATGGCAAACGGACGGTCGTCCGGGGCGTTTCTTTTCAAGTAAAACAAGGTGAAATTGTAGGTTTGCTTGGACCAAACGGCGCAGGGAAAACCACTTCTTTTTACATGGTTGTTGGATTTATCCGCCCGACGGAGGGCCACGTTTTTTTGGGCGAGGAAGAAATCACGGATTTGCCGATGTACCGCCGGGCGCAAAAAGGCATTGGATATTTGCCGCAAGAGCCTTCTGTTTTTCGAAAATTGACGGTCGAGGACAACATCAAAGCGGTTTTGGAAATGACCGACCTTTCCAAAATGGAGCAGGAAATGAAATTGGAGTCGTTGATTGATGAATTTCACTTGGAAAAAGTTCGAAAAAGCAACGGCGACACCCTTTCCGGCGGCGAACGGCGGCGCACTGAAATTGCCAGAGCCTTGGCCACGAACCCTAAATTTATATTGTTAGATGAACCGTTTGCCGGAATTGACCCACTTGCTGTGGAAGATATTCAGTACATCGTGGCGAAATTGAAAACAAAAAACATAGGTATTTTGATCACCGACCACAACGTGCAGGAGACTTTATCGGTTACCGATCGAGCCTATTTGATGGTGGATGGAAATATTTTGAAAGCGGGAACTTCGGAAGAATTGGCAGCCGACGAAATGGTGCAAAGTGTTTACCTCGGCAAACATTTTGAGTTCAAAAGAAAAATTATCGAAGTCTGAATTTTTTTAAAATTCAGGCCGATTGTTGTTCGCGGCGTTGCAAACTGTTGAATGGCCGCATTTCCTCGCCCAACCAATCAATTTTCCACTCGTCGGTTGGGATAAGTTTTTTTGCGGTTTTTGCTGTGTTGCGGCGAAGCCATGCGAGTGCAAGTTTTGGCGATTTGCGCCAGAGTCGGCGGAATATTTGGACGCGGTTTGTCATCGAAGAATGGGTGTGATTAAAAGATTAAAAAATTGATTATCAACTATTTAACGATAAAATTACCCACTTGGTTTCCAGAAAGTCAAGTTTTAGAAATTAAAAACAAAAAGTTTTCATGATACCCACAGGGGAAATATTTGCCGCAAAATTGATTTGTGCACCGCTTTTATATTTTGAAAATTGGTGATTTGGGAAAATTGATGGCCTCGTTTTTTTGCGTTCAAATCCCAAAAACTAAAATTTTAACTTTTGAATTTTGACCAAAACATATCATTTTCAAAGAATTGCCTCTTTTTTCGTCATTACCTTCTCCACTTGACGTTATTTTCGCCCGCCTGATTTTTCAAAAATTTCGACTTTTCAATTACTTGAACTCGGAATATTTTGAATTCAAAAATCAACTGCCCCACTTCAATTTAACACCACGTCATGTTGAAAAAGATCTTGTTTTTTTTGTTTTCGTTGGCTGCGACGGTCAGTTTGATTTGGTTCGCTGACCGACCTGTGCCGCTCGGCGAGGTCAGTTTGCCGCCGCTCGGTCGTTTGCTCAACCCGTTTTCGGGTTTTTGGAGAAATGCCGAACCTGCGAAGGTCATGTCTGGTTTGTCCGAAAATTTTGATTTGCCGGGACTCAAAGCACCCGTCGAAGTGGTTTATGATGACTTAAAAATCCCGCACATTTTTGCCCAAAATATGGCCGACGCGATGATGGTTCAGGGTTTCGTGACCGCCCGCGACCGACTTTGGCAAATGGATTTGGTTTCGCGGAGCGCGTCCGGGCGACTTTCCGAGGTGATGGGAAAGCGAACGGTTGAATTTGATAGGTTGACCCGGCGGCAAGGCATGGTTTGGGCGGCGGAAAACAATTTGGAAAGTTGGAAAAAATCGCCCGAAACCATCGAACATCTCGATGCATATTCTGCCGGGGTCAATGCCTACATCAGTCAACTGTCGATTGCGCAGCGGCCTATCGAATTTAAACTTTTAAATTACGAACCCGAACTTTGGACAACTTTGAAAACCTCGTTGGTTGTCGAAAGCATGGCTCGAAATCTTTGCGGATATTCCGACGATGGCGATGCGACGGCGATGCGAGATGTTTTGGGTGAACGAGAATTTCAATCACTTTTTCCGCAATGGAACCCAAAAAATCAGCCGATTGTCCCTGATTTTGGACAATGGAAATCTTGGAAAACTGGAAACGAAACTGAAAACACGACAGAAAATCCCTCCCCAAAAGTGAAAAAACTACCAGCTGTTTCCGAAAAACCAGGAAATCTTTCCAATGATTTTCCAAAATTTGGCAATGATTTTTCTTTTGAAAATAAAACACCATCCCCATTTCGCGCTTTCGATGGTAGCAACAATTGGGCAATTTCGGGCAAAAAATCGGCCAGCGGCCATGCTTTTTTGGCCAACGACCCGCACCTTTCTTTGACTTTGCCTTCGATTTGGTTTGCCGTTCAAATCCACACGCCGGAGGTCAATTGCTTTGGCGTTTCGTTGCCGGGCGTGCCAGGAATCGTGATTGGTTTCAACGAAAATTTTGCGTGGGGCGTGACCAACGGCAGCGAAGATGTGCTGGATTGGTACAAAATTTCTTGGGCAAACGCCGACCGGACGGCTTATAATTTGGATGGAAAAACCAAAAATGTGCGGTTGAAATTGGAGACAATTAAGATAAAATACCAACCTGATTTGCTCGACACGGTTCGATACACGGATTGGGGCCCAGTGACTTATGATTTTCAGCTTGGGCATCCGCTGGCAGATTGTTCAATGTTTTGGATATCGCACCTCGCCCCCGATCAGAGCCAAATGATGTCGTTGTACAAATTAAACACTGCAAAAACAGTCGCAGAAGGCCAAAAAGATATTGATTCGTGGGACACTCCTGCCCAAAATTTTGTCATGGCCGACCGCGAGGGCAACATTGGGATTCAAGTGCAGGGTAGATTTCCGTTGCGAAAAAACGAGGCAGGGCGATTTATCCAAGATGGGAGCAAATCTGAAAATGCGTGGCCGGGTTTCATTCCCGCCGACCGCGTTCCGAAATACAATAACCCCGGTCGCGGCTTTGTTTTTTCAGCAAACCAACATCCCGTGCCGCCGTCGTTTCCGTACAAATTTTTGGGTTCGTTCGATGATGCTCGAAATCGGCGAATTTTCAACCGGCTCGCCGCGATGGATTCCGCAACTGTGGACAGCATGAAAAGTATCCAATTGGATAATTTCAACTCGCTCGCTGCCGACGCGCTGCCCGTAATGTTGAAATTGACCGACACGGCGCAACTCGATGGTGCCGAGAAAAAATTGTGGGACGAACTGCACGGCTGGAATTTCAAATTTGAAAAAGAAATGACCCTGCCTTCCGTTTTTGAAATGTGGTCGGACAGTTGTTATCATTTGACTTTTGATGAAATGTACGCGCTCGACGCGGCGGATAAACCGGCACTTTTCCCCGATTTTTGGCGATGGATTGACTTGATGCAGCACGACCCGAAAAACCGTTTTTTTGATATTCAAAACACCCCGGAAAAAGAAACTGCCCGAGAAGTCGTGACCCAATCTTTTAAAAAATTGACCCCGGAAATTGCAAAATCTTTGCTCGGTGGATTGGAGTGGGGAAAGTATAAACACTTCAAAATCAATCACTTGGCTCGGATTGACGCTTTTTCGAGAACAGATATTCAAACCAGCGGCCACCGAAACGCGCCGAACGCAATCAGTTCAAATCACGGCCCGTCGTGGCGAATGATTGTCGAATTGGGCGATACCGTCCGAGCCGTCGGCGTTTATCCGGGCGGGCAATCGGGCAATCCCGGCAGCCCATTTTACGATAACCTCGTCGCACCGTGGGCCGAGGGAAAATACTTCGATTTGCAACTGCTCCGCAACCCCGGTGAACTCAAATTTCCACTTCAAAAATCAACTTTTTCACCCGGCAAAAAATGAAAAATTTAGGATTATTTACTTTGACAATCTTGGTTTTGGGCGGCCTGTCGTGGTTCGGCATGGCGTGGTGGTGGCTTGCAGTGGCAGGTTTTGTGGCTGGTTTTTTATTTAAAAATAGTCGAAAAGCAGTTTTTGGATTGGGTTTCGCAGCCGGAACTTTGTTGTGGGGCATCTTGGCTTTTTACTTCAATTATTTGAATACTGGGAATCTTGGCGGAAAAATGGGGAGCCTTCTGCAAGGAATTACTACTGCAAATTTGCTTTGGGCAACGGGAATCTTGGGTGGTTTGCTGGCTGGAATGGGTGCTTTGACTGGGAATTTGGCGCGGCGGATTTTTCAAAAGGAGCCAGAAAATTGATTGTTTATCCTTCGAAAATCAATTTTTTGCAGGCATGATTCTTTTTGTAAAAGTTTTTTCTACCTTTGTCTTGTTAATATTTTGATGCTTGGCCGCCCCTCTTTCCTTTTCGCGCCGAGCCGTAATCATTCTTTTACTTTTCCTTACACACAAAAAGACTGTTTTCCGTTTTGCCAGTGGTGGTGCCTCGCGGCTATCGCTTTTGGCCAACCGAGACTTTTTATAATCAATCGTTTTCAGGCAGAAGGCCATCCCGAATCTGGGTTTTCGGGAAGCAGTAGTTGAGGAAAAGTATTTTTTTATGCTGTTTTGAAGCGCTGTTCTCGTTCAACCACCAATTTTTTAAAGTAAAATTTGACGGCTCACCTTTCGGCGAGCCGTCTTTTTTTTTATCTTTTTCTTAATTTGAAAAACGAATGGGACATTAATTTTTTCCAAAAACGCCGCCCAAAATTTTTCCAAAAAGCCCACCGCCGTCGGGGGATTGTTGTTGTTGCTGCGGTTGTTGTTGGCCGCCCAAAACGCCGCCCAAAATATTGCCGAGCAAATCACCACCGTCCGGCGATGCTTGTTGCTGCCGTTGGCCACCACCAAAAACGCCGCCCAAAACCGAGCCGAGCAAATCGCCCATGCCCGATTGTTGACCAGCATTTTGAGCCGAACCGAACAGGATGCTTGCCAAATTGCCCAAACCAAGTTGCCCGCCACTTTTTGCTTTTCCCAAAACGCCCATCAAAATCGGGGCGAGGATTGGCATCAATTTCATCACTTGACCCATGTCGAGGCCGGAAGATTGGCTGACTTGTTGCGCGACCTGCTCTTTTTGTCCGCCCAAAATATGCCCCAAAATCCCTGCGCCGTTCAAAGCCGAAGGGCTTCCGGTACTGGCATTTCCGCTGACCATCCCCATCAAATCGTCCAAAACACTGCCGTCGTGGTCGCTGTCGAGCGCACCCATCAATGATTGAAGGCCGCCGGGAGTGGCCGCATTTTGAGCCATGCCGCCGAGCAGCGAGGCAAAAATCCCGCTCGCAGCGGCGGCAGTTTGTTGAGGTTCGGCACCGATTTGGCCACCAATTTGGTTCATCACGTCATCGTTGAGGTGTCCCTGCAACATTTGCATTAAATCCATTTTGTAAATATTTACTTGTTTAAAAATTGAAATTGTTTGAGAAGAAATTGAAGTGTTTTGAAAACGTTCATTTTCAAAACGAGGGTTCGGACGCAGTTTTTTCAAAAAGTCAAAAAAGGTTTTGAAAAACATCTGCCCGAAAAATCGGCATAAAATTAGACCTTGCGGCAAATTATTTATTTCTGATAAAGCATTTACCAGAAAAGTACGAATTTTGAGCGTTCCCGGAAAACCGGTTTCTTAAAATGAATTATCGCGCAGCCAAACAATCCATACTCAAAAGACTTCGGAAAGAACTTTCCGCAGATTTGCATTATCACGGTTTGCACCACATGTTGGATGTGCTCCGGGTGGCAACTCAACTTTGCGTTTCAGAAAACGTCCCTGCCAAAAAAGTGCCGCTGGTCAAAACGGCCGCCCTTTTCCACGATGCCGGCTTTGTAAAAAACAAACACGCCAACCACGAAACAGAAAGTTGCGAAATTGCCCGCACCGAATTGCCCAATTTTGGCTACTCGCCGGAAGAAATTGAAACGATTTGCGGGATGATTATGGCCACCAAAATTCCGCAGTCGCCGAAAAATCATTTGGAAGAAATTATTTGCGATGCCGATTTGGATTATCTCGGTCGGCCAGATTTTTACAAAATTGGGGCATCGCTTTTTGAAGAATTGGCGGCTTATAATTTGCTCAATGATGAAAAAACTTGGAATCGTTTGCAGGTGAGTTTTCTTTCGCAGCACGAATTTTTTACAGAAACCAACAAAATGCAGCGCGAACCGGTAAAGCAAAAGTTTTTGGAAAAATTGAAAGAATTGGTGGCGACTTATCCTGATTGAGTTTTTTTAAAATTTTTTCAAGAAAAAGACAAAAAGCCATTCGCTGGAACAACTTCCAAAACCGGCGAATTTTCATGCAATTGCTGCCCTGACAGAATTTTTTGGTACAATAAAATATAGTCATCGGCCATCCGACTGGCCGAAAAATTTTCTACAACATATTCTTGACATCGCCGCCGCTTGAAATCTTGGGTATTTTTCACGGCCTCGACCAACTCAGATTTTTTCACAGAAAGGCAGCCAAACTCTGAGTAAAAAGCATCAATTTTTCCATTCCAATCTTTTTTTCCGTTCGGGTGCGGCTGCCGACCGAGCAATTCGGGCAACGAACCGTGCGGCGTTCCAAAAACTGGGCAACCGTAAAAAAGGCTTTCAATGATGGCCAAACCAAACGGCTCGTGCCACAAAACCGGGTAAACCAAACCCCGCGAATTGTTCAAAACCGCGTTCCGTCCGTCACCGCCGAGCATGCCGTGAAACCGGACATTTGGGCTCAAAGTGATGCGCAGGCCGGCTCGAAAATTGACCCGCGTGCCACCAATGACGTGCAAATTCACCCCTGCTTTTCCGGCAATATCAATTGCGCCGCGCACATTTTTTTCGCGCCACGCGGCATTTCCCAAAAAATGGAGGTACAATCTTTTGTTGTCCAAAAACGGTTTTCCGTAGTCATTGAAATCGAGGCCGTTGTGCACAAAAACTTCACCGCCGTGCCGATTTGCGTGGTTTCTGGAAAGAAAAACAGTGTTTGGATGGAAAGTTTTGGCCGATTTGGCATTTTCATGAAAAGTAATCAGGTGCGGTTTTTCGATTTCCTCGCCGGGTTCAAAATGAAAATGGACGAGGTCAACATCGGCGGGAATTTGCGCGGCGAGCGGTTTCTTTTCGTCCCAAAAAATGACTTCGGCAAACGGGCACTCCGAACCTTTTTTGACCAAAAAAACGACCCGATGCCCCAGCCCAGCAAGTTCTTTTCCCAACCACCAAACAATCCGTTCGGAACCGCCGTAGGCATGAACCGGGATTTTGGCATTGTGCGCGATTAAAATTTTCATAGAAAATTCAGATAAGGTTTTTTGGTAGTGTCTGAAAGCGGGGGCAGGCAAATGTCTGAAAAAAGGGGAAACAAAAGGAAAAAGATGGGTAAAAAACGGTAAAAATGTGGGTGGCGAGGATTTCAGTTTTGGCACAAAAAAAACCGTCGGTGAGCATTGCGCCCCCGACGGAACCCCAAAAAACCAAATGAAAACAATCTTCTTACCTTAAATTTTGTCGTGATTCGACGTTTTGTTTTTTGTTCTTTTGTCTTGTTTCGTAATTTCGATATCAAGACGGCGGTTGGTTTTTTTGGTCACGCCAGTTTGAAAATTTTTTAAAAAATTTTTTTTCATCAACAAAAAATACCTTTGCCAGCCAATTTTTAAAACTAACGATTATGCACTCAACTATTAACTTACTCCACTCCTTCAACCGCTACTTTATTTTGATTGCCATTTTTTTCGTGCTTTATCGCTCGTTAAATGGTTGGTTGCGCCGCACGCCGTTCACGAAAATGGACGACACGGCTTCGTTGGTGCTTTTGATTTTGGCAGATGTCCAGTTGATTTTGGGGGGAATCCAATATTGGTTTACGAGTGGTTACACCACTGCCGCGTTCGCAAACATGAAGGCGGCGATGAAAGATTCGACACTCCGGTATTTCGCAATCGAACACATTTCAATGATGTTGATTGCCATTGTTTTGATTCACGTCGGCAGGTCGGCTTCCAAAAAAGCCCTCGAAGACACCTCAAAACACAAAAAACTTGCTATTTTCACTGGTTTGGCCTTGTTAATGATTGTGATTGCACTCGCTCCAAAAGGTTTGCTGATGGGTTCGGTAGCCGATTGGGGAAATTGATTTTTGTAAAATATTTTTTACCAAAGCATACAAAACAGTCCGGTCAGCCGTTCAGCCGACTGGACTTTTAAAATTCAATAATGAACAGAAACCTTGTTTTTTTACTCCTGTTGCTCGGTTTTCAGGGTGAAATTTTTGCCCAAAAAATAGATTCGCTCCCACCTATCATTGCCTACGACAAAGTTCAGGAATATGAAATCGGCGGCATCAAAGTCACCGGGGCGCAGTTTGCCGATGCCAATGCTTTGATTGCGGTTTCTGGCCTGCGGGTCGGCGACAAAACCAAAGTGCCGGGCGCGAGCATTACCCGTGCGATGCAGGCTTTGTGGAATTTGCGCTTGTTCACTTCCGTTGAAATTTTGCGGGAAAAAACGCAGGGCAACCTGATTTTTCTCGAAATAGCGGTGAAAGAACTGCCACGCTACACCCGCCACAGTTTTGTGGGTGTAAAAAAGAGTCAGCACGACGATTTGAACACCATCGTCAATCGACATTTGGTGAAAGGCGCGATTTTGACCGAAAATTTGCGGTCAACTTTGACCAACGCCGTGTCCAAACATTTTATCGAAAAGGGATATTTGGATGCAAAAACCAAAATCGCAACGTTCCCAGACGAACGTGCGACAAATGCCGTTCGGCTGGAATTTTTGGTTGAAAAAGGCAAAAAAGTTAAGATCAAAGACATCACTTTTGCCGGGAATGAAAACGTGAAAGCCGGCGTCCTTCGCAAAAAAATGAAGGAAACGCACCGCAAAAAGAAACTTTTCAAAAAGTCAAAATTCACCCGCGAGGAGTACGCCGAGGATAAATCGAAAATCGAGGCATATTATAATACCATCGGTTTTCGGGATGCGCGGATCGTTTCGGACAGCATTTCGCGCACGTCGAAAGGTGAATTATTGATAAATATGAAGGTTAACGAAGGCCACCGGTATTTTTTCCGGAACATCGCGTGGAAAGGCCAGACGATTTACGATACCAAATTTCTCGACCAAGTTTTGGGCATCAAAAAAGGAGATGTTTACAACCAAGAACTGCTCGAAACACGCCTGAAATTTTCGCAGGACGGGCGCGACATTTCGTCATTGTACCTCGACAACGGGTATTTGTTTTTCAATATCGACCCCGTCGAAACTTCCATTGACAACGATTCGATTGACCTCGAAATGCGGATTTACGAAGGCCCGCAGGCCACGATTGACCGCGTGACCATCAAAGGCAACGACCGGACGCACGAACACGTCATTCGCCGCGAACTTTACACCCGGCCAGGCGACAAATTCAGCCGCGCCGATATCATCCGTTCGCAGCGCGAAATCATCAATCTCGGATATTTCAATCAAGAAGCCCTCGGCGTGAACACGCCCGTCAATCCGCAGCGCGGCACAGTGGACATTGAATACACGGTCGAGGAAAAACCGTCCGACCAACTCGAATTGAGTGCCGGTTACCAGCCCGCGACGCAATTTTCAAACGGCGGCGTCATCGGCACTTTGGGCGTGACTTTTAATAACTTTTCTTTAAAAAACATCCCGCATAAAGAAACTTGGAATCCGCTGCCACAGGGCGACGGCCAGCGTTTCTCGATTCGCGGCCAGACTTCGGGCGACCGTTTTCAGTCGTACAATGTCTCGTTCACCGAGCCGTGGTTGGGCGGGAAAAAGCCAAATTCGTTGACGGTTGCAGGTTTTTACAACAAATATGCCTACGGTTTTGTGGGCAGCAGCAATTACCAGCGGTTGGATATTATTCAAGGAACGGTCGGTTTTGGCACCCGTTTGAAATGGCCGGACGACAATTTCATCTTCCGCGCCGACGTGGATATCCAGACTTTGAAACTCAACAATTGGTTCAATTTTCAGGATGACAAAGGCCGCGTGGTTCGGCAGGGCATTTACCACAACTTCAATTTGGGTTTGACCGTCGCCCGGAACAGCATCAACGACCCGATTTTTCCAAAAACCGGCTCGTTGATTTCTTTGAAAATGCAGGCCACGCCGCCCTATTCTTGGTTTAAAAGCAAGGATTTTTACGAAAATACGACCGATGTCCAAACTCTTTACCGCTACGTGGAATACCTGAAATGGCGAGTGGATGCTGAGTGGTACACGACTTTGGTTGGAAAATTGGTACTGAAAACCTCAGCGAAAATTGGAATCCTGAGCCGTTGGAGCGATAAAACAGAACTCAGCCCTTTTGAAAGATACGATGTCGGCGGCGACGGTCTTTCCAATCAAAATTTTGGTTTGAACGGGCGCGACATCATCAGTTTGCGCGGCTACGAACAGGGCGATATCATGTCGGCACTGCCCGGCGGCGCGGGTGTTTTCAACAAATTCACGACCGAACTTCGCTACCCGATTTCGCTGAACCCGTCCAGCACGATTTTCGTCACCGCTTTTGCGCAGGGAGGAAATGCGTGGCAACGTGCGAAAGATTACAACCCTTTTGATTTGAAACGTTCGGCTGGCCTCGGCCTCCGCGTGTTTTTGCCGATGTTCGGAACGCTCGGTTTTGACTACGGTTTTGGTTTTGACAAACCAGATTTGATTGAAAGTGGCGCAAAATGGACGCAATTTGGGCGTTTTAATATCATTCTAGGCTTTGAGCCAGACTAATTTGGTTATTAGTTATTGGGGAATTGGTTATTGGACAACCAATTTCCCAATAACCAATTCCCCAGTTCTCGCCCAACTCGCTCGGGTGCCAGAACAATTCTTTGAACCGCACCACCTTGTCGTTTTCGACTTCCACACCTTCCGCTTCGAGCATTTCCTGCATCATCGTCGGCATCGGAAAATGATTTCTTCCAGATAATTCTCCTTTTCGATTGACCACGCGCTGCGCCGGAACGGGCGGGTCGGGCGTGCCTCGGAACAATGCCCAACCCACCATGCGCGACGAACCGAGTGCCAAAAAATCAGCAATCGCGCCATAATTTGTCACCCTGCCACGCGGGATTTCTCGGACAACTGCGTAAACCATTTCAAAATAGTTGGGCTGGTCGGACTTGATTTTTTTCATTTTAAAAGTTTAATTTTCTTGTTTTTTAAACACACAGATTCATAGATTTTAAAAATAGAATTCACGGCGTTTTTTATAACAAAACAAAATATTTTCTTATAAAAACTCTACCTTTTAATCAAAGTTAATCTATGTTTTCTATGTGAAAAAACCTATGTAAACTATGTGATAAACAACTAATTGCAATTACATTTTTGGTTAAAACAAAACCTGCCTTACCCTGTTTTTTGAAAAGAAATTTCTAAAATTGTAAATTCAAAATCAATGTCTTTAAAAATCATTTCAAAAGAACGGCAAGCACAAGGCGCGTTCAACGGCGGCGAAATTATCGAAAATAAACCCATCGGTTTTCCGCAGGACGGCGGCGAAATTCGCCCATTTTCCAATCTTTTTTATTGGGCGCACGCCAAAGCCGTGACTGACAGCACGATTGGTTTGCACCCGCACCAAGGTTTTGAGATTTGTTCGTTCGTTTTGCGCGGTCCGCTTCGCCATTTCGATACGAAACTCAAAGATTGGCGGCCACTTTCGACCGGCGATGTCCAAATTCTCCGCGCCGGAAATGGCATCAGCCACGCCGAATTTATGGGCGAGGGCGCGGAAATGTTTCAAATTTGGTTCGACCCGAACCTCGACAAAACTCTGGGACAGCCCGCAACTTATGATGATTACCGCGCCGCAGATTTTCCGGTCAAAAATTTTGGCCAAACCGAAATTAAAACCCTCGTCGGCGATGGCAGCCCGTTCAAAATGGAAACGCCCGGCGTGGAAATTTTTCAAATAGATTTGAAAGAAAACTTCTCGTTGCCCGCGCAGCCGGACAAAATTTACACGGCATATTTGATTGAAGGTCAGGCAAAATTGAACGGTGAAGCACTCCGCGAAAGTGATTTTGCGATGGCCTCGTCCCTCGAAACTTTGGATTTTTCGATGGTCGCTGCTGCCAAAATTTTTGTGCTGGCAGTGCCCGCGCAACTCAATTATCGGACATACTTTTCGCGGCGTTTTTAAAAAATTTCAATCAACTTCAACTTTTTCAACCAAAATGATGAAACCACTCGCCTTGTCCGTCGGCATAATTTGCTGTGCTTTCTATTTTTCAAATTGCCAGCCGAGCGGCACGTTCCGAATTTCTTCCAAAATTTTTGAGCAAAGTGATGGCCGCTGCCCCGATTCCTGCGCCTCGATAAAAATTGAATACCCAGAAATTGTGGGCAACGCGCCCGGTCTGAAAAAATCGGTCAATGAATGGATTGAAAATTGGGTGCGCGACCAATCGGTTTTTTTCGAGGACAGCACCGACGCGCTCGAACACATGGATTTTTCGCGGGTCGGCGCGGAATTTATCAATTCGTGGTACGATTACGTTCAATTGTCGCCCGGCGGAATGCCAGTTTTTGAAAGCCAAACCACCGACACCGTGCTTTGCAATTCGCCAAAATGCCTCACTTTGCGCCTCGATACCTATACTTTTCACGGCGGGGCGCACCCAAATTTCCAAACTTCGATCAAAAATTTCGAACCCGCGACTGGGCAAAAAATCATGTCCGGCCAAGTCATCAAAGATTCGAAAGCCATTTTGCCGATGCTCGAAAAAAAATATTTGGAATTGAAAAAAGAGGCGTTCGACAACGGTTTTCAATTTGAAAACGGCCAAATTGCTTTCCCACAAAATTGGGGATACACCGAAAAAGGCATCCTTTTTCATTACAATGCCTATGAAATTGCGGCTTATGCCCTCGGCGATGCGGATATTTTCCTGACTTGGGATGAATTGGGCGCGGCGGCGGTGAAATTGTAATTGTTAAAAAACAGGCAATGCAACGACTTTTTTCTCTACTTTTTTTGATATTTTTAATCGGCTGTGCGGGTTCGCGCCGCGCCACGTATTTTTCAAAAACCATTGAAAATCAGATAAATAACTCGCCCGTTTTGTCCACCGGCCACACCGGTTTTTTGTTGGCAGATGCCCAAACCGGCGTGAAAATTTTTGGAAAAAACGAAACCAAATATTTCACCCCGGCCTCGAACACGAAGATTTTGACACTGTTTGCCTGCCTCCAATTTTTGGGCGATTCATTGCCCGGCGTCCAATTTTTTAGGGAAAAAGATGAAGAAAACGACGACGTTCTAATTTTTCAAGGCACAGGCGACCCCACTTTTTTGCACCCAAATTTTGCGGCATGGCAGCCCATTTTTTCTTTTTTGAAAAATTCAAAAGACAAATTGGTCATGGTTTCTGACCCGACAGGCGAGCCTCGTTTTGGCCGGGGCTGGGCTTGGGATGACTATAATTATGCGTTCCAACCAGAAAAATCTGCCTTCCCAATTTATGGAAATTGTGTTCGATTGAGCAGTCGCGGGGCAGGTTTTGAGGTACAGCCGCCTGTTTTTAAAGACCATTTTTTTTACCCAGTCATGGCCAAAAATGTGGAAAAAGTGGAGCGTTTGGAAAATGAAAATTTATGGGGAATGAACCAATTGCCCGAACCGGGCAAGGAAAAAACGCTCCCAATTTATCGCCCGGCTGCGAACGAACTTTTGGCCGATACTTTGAAAAAAGCAGTTGATTTTTCAAAACTCGAACCGGATGAAAAACCAACTTGGCAGACCATCTTTTCCTGCCCGACTGACACGGCACTGCGCCGGATGATGCACCAAAGCGATAATTTATTGGCCGAACAACTGGTTTTGATGTGCGCCCGCGAGAAATTCGGGCGGCTGGAATCCGAACCGATGTTGGATTTTTTACGCGATTCGATGCTTGCTTTTTTGCCCCAAAAATTAAAATGGGTGGACGGCAGCGGCCTGTCGCGGTACAATTTGACCACGTCGGCCAACATTTCCGAAATCCTTCGCCAACTGTTTTTGAAACAATCGCGGCAGCGGCTTTTTTCATTTTTTCCGGCAGGCGGCGTGGCTGGGACTTTGGAAAAAAATTACGGCGGTACGGCTGGAAAACCGTACGTTTTTGCAAAATCAGGTTCGATGTCCGGTGTTTATTGTTTGAGCGGTTTTTTGGTGGCCAAAAGTGGTAAAGTGTTGGTTTTCAGTTTTATGCACAATGGTTTTTTGGGCAGTAATTTGCCGGTGCGCGAGGAATTGCAGCAGATTTTAGAAAAAATTCGGGACAAATTTTGACAAGAGAAAACGGTTGAACTTCGTGAAAAATCGGAGCAGCCGTCCTTCCGTCCGCCCGACAAAACGCGCGGACGTTTCAATATTTTTTGGGCGATGGCTATCCGGCTGTCGCCTTTTTTTCAAAAAAAAAGCATGGCTGCGAACGCCATGCTTTTTTGAAAAATAACAATCCCGAAAAAAATTGCGTAGCATTTTTTGGAAACGACTATCCAAAACGGGATTTATTTTTCCGCTTTTTTCTCGCTGTCGCGGATGCCCTGCCGGATTTCATCTTCCACCGAATTTTTTGCACTGTTAAATTCGCGGATGCCTTTGCCGAGGCCGCGCATCAATTCAGGGATTTTATTGCCACCAAAAAGCAACAGGACAACCAAAAAAATCAGGACTAATTCGCTGGTGCCGAGGTTGCCAAAAATTAAAAATGGAACTTTCATGTTGAAAAATTTTTGTCAAAAAATAATTTGTCCGGTGCGTCGGGGTGAGTTTTGAAACTCAAATCTGACCGCCGAACTGCCGCAAAGTTACATCGAACGATGGTCAATTTTGAAGAATAAAAAAGCCATCCCAAAAACTTGGGATGGCTTTTTTCAAATTTCAAAATTCAATTTTTTCAAATTTTGACAACTCGCGTCACCCAAAATTTTCCGTCCAATTCAAACTTTACAAAATAAACGCCACTTCCAAACGATTGAAAATCAATGGCTTCTTCCAAATCCGGCTCAATCAGCGTCCGCAAAATGCGACCGTCCGGTGAGGCAATTTGAATATTGTCAAACGATTTGTCGGTGCGGATGTAAAGCATTTCGGCAGTGGGGTTGGGCGAAATTTTAACGTTTCCACTAAAATCTGCTTCTGCAGTTCCGACGATTAATTGCAGGTCGGCAACGTACCTCGGCGAAATTTGATAGCCCGAACTGAACGGCGAGGTCTGGTCAAATTGCCCGCCGAGCCCCGTCAAATTGAAAGGGAAAATCGGCACCGGTTCGTTGAAAATCGTCACGTCGTTGTCAATCCGGATAGAAATTGTATCGTTCGGATTGGCAGGTGCGACGGCTCGGACTGTGAAACCGGACGTGCCCACGCCGGTCGTCCACGCTGCCGGGTTGACCAACGATAAGTTGTTGATTTTGATCAGTTTATTCTCCGTGCCTTCGGTGTGTTTGACGACGGTCAGCGGATTGACCAACGTATTATTTGCAGAACCTTTTATCACCGAATCAACGGCCATTTGGGTCAATCCATTGAATTGGTCAATCACGCCGAACACCCGAATCTTGTCGCCTTCGTTGACGACGTAGCCCAGATTTCCAGTATTTCTAAAAATAAAAAGGCCATTGTTCGAGCCGTCAATTATCGTAAAACTCAAACCCGTCGGGCGGATATTTACCCCGTAAACCACCGCTTCCAATTCGCAAGAAACGCCCAGCGAATCCGCTTTTCCATTTCCATCAATGCCAATCACGTCTTGAATATTAAGTTTTGGGTAGCATTTCACCGTGATTTCGACCGTTCCGGTGGCTGTCGTGCCGCCATCTGTCACTGAATATGTCAAAACATCTTTTCCACAAAAACCTGCGGTCGAGACATATTTTACCGTTTTGTCGGCATTGACCGACGCTGTGCCGTGCAGCGGCTGGACTGAAATGATCAAAGTTGTGCCCGCTGGGTTTGGGATAAAATCATTGACCAAAACATTCACGTTCACCGTGCCACCAGACGGAACGGACGCCACGTCGTTTTGGGTCGTAATATTTGTAGGGCAGCCGGAAGGCATTCCCGGATTAGCCAAAATATCTTTTGCATTTATTTGAAAACCAGTCGGTGTGCTGGCCGGCATCCAATTCGTGCCAACATTGTTATCGCCCGTCAAACTGCAAAGCACGAGCGACTGCCCACCACCGTTTGGTTCAACCGGCCACGGCGCGGTCGGCAAATAATCCACATAATCCATCACTTCATTTTGCGTGTTCCGGAGTTCCAAATCTTCGCCCGTGTTGGTCAAAGCACCCGTAAAAACGTGGGTCGGCGTGAAACCAAAATAAGAATTGAAATAAGCCGGGTATTTTGCGATGGTCAAAATTTCACCAACCGCCATCGTCGAATTTGCCGGAAAAACGTAATCAATGCCTTGCGAAAAACTCCAACCGGACACGTTTACAGCCTCCGATCCGACATTTGTCAACTCGATATATTCCAAAGAATCAACCCCCGGATCGTTGTACATGATTTCAGAAATCACGATTTTTGGCAAAGCCGCAGCCAAAACGGTCACTTTTCCGTTCATGCCCTGCGCAAAATGCGCGTCGCAGCGGTACGAATAAATGCCTGGCACATCGAAAGTATCGATAAAAAACCACGGCGCGGCAGTCGGTGCGCCGGAGAAAAAGCCTTCTGGATTTTGTGGAAAAGTGGCGAGCGAGCCGTTCACGTTGTGCGTGCCGCCCAAATTCACCCAAATGATTGATTCGCCTTGATTTATCGTGACGTCGGCAGGGGCAAAAAAGAAATCTTGTGCTGAAATTTGGTGGTCGGCGGCGGGCAGGCAAGAAACCGTGTTGGCCGCTCCGGGCGTCGCAAAAACAGGTTTTGCATTGATGACAACGCCTGTGTTTTTGTTCGCGGCTTTCCAATTTATGGCAATCGAATTGTCGGCGAGCAGGTTGCAAAGTTCGAGCGAATTGCCATTTCCGGCCGGATCGGTTGGCCAGGGCGCAGCATCGTCGTAAGCCACTTCATCGACCACAACTCCTTGATTGTTAAGGATTTTGAGCGTTTCGCCGCTGTTTGTCAACGCGCCCGAAGTCCATTGAATCGCTGTTTTTCCAAAAATAGTTTGCATCGCCGAAGCACGAAAAGCGGTCAGCAAATATCCGCCAGCCGGGATTTGAACACCCGTAGCAAAAACCAAATCCACGCCCGAAAGCGACCAGCCTTCGAGGTTGACGGCAGCGGCGGTGGGGTTGGCCAATTCGAGATATTCCAAAGTATCGGATCCTGCTTCGGGTGGATTGTACATGATTTCGGAAATGACAATTTGCGCTTGCAAACCGTTGACCAAGCATAAAATGAAGGCAAATACGGTCGAGATTTTTTTCATAAAATGAAAATTAGAAGGTTAACTGTTGAGAAAAATTGGTGTTGAATTGAGTTCGTCAAAGATAGAACGGGGCGAAAATTGTGGGGCAGGTTTCCATTTTAAAAAATTGCCAATTTTGGTTTCAACCGATTTTGGTAGTTTTTTACCACCCAATTGTTTTACCACAAAGACACATAAGCAAACATAAGTCTTTAAAAATCAAAAACTTATGTTTGCTTATGTGTCTTTGTGGTAAAACAATTGGGTGGTAAAAAATTCTTTTAAAAAAGTGTTTTTCAGTTCGCCCGAATTCTACTTTTGCCGATGCAAAACCAGCCGACAGGTTGAAAATTCTTCGCTCGCCCGACCACAATTTTGGGCAAAAATCAAATTGAAATGACAAGAAGAGAAGCCTTGCAAAAAATTTCGGTGCTTTTTGGCGGCATGGCACTTGCCCCAGAAGCCATCGCCGCGATTTTGGCGAATGCCGATGAACTGACAAAAAATTTCCCGGCCGACTATCGCATTTTGCTGGCGGAAATGGCCGATACCATTTTGCCCGACACCGATTCGCCGGGCGCAAAAGCCGCCAAAACGGAAGAATTCATCATTTTGTCGATCGACAATTGCATGACTTTGCCCCGCCGGAAAAGGTTTTTGGATGATTTGTTGGCCGCCGATGAAAGGTGTTTGCGCGAGCAAGGCCAGTCTTTTGTCAATTGTTCGGCTGAAAAACGGATCGCTTTTTTTCAAAAATTGGAAGCCGAAAAAGGGACGGATTTAGACCCAGAATTTCCCCCGTTTTTTAAAGTGCTGAAAACCTTGACTTTGTACGGTTATTTCACTTCCGAAATCGGGGCGACGCAGGCGTTAAATTATGACCCGGTGCCGGGCGTTTGGGTTGCGGACATGAAAATTGACGAATCGACCAAAGCGTGGGCGTCTGTTTTTTAAAAAATTTCAAGTTAACCGAACTAGTGTTTTCTGAAATTTTTAAATTTCAGGAAACTTGAAGTTGCCAAAAATCGTAAATCAAACCATGCCGAGTATTTTTTCAAGAATAGTTTCAGGAGAAATCCCTTGCCATAAAATCGCCGAAACCGAACAGTTTTTGGCATTTTTGGATGTGCGCCCGCAGGCTGTCGGACATACTTTGTGCATTCCGAAAAGTGAGATTGATTATATTTTCGATTTGCAAGATGAAACGCTTGCAACGTTGATGGTTTTTTCAAAAAAAGTCGCCCGAGCAGTTGAAAAAGTAGTGCCTTGCAAACGGATTGGCATCGCCGTGATTGGTCTGGAAGTGCCGCACGCGCACGTTCATTTGATTCCGTTGAACTCGATGCAGGACATCAGTTTCAAAAATGACGTAAAAATTACACCCGAAAAATTGGCTGAATTAGCTGCAAAAATTGCCGCCGAAGTCAATTTGAAAACTTAAAAAAAACAAAAAAGCAGTCACCCCAAAAAAGGCGTAACTGCTTGATTTTGAATTTTGTGGGCCCGGCAGGGCTTGAACCCGCGACCCTCTGATTATGAGTCAGACGCTCTGACCAGCTGAGCTACAGGCCCGAAAACAGAGGCAAAGTTAGATTTTAAAACTTCAAGTTTGGGCAAAAAAATTCCGCGAAATGCCAAAGTTTTTTTTGCTCGCTGAAACAAATTTTGAAAAAATCGTTTACTTTTGACTGGCCAAGTGCGGGTGATTTTCCAATTTTTAAAAATAAATACTACCCAAAAACAAAAATCATAGAGATAATTGGATATTTGCCCCGCACCAAACACACTGTAATAGTTGGCCTGAATTAACTAAGTTCATATAATTTTTCACACAAATTCACTCAATTTCACTCAATGGAAAACGAGAAAAAACGTCGCCCGCGCATTACTAAGTCGGCAGACGATTCGCTGGAAGAGCGGAACAACGATTCGGAAAATGATTCAACATTCAATCGCGATGAAAAATTCGAACGCGATTTTTCCGATGAACCCAAACCGAGAGACGACTCCAGAGACGACTCCATTCCACGAACTTTCAACCGGGATCAAGGCAGTTACGAACGCAGGCCTTACCAAGATCGCAGCAGCGAAGGAGGCGGGTTCAACCGCGATTCCGGCAGTGGCGGCGGTTATCAGCCACGTCCATACCAGGATCGGAGCAGCGGCGGCGGTGGTTATGACCGCAATTCCGGCAGCGGTTATCAGCCACGTCCGTACCAAGATCGGAGCAGCGGTGGTGGTCACGACCGCGGTGGAAGTGGCGGCGGCGGTTACCAACCACGTCCGTACCAAGATCGGAGCAGCGGTGGCGGTGGTTACGACCGCGGTGGAAGTGGCGGCGGTGGTTATCAACAACGCCCATACCAAGATCGCAGCAGTGGTGGCGGTAGTTTTGACCAAAATTCAGGCGGCGGTGGTTATCAACAACGCCCATACCAAGACAGAAGCGGCGGCGGTTACGACCGTAATTCAGGCGGCGGTGGTTATCAACAACGCCCATACCAAGACAAAAGCAGCGGCGGTGGTGGTTACGACCGAAATTCTGGTGGCGGTGGCGGTTATCAACAACGCCCATACCAAGACAGAAGCAGCGGCGGTGGTTATGAACAACGTCCTTATCAAGATCGCGGTGGCGACCGGGGCAGCTATCAACAACGCCCGTACCAAGATCGCAGCGGCGGTGGTGGCGGTTACCAACAACGCCCTCAATATGATAATCGCGGCGGTGGCGGCGGAAGTTTTGGCAGAAAACCATTTGGCAAACCATCTTTCCGGAAACCACCTGAATTTCGCGTAGAACTTTTGCCAAAAAAAGACATGCCAACCGGCGAAGGCATGCCGCTCAACAAATTCTTGGCGCATTGCGGCTTGGCTTCGCGCCGAAAAGCGGTGGATTTCATCGAACAAGGTTTAGTTTCGGTCAACGGAAACGTGGTCAAAGAACCATACTACCGTTACCAAATGGGCGATTCCGTGATTTGCGATGGCAAAAAAATGGAAATCCAAGAACGCCAGGTTTACATTTTGCTGAACAAACCCAAAAACATCATCACGACCACCGACGACGAACATGGCCGCCCGACGGTTTTGGACATCGTTGACCCGCACGTACCAGAACGGATTTTCCCGGTCGGAAGACTTGACCGCGACACGACTGGTTTGATTCTTTTGACAAACGACGGCGAAGTGGCTCAAAAACTGACCCACCCAAGCCACCACGTTCAAAAACAATATCGCATCGGCACCGACAGGCCTGTCAGTCAATATGATTTGGAAAAAATCGCAGCAGGAATTGAATTGGAAGATGGCCCCGTCCAAGTTTCTTGGATTCGCTACGCCGAAGACCATCCCGGACGCGACGTTTTGGAAGTTGAAATTTCGGAAGGCCGGAACCGCATCGTTCGCCGGATTTTTGAGGCACTCGGTTACGAAGTCAAAAAACTCGACCGTTTTTACTTCGCCGGTTTGACCAAAAAAGACTTGCCACGTGGCCAGTTCCGCGAATTGACGCAACGTGAAGTCATCATGATGAAACATTTCACTGGGCAACCACGCCCTCCGAAAAATGCGACCGACAACGATGATTTTGATGCCGCCAAAGATGACATGGACGACGATGACAATTGAGCATTTGAAAAATTAACTTTTTTCAAATTTCAAATAGACTTTTGCCCAACAGGTTTTCCGACCTGTTGGGCATTTTTGTTCCCGATACATATATATAGGTGTGAAACGCGAATTCCTTTTCAATATCTTCCTTTTGGTTTTCATCAATTTGTTGGTGAAACCATTTTTCATTTTTGGGATTGACCTAAAAGTCCAGAACTCCGTGCCGGAAGGCGATTACGGTTTGTATTTTACCTTGTTCAATTTCACCTACCTTTTCCAGATTTTCAACGACTTCGGCATCCAAAATTTCAACAACCGAAACATCAGCCGACACCCGCAACTGCTCCCAAAACTTTTCCCAAACCTGCTCTGGCTAAAAGGATTTCTGGGCGTTTTTTACTTCATCATCACCGCTTTTTTCGCATGGGCAGTGGCCGGGTACGATGGCCGGGCGATGAATTTGCTCTTCATTTTACTGCTCAACCAAATCATCACCCAGTTCATTTTCTTTTTTCGTTCCAACATTTCCGGACTCGGTTTTTACCGAACCGACAGTTTGGTTTCGTCGCTCGACAAGTTTTTGATGCTTTTCACCTGCGGTTTTGTCCTCTGGTTTCGGCCAAAAAATTGGGCATTTTCCATCGAACTTTTTGCCTGGGCGCAAACTTTTGCCCTCGCCGCGACCGCCGTGATTTCATTTTTTTTGATAAAAAAATACCGCACCGATTTTTCCATTTGGCCGTCGTGGAAATGGAAACGCGGAAAATTCCCGCCCCAATTGATTGTTTTATTGAAAAAAAGTTTCCCATTTGCCCTCGTCATTTTGTTGATGACGGCCTACACCCGCCTCGATGCCGTGCTGCTCGAACGGCTTTTGCCCGATGGAAAACTCCACGCCGATGTCTACGCCGGGGCATATCGTTTGCTCGATGCCGTGAATATGTTGGGCTACCTTTTTGCAACTTTGCTCCTGCCGATGTTCGCAAAATTGCTCGGCAAACCCGAAAAAAACGACCTCCGCGAACTCGTTTCACTCAGTTTTAAAATGATTTGGGCGGGCAGCATCACTTTGGCCGCCGCCGTTTTTTTCGCCCGGCAAGATTTGGTCGAATTGATGATGCCCGACCGCGCTTCGGTTTACCGTTCCGACACGCTCGGCGTGCTGATTTGGGTTTTTGTCCCCGTCGCCACGACCTATATTTTCAGCACTTTGCTCACCGCAAACGAAAATTTGATGGCGATGAACCGTTTTTTTGTCCTCGGTTTGGTGCTCGACGTGGTTTTGAATTTGATTTTTATCCCCCGTTTTCAGGCCGTCGGTTCGGCGGCGGCGACGCTCGGCACGCAGATTTTTATCGCCGTGGCGATGGTTTTTTTGTGCATCCGGCAGTTCAAATTTCGTCCCAGTCAAAAAGCGCTTTTTCAAACCATCGGTTTTGCCGTTTTTTTGCTCGCCGCAGATTTTTTTATTTTTGAAAAATTAAAAATCGGTTGGCCGTTGAAATTTTCATTGGCCTTGGCCGCCGGGATGTTTGGAGTTTTTCTTTTCAGAATATTGAACCCGTTTACCTTTGCCAGCCAAAAATGGAAATTTGGAAAGTAAATTTTTGAAATAACAGCATTTCCCTTTTCAAAATCGGCCTTCCAAATCTCAAAACCCAACATTCAAAGTCTAAAAAAATGATGAAAAATTTGTCCCTCGTCCTAAATTTCGTGTTGCTCGCTGCGGTGGCGCACCTTTATTATTTGAATTTTTCAAAAAAATCTGCCCCGTCGGTTGAAAAAATAGAAGCTCCTGCAGGCATCCAACAAACCGGCGTCCGCATCGCCTACGTCAACGCCGACACCCTCGATTCGAAATATGAATGGCTAAAAGACCAGAAAACGGTCATCGAAAAACGCATCAAAAGTGCCAGCAACAACCTCGTCGCCGAGCGCGACAAATTGGCAAGGGAGATGGCGGCCTTCCAAAAAAAGGCAGAAAGTGGCACAATTCCACCCGCCCAACTCGAACCGGAGTACAACGAATTGATGGAACGCCAGCAAAAATTGGGTGAAAAAGCCGACCGTCTCGACGCGCAACTCGCCGACGACCAGCGAAAAGCCTACAACGAATTGATGTCAAATGTCGAAGCAAAACTCAAAACCATCCAAAGCCAAATCGGGTACGACTACATTTTTTCGTACACAAAAGGAGCGGGGCAAATACTTTTGGCCAACGACAGCCTCGATATCACGCACCAAGTTTTACAACTTTTAAATGCCAAAGAAGAAAAAAAGTGAAATTGGTTATTGGTTATTGGAGAATTGGGGAATTAGTTATTGGACAACCAATTTCTCAATTCCCCAATAACTAATTCCCCAATTCCCCAATAACCAATAACTAATTTATGGGAAGAATTTTGGCAATCGATTTTGGATTGAAAAGAACGGGCATCGCGGTGACCGACCCTTTGAAAATCATCGCCAGCGGTTTGACGACCGTGCCGACACCTGAAATTTTTGATTTTTTGAAAAAATACTGCGCCGCAGAAAACGTGGAAATTTTCGTCGTCGGACTTCCTTTGCACGCCGATGGAAACCCCGCTCAAATTGCCCGGCAGGTCGATGATTTTGTTGAAAAACTGCAAAAAACCTTTCCGGAAATACCCATCCGGCGGCAAGACGAGCGGAATACTTCCAGCGATGCCAAAAAAATCATCCTGCAATCTGGCATCGGAAAAAAGAAACGCCAAGACAAAAGCCGTGTGGACAAAGTCGCTGCCGCGCTGATTCTTGAACAATTTATGCAAGAAAATTATTGGTGAAATTGGGATATTTAGATATTTGGATATTGAAATATTGCCAAATTGTAAATCAAAAATCGTAAATCGTTAATTTTAATGATACTTCCTATTTATGCCTACGGCCAGCCCGTGTTGAAAAAAGTGGCCACGCCTATCGAACCCGATTATCCCGAACTCCCAAAACTCCTCGAAAATATGTTCGAAACGATGCACCATGCCGAGGGCGTTGGTTTGGCTGCCCCGCAAATCGGCCTTTCAATTCGACTTTTTGTAATGGACACCGCCGAGGTCGAGCGAAAAGAGGTTTTTCCGAACGACGATCCCGCGAAAATGGTTTTTATTAATGCCCAAATGCTCGAAACCACGGGCGATTTGAAAAATTACGAGGAAGGTTGTTTGAGCATCCCGGACATCCGGGGCGATGTCGAGCGGCCACCAACCGTCCATTTGACTTGGCAAGATGAAAAATTTGAGCATCACGAAGCCACTTTTGGCGGCATCAACGCCCGCGTGATTCAGCACGAATACGACCATATCCAGGGCATCCTTTTTACCGAAAAACTGAAACCCTTGAAAAAACGGATGGTGCAGGGAAAACTGGAAAAAATCCGTCTCGGCAAAGTGAAGGCAGATTACAAAATGAAATTTTTCAACATCCGATAACCGGACGATGAACTTTTGACGATGAACGACTCACGGCGCAAGTCTCTGAAAATCAACCTGTTGCTTTGGATTTTGTACCAATTTCTGCGCGGCCTGTCGTGGCTGGGGATGCATGTTTTTTATCGGAAAATTTGCGTTTTGAACAAAAAAAACGCGCGTTTTGATGGCCCGGCCATCGTCGTGAGCAATCACCCGAGCACTTTGATGGACCCGTTGAATGTGGGTATCCAAATCCCGCGCACCATGTTTTTTCTCGCAAATTATGGCTTGTTCAAAAATCCGGTCGGCGGCTGGCTGCTGCAAAACACGTTTGCAATTCCCGTAAAACGAAAAGAGGATGTGGCCGACGGCGAAAACCGGAGCAACAACGCGGCCTTCAAAGCATCGTTCGACCACCTGAAAAACGGGGGCATTTTGTACATCGCAGCCGAGGGGACGAGTTGGATGAACCGCTGGATTCGACCGCTGAAAACCGGGGCGGCGCGCATCGTTTTTGGTGCAGAAAATCAAAACGGATGGTCGTTGGACACGAAAATCATCCCGGTCGGATTGAGTTACGACGCGCCCAATTTGTTCCGCAGTCGGTTGACCGTCAATTTTGGGGAGGCGATTTTGGTGAAAAATTGGCAGGAAAATTTTGAAAAAAACGCATCCGCAGCGGTCGATGAATTGACGCAACACATTGAAAATCAATTGAAAACATTGACCATCGACACCCGCGACGAGGCGGGCGAAAAAATGATCGGGCAGTTGGAAGAAATTTTGGAAAATGACAAACCACTGGCCTGCGCTGAAAATTTTGAGCGGTCAAAAAATTTGACTGCCCGATTTTTGGATGACGAAGATTTGCGCGGGCGGCTCAATTTTTACTTTGAAAAATTGAAGGAAAATCATTTAACCGATTCCGTTTTGGCTGCCGACCGACCGACCTCTTTTTTGAAAAAATTGGGCGAGATTTTGGTTTTGATTTTTGGTTTGCCGATTTTTTTAGTGGGTTATGGCTTTTGTTTTTTGCCTTGTTTTTTGCCTTTTTTTATGGCCAAAAAATTGAAATTGTACGTCGGCTACGATTCAAACATCAAAATGGTCGGTGGGGTTTTGACTTTTTCGGCGGCACTTTTGGGGCTATATTTTTTTACAAAAAATTTATTTGAAAATAGGTTTTGGGCGGTCGCGGCGATCGGCACGGTGATTTTGGCGGGTTATTTTTCGGAAAAATATTTGGAAATTTTCAATCGGTTTTGGGATCGGCAGAAGGCTGATTCATTTAAAAAATCAAAACCGGAGGTTTGGGAAGAACTTGTTTTTCGCCGTAGCAAATTTTAGTATCCCGGAACTCCATTCTGGGACGGCAATTTTGGCACCAAGTTACCCGGAACAGAGTTCCCGGGTACATTTTATCACGCCGTCTGCCGTTTCGGCTCCCGGATATCAAAACTCAAACCTTCGGCAATGTACTGGTCGTAGCGTTCGCGGTCAAATCCATAATACCTCGCCGGGCGGTGCGCCACGCCTTCCTGAATTTCTTCGAGTTCCTGCAAAATGTCCATCGAGAGGATTTTTTTCCTGAAATTCCGCTTCTCCAATTTGGTTTGGAGCAGGCACTCGTACAAATTTTGGAGTTTGGTGAGCGTAAATTTTGGCGGCAAAAGTTCAAAACCGACGGGTTCCATCTTGGCTTTCAGTTGCAATTGATAACGGCAAGCCGCCAAAATTTCGATGTGGTCGAATGCCAAATCGTGTACTTTTTCCACCGAAAACCACTGGGCGGTTTGGGCAAAGGAGGCAGGCGCGACTTTAAAATCGGCAATTTTTACCAGCGAAAAATAAGCAACCGTGATGACCCGACCGAGTGGGTGGCGGTTGACCGCGCCAAAAGTTTTGACTTGTTCGAGGTAAACTCCGCGCAGGCCGGTGAGTTGGGCAAGTACGCGCTCGGCTGCTGCGTCAAGGTCTTCGTTTGGGTAAACCAAATCGCCGGGCAGCGCCCATTTTCCTTGAAACGGTGCTGCACCGCGCTGGATTAGCAGGACTTTCAAGTCGCCGCCGTCGAATCCAAAAATCACATTATCCACCGAAAAAGCGGATTTAAAAAAACTGTCAACTTCGCCCATTTTTTACCGATTTTCAAAACATCGGGTAAAAGTAACACCAAGTAAATTAGGAATTGAAAATTAGGAATTGGGAATTTTTGACGCAAAACATTCCTTTTTATCTTTCTTCGTGTAATTTTCTACCGAAGTGGCAGCAAGCCAGTGATTTCGCGAACCTCGCGGAGTGTTTTTTGGGCCCGTTTTCGGATTTCGGCACTGCTTTCTTGGATATCGTTTTTGATTTTTTGTTTGTCGGAATTGAGTTCGGCAAGGCGTTCGCGGAACGGATTTATTAAAAAAACGAGCGCGTCTGCCACCGCAGATTTTAAATCTGAATATCGCAACGCACCATTTTCGTAGTCGAGCATCAAACTTTTGTGTGCCTCGAAACCTCCGCAGGCACGGAGCATTTCAAATAAATTTTTCACGCCGACGCTCATTTGTCCCGATTCATCGGGATTCGCGGTGTCGGTGACGGCGGAGCGGATTTGTTTTCGCACCACGTTTTCCTCGCCAAAAAGATTGATGTAATGTTTTTCGCCGAGGCTTTTGCTCATTTTCCGGTTCGGGTCGGCGGGCGAGAGGATTTTCGGCGTTTCGGTCAAAAGTGGTTCGGGGTGGCGGAAATATTCTTTTCCAAATTGAAAATTGAACCGCTGGGCAATGTTTTTTGACAATTCGAGGTGCTGAACTTGATCTTTTCCCACCGGAACAAAATCGGCATGGTAAATCAAAATATCCGCCGCCTGCAAAACCGGGTAGGCAAAAATGCCTAAACTGACAAACGCTTCTTTGTCTTTTTCTTTCAATTGGTCGGTTTTGTCCTTGAATTGGGTCATCCGCGTGAGTTCGCCGTAGGATGTGGTGCAGCCTAAAATCCATGACAGTTCAACGTGTTCCGGGATAAGGCTTTGAACAAACAAATTTTCAGGTTTGATGCCGCAGGCGAGCAGGTAAAACACCATTTTCCAAGTGTTTTCGCGCAGGTCGGTGGCTTTGTACGGCATGGTCATCGAGTGGTAATCCACGACGCCGTAGGTACAATTATAGTCGTTTTGGAGTTCGACCCAATTTTTTACCGCACCAAAATAGTTGCCGATGTGCAGGTCGCCGGTCGGCTGGACGCAGGACAGAACATTTTTCATTTTTCAGGTAGTTGCAATCACTGAAATTTCGATGTTGACAAATTTTGGCAGTTCAGAAACCTGTACCAACTCGCGTGCCGGGGCAAATTCAGGTTTGAAATACTCGCCATAAACTGCATTGATTCGCCCGAACATATTCATGTCTTTGACGAAAACAGTGGCTTTCAAAACCTTTTCCAAACTTGAACCGCTGGCCTCCAAAATGGCTCGGACGTTTTGCAAAACCCGGTGCGTTTCGGCCTCGATATTTTCCAAAATAAGTTGCCCGGCGGGCGGGTCAATGGCAACTTGGCCAGAAACGAACACCAAACCGTTAAATACAGTGGCTTGATTGTACGGCCCGATCGGCATCGGGGCGGTGGGCGTGTTGACGATTTTTTTCATTTCAATCCAGTTTTTTACAAAAAGAAAAAGCCCCTCGCGTGCCGACCGGCAGAACAGGAGCCTCCTCAAAATTGAACGAACGTGTCCAAAAATTGGCTATTCCTCGGCAGTTGAAGCCGTGGCTTTGCCTTGAACGACCATCTGGCCGCGATAAAACAAACTGCCATCGAGTTTGAATGCACGGTGGAAAAGGTGGCGTTCGCCAGTGGTTTTATCTGTTGCGATTTGCGGAGTATCCGTTACGTAGTGAGTACGGCGGGCGCGTTTACGACGTTTCGAGTGCCGCCATTTTGGATTTGGCATGACTTATTTATTTTAAAATGCTAATTTGTCAATCGGATAATTAGATAATGATGCGTATTGCCAAATTATCTAATTACCACATTATTTTACTATTTTCAAATCTTCCCAAACTGGGTTGGGCGTACTTTTGAAATCTTCTTCTTTGCCAATCATCCCCAAAATATCGAAATTGCAGGGCGGTTTGGCATCGTTTTCACAATCGTAAGTTTTGATAAACGGGATGGCCATGATCGAAAACTCGTACAGATAATTGGCCAAATTGAACTCCGAAGCATCGTGCGGCAAAAAAACAATCTCGTCGTCGTCCGCTTCTTTTAACTCCCCAAATTTTACCAAAAGTTGCCGCTCGTCTTCAATTTTTAAATTGATTTCTGCGGTGCAGCGATCACATTCCGTTTCGACCCAACCGCTCAGTTCAAAATCGAACAACATCATATCTGAACGTCTGTCCAATTCAACAATGACCTCGATTTCAGATTTTCCTATCGGCGAATCTTCAAATTTATTGAAAAACGTTTCGTCCAAATCAAATTTGAAACGATGAATTCCAATATTCAAACCTTGAATCGGAAGCGAAAAATGTGCAAATGGCTGCGGCATCGTTAGCGGTGGTGATTTTCGGGCTGCAAAAGTAGAAAAATCAAACGATTCACCAAATTTAGATTTAAAAAAGTTCGGGGAGAAGCGCGGCGTGAATTGGGCAAAAATATTTTAACGAAAAAAAACTTTGATTTTAACCTTTCCGACGCGCAAAATCACCCATTAAATCCGCCAATGCCTGCACACTTTTTTTCTCCATCGCATTGTAAACCGAAGCCCGAAAACCGCCGACCGACCGATGGCCTTTCAAACCGACCATGCCATTTGCCTCCGTTTCTTTCATAAATTCCTTTTCGAGAGCCGCGTATTTTTCGTTCATAACAAAACAAATGTTCATCAGTGAGCGGTCTTCGACGGCAGTCGTGCCCCGGAAAAGCGGGTTCTGGTCAATTTCGTCGTACAAAATTGCGCCTTTGATTTTATTGCGGCGTTGCATAGCTTTCAGGCCGCCGAGTTTTTTTATCCACCGCAAAGTCAGCATCGAAACATAAATCGGGAACACCGGCGGCGTGTTGTACATCGAATTGTTTTTGATAAATGTGCGATAATCCAACATCGTTGGCATCGCCCGTTCAACTTTTCCCAACATATCTTCCCGAACGATGACAACCGTCGTGCCCGCCGGTCCGAGGTTTTTTTGCGCCCCGGCGTAAATCAACCCAAACTGGTTGATATCGAACGGACGGCTCAAAAAATCGGACGACATATCGCAAACAATCGGCACGGGACTTTTCGGAAATTTGTGCAATTGCGTACCAAAAATGGTGTTGTTGCTGGTCAAGTGTAGGTATTTTGCCGTTTTTGGGATGCTGTATTTTTTCGGGATGTGCGAAAAATTCTCGGCTTCCGAACTTGCCAGCACTTCTATTTTTCCAAAACTTTTAGCCGCTTTGATGGCATTTGTTGCCCAAGTTCCGGTGTTGACGTAGGCTGCCGTATCGTTTTCGCCGAGCAAATTCATCGGGATCATAAAAAACTGGGTGCTCGCCCCGCCCGACAACCAAAGTGTTTGGTAGCCATCAGGCAGTCCAATAATTTCTTTCATCAATGTATTTGCCTCAGCCAAAACGGCCTCAAATTCGGGACCGCGGTGGCTGAGTTCAAGCAAACTGAGGCCGATTCCCTGGTAATTTGCCACCGCTTTGGCGGCTTCTTTTAAAACTGCTGCGGGCAAAATGGCTGGCCCGGCGGAGAAATTGTGTTTTTGCATAATTGAGAATTAAGCTGCAAAAGTAGAATTTTGGTTTTTGAAAATGCAGGAAAAATGTGGGAAGAATTGGCTAGGTACATCATTTACTTGCCATTAAATCCTCAATTTCCGCCACCTCGATTGGAATATTTTGGTACAAATCCACCGGCTCATTTCCAGAAACAAAAACCACATTTTCAAGCCGCACACCCAGCCCTTCTTCCGGGATGTAAATCCCCGGTTCGCAGGTAAAAACCATGCCTTCCCGGAAAGGTAGGTGCCGATGGCTGCGGTCGTGGACATCTTGGCCGAGGTGGTGCGAGATGCCGTGCGGGCAAAATTTGCGGTACGCGGGCTTGTCTTCCGGCGATTTTTCGACCTCCTCGCGGGTCAATAAACCGAGCGCGACGAGTTCAGAAGACAGGATTTTGCCCACCTCTTTTTGATAATTTTCAAAGTCATTTCCTGGAACCAGCAACTGCCGCGCCTCTTTCAAAATCCGCAAAACAGCATTATAAACAGTACGTTGCCGCTTAGAAAAAACGCCGCTGACCGGAATCGTCCGCGAAAAATCGGAATTGAAAAATGAATAATCGCAGCCAAAATCGAGGAGCAGCGCGTCGCCCGGCAGGCATTGCGCCGCGTTTTTTTTGTAATGGATCACGCAGGCATTTTTCCCGGTGGCCACAATCGGGTCAAAAGCATGACCGGTCGCTCGGTGGCGCAAAAATTCGTGGGTGATTTCCGCTTCGATTTCAAATTCCCAGACCCCGGGGCGCACAAAATTGAGCACGCGGTGAAAAGCGGCAGCCGTGATTTCGGCGCATTTTCCCAAAATTTCGAGTTCGATTTCGCCTTTCACCATCGCCAATTTTTTCAAAATCGGGGCGGCGCGGTGAAATTCGTGGAGCGGATATTTTTCCCTGAAAATGTTGGCCTGCCGCAAATCGTTGGTCAAAACGGGCGACGAAAAACGGTCGGCCTCGTTCAAATTCAGGTAAATCGCATCGGCCAACAAAACCAATTCGTGCAGCGCGGCGGCCACATTTTCCGAAAAAACGATTTTTTCGATGCCCGAAATTTTTCGTGCTTCTTCTTTTTTCAAAGTCTGGCCGTCCCAAATCGCGGTCGTTTCGGTGGCTTTTTTCAAAAAAAGGATTTCCTGAAAACCCGTTTTTGGACAATCGGGAAACAAAACGAGGACAGTTTCTTCCTGTTCGATGCCCGTCAAAAAAAACAAATCGGGATTTTGTCGGAACGGAAAAAACGAATCCGCCGAACGCGGCATCCGGTCGTTCGAGAAAAAAATGGCAATCGAATTCGGTTTCATCTCGCGGGTGAAACGTCGGCGGTTTTGCCGGAAAAAATCAGTCGGAATTGCTGGGTAACGCATGGCGATAAAAATGCAAAAAAACGATGTCGGTTGGGCAAATTCAGTATTTTCGCCGCGTCTTTATTTGAAATTTTCATTTTACCATTTAAAAAATAGAAAAACATGAATGTTCCGGCAGAACTCAAATACACGAAAGACCACGAATGGATTCGCATCGCGCAGGGCAACATCGCGGTGGTTGGCATCACCGATTTTGCACAGGGCGAACTGGGCGAATTGGTTTACATTGAAGTAGATACCGTCGGTTCGACGGTGAAAGAGGGCGATGTTTTTGGCACCATCGAGGCCGTGAAAACCACTTCCGACCTGTTCATGCCCGTGACCGGGAAAGTCCGCAGGTTCAATCCAGAATTGGACGACAAAAAATCCGGCGCGGCATTAATTAATGAAGACCCTTACGGAAAAGGTTGGATTATCGAAGTCGAAGTGGCCAATCTCGCCGACCTCGCAGAACTTTTGGATGCAGCGGCGTACAAAAAAATCATTCATTGATTTTGTAAAACGGTTCTTTCCAAATCGAAAAGAGCCAACTCGAACCTCTCGGGTTGGCTCTTTTGCGTTTACCCGATCTCCAAAAGCCAATGAAACAAAGTTTCTGTTTCTTCAATTTTTGTAAATTTATTTTTTATCAAAACCGAAAACGACGCAGGGTTTATTTTTTCAGTCGCAGCAAACACAGATTTTATGTTTTCCTGTTTTTCGACCCATTTTATCATTCCGCCGACGGCTTCGGTCATGTATCCATTTTTTTGAAAGGCTTCGTAAGTTCCGTAGCCGATTTCAATTTCGCCATTTTCATTTGGCTCGCCGACAAAACACAAATCGGCCACCATTTTATTTTCCGTTTTTAAAATGACCGTCCAAAGTGTGGAGAACAAATAATCCTTGTTTTTGTCTGCCACGTTTGGCAAAATGGTTTGTTCAAATGCCTCTTTTAATTCATCTGAAATGGTTCTGGAAGTTGGGTTCAAACCCAAATCGGCTTCGAGCGAGTGGTCGTTTTTGATGTATTTTTCGAGTTGTTCGTAGGTCAATGGCTTTAAAATCAGGCGGTTGGTTTCTAACATTTTTTTGGTTTTTAAAATTTTAAAATCACTCACCGTCCACTTTTTTCCCAAACATCTCCTCAATTTCTTTTGAAAAAGCCGCCGCGATTTTTTCCCGCCGCATTTTCAAAGTTGGGGTGAGCAAACCATTTTCAGCCGTCCAGTTTTCAAAAAACAAACGAAAGCCGCGCACTTTTTCCACCGAACCGAGATAATTTTCATTAATTTTTTCAATTTCCCCCGCAAAAAGTTTTTGGATTTTTGGGTTGAAAACCATGAATTGCGGGGCAGTCCAGTGGACTTGATTTTCGCGACACCAATTTTCGAGGTGCTGAAAATTGGGGACAATCAAAGCCCCGACGAACGACCGGTTCAAACCCAAAACGAGGCACTGCGCCACAAAATCGGACTGCAAAATTTGCTGTTCAACAAACTGCGGGGCGATGAATTTGCCCGTCGTCGTTTTGAAAACCTCGCTCGCCCGGCCAGTTATTTTCAAAAATCTTTTGAACTCAAACCGGCCAACATCGCCTGTTTTGAACCAACCGTCTGCCGTGAAACGGGCAGCAGTTTCGTCCGGCAAATTCAAATAACCAGCCATCACCGACGGGCCGCGCACCTCGATTTCGCCGTCCAAATTTTCATTTTCAGGTTTGGCGATGCGGACTTCCATGCTCGGAATCGGGATGCCGACCGTCCCAAAATGCACGCCGCCGGGTTCAAAACGGTTGAAAGAAATGACCGGTGAGGTCTCGGTGAGGCCGTAACCTTCGCGGATTTCGAGCCCGGTGGCCGAAAGCAACCTGCCCAAACGTGGTTGCAAAGCCGCCGCGCCGACCGCAATATTTTTTATCCGACCGCCGAGCGCACGGCGGAAACGGTTGAAAATGAACAACTTAGCCAACCAAAGTTTGAAACGGTAATCCATCGGCATCGAATAACTTCCGGCGTACGGAAACCGCTCGCCGAGTCGGATGGCCCAATCGAACACTTTTTTTCCCACAAAATTTTGCGCGTCGCGGCGGGCGATCAACCGTTCTTCCATCCGTTCGAGGATGCGCGGGACGGCAGTGAAAAAATGGGGGCGCACCTCGCGCAAAGTTTCGGGCAGCGTCTCGACGGAATCTGCGAAATAGACTTCCGCGCCCGCCGCGATGTACCCAAAAACGACCATCCGTTCAAAAATATGGGACATCGGCAAAAAACTGAGGCAGACTGTTTTTGGCCCGAGCGGCGCGATGGCCAAGACCGATTTGACGTTGCTGACGATGTTTGCGTGGGTCAGCATGACGCCTTTTGGCTGTCCGGTCGTGCCGGATGTGTACAAAATCGTCGCCAAATCATGCTCGCCGATGCCGTCGCGGATGGTTTTTATTTTTTCAAAATCATTAAAATCTGGGTCGCAGCAAACTTCCGACCACGACAAAATTTTAGTTTTTTGTAAAAAAATGGGCGGAATTGCTTGCCCGATTTTTTCAAAAGTAAAGATAACAGGCCATTCGCAACCTGCCGCCGCAAGCCTTTCGAGCATTTCAAAATTGCTGACAAAACAGCCTTTCAAATTTGAATCTTGAAAAATGTGCCGGATTTCGTCGGGTCGGTTTGTGGCGTGCATCGGGACGGGTTGGATGCCGATTTGCATCATCGCGGCGTCGGCGATGCACCATTCCGGGCTGCCGCAGTGGGCGAAAATGGCCAATCGGTCGCCCGTTTTGAAACCCATTTCGAGCAGCCCAGCGGACAACCGGTCGCGTTCGGCGAGCAAATCGGCGGGCGACCATTTTTTCCAAATACCAGAATTTCCCTGCCGGGCGGCGAGTGCCGTGCGGTCGAGAAAACGTTTTTGGCGGTACGGCAGGATGTCGAAAAGGTGGGTGAAATCCACAAGTTATTTTTTTTGACACATAGAAACAAAGGTGTTTTCACATAGAAAACAGAGGTTTATGTGTCCTATGTGAAAATACCTTTGTGCCTATGTGTTTAAATTAAATTTTAGTTTCGGCGCGAACCCATGCTTTTTCCTCGGAGGTCAAAAACTTGCCTATTTTCTTGAAAACCAAGTTGTTGTAATTTTTCAGCCAGTCTAATTCCTCTTTTGTGAGCATGGATTTTTTTACCAAATTTGTGAAAAGCGGCGCGATGGTCAAGACCTCGAAAGTCAAAAATTTCCCAAATTCTGTCTGCGCGTCCTCGATGCACAAAACCAAATTTTCGAGCCGCATGCCGTGTTTTCCGGTTCGGTAAATGCCCGGTTCGACCGAGGTAATCATGCCGGGCATCATCGGCGCGTCCATCGAAGATGTGGCGTTCGCCGTGAAACTGATGGACTGCGGGCCTTCGTGGACACACAAAAAATAGCCCACGCCGTGCCCCGTTCCGTGCCCAAAATTGATGCCCATCATCCACTGCGGGTATCGGGCGATGGCATCGAATTGCCAACCTTTCGTGCCGTCGGGGAAACGCAGGCGGCAGACGGCAATCATGCCTTTCAAAACCAAGGTGTAATCCGTTTTTTCCTCGTCGGTGATGTTGCCGAGCGAAATGACGCGGGTCGTGTCGGTCGTGCCGCCGAGGTATTGGCCGCCGCTGTCCAACAGAAAAAGCCCCGTCGGTTTGAGTTCGGAATTGCTTTCCGGCGTGGCAAAATAATGGGGCAGCGCTGCGTGCTCGCGGTACCCGGCGATGGTGCTGAAACTCTCACCGACGATGTCTTTTTGCTGGTTTCGGAGTTCGTGGAGTTTTTCGGTGGCGGAGATTTCGGTTATTTTTTGCTTGCCGACATTTTGCGAAAGCCAGTAAAAAAACTTGGTCAAAACGACACCGTCTTTTGTCATCGTGGCGCGTGTGTTGGCGGCTTCGATGGCAGATTTTGTGGCTTTCAGCCAAGTCGTAATGTTGATGGCTTCAAAGATTTTCACGCCTTTTTGGAGTGCGCCCGGGAGGTTTTGGGAGACTCTTTTTGGGTCAATCAGGACTGATTTTCCAGCCGGAATTTTTCCCAAAAACTGCGTAATCGTTTGATAATCAAAAACTTTGATGTCGTCGCGGGAAAGTTTTGAACGAAGCGCGGCGGGCATTTTTTCGGGTGAAATAAAAAGTGCAGCCTCGTTCATTCCGATGACCGCGTGGCTGACAAAAATGGGGTTGAAATTGACATCCGTCCCGCGCAAATTGAATGCCCACGCGATGTCGTCGAGGGTGGAAATGATGGTAAAATCGCAGCGTTTTTCGAGGAGTTTTTCGCGGATTTGGGCGAGTTTTTCGGGTCGGGTCGCACCGGCAAATTTGACTGGAAAATCATAAATCGGGTTTTCGGGCAGCGGTTTTCTGTTTTCCCAAACAGGCGAAATTAGATCCGCCTGCGGGTCGAGTTTCAGGCCGTACGGCGTGATGCCGTCCTCCAACATTTTGTACCAAAGCCGCGAAATCAGGCTGCCGTCCACGCCGACGGTCGCGCCGGATGGCAAAGTTTCGGCCAGCCATTCGATGAATTCGGGGGTGTGCTGCATTTTCAATTTGACCAATTCGATGCCGCTGCCGGCAAGTTGCTGTTCGGCCTGCAAAAAATACCTGCCGTCTGTCCAAACTCCGGCGAAATCGGCGGTGAAAACCAGCGTCCCCGCCGAACCGGTGAAACCTGATGCCCAAAACAAGGCACGCCAATGGTCGGGCAAATACTCGGACATGTGCGGGTCGGTGGCGGGGATGATGTAGGCCGCGATGCCGCGCTCGGCCATCAATTTTCGCATCGCGGCGATGTTTTCTTTGGGGGAATTTGTAGATTTTGCCATTTTTATTGAGTTGAATTTGTGGTGGGCAAGGTATTTGAAAAAATTTTGGGTTGGCAAAGGAAAATCGATGGAAGAAGTTGAAGAAAGCCATAGATAATGTTACCGTTTAAACCTAAAAATAATTGTTGAGAAAACAAGGCCACCAAATTCCTATATTAATTTAGTCGTTTTTATTTAAAACTTAAAGTTTTAAATATTTTTTAATTGCAGTTTTTGCTTTTTCAAAAATGGTTTGTGCGGGCTTTGGCTTTCGCTTCTTTTTGGCTTTAGTCTTCATAAGTTTATTGACCTCCGGTGGAGAAAAATAAAGTATGTGTTTCTTTTTTTCAGCCGCTGATAACTGCTCGTTGTTAAAATAAAATGGACTTGGAAGTCCACTCAATGAATTGACAATGCTTAGCTTGAGAGCAAAGCGGGCATATTCCCAAAAGTCGTTTTGCCTCGCCCAATCATTTAATGGTTTTAGATAACCTTTTTGGTTTGGAATGAATTGCAAATGACCAATACTACTGCTTTGATAGCTACATCCTGCGATTAATATAGGAATTAGGTGAATTTTGGAATTTTCTTGTCTTTCCAAAGCCAATGGGATTTCAAGTGTTTGAATATACATGGATTCTAAAAAGTTTGGAGTGACGAAAAAAAGAACCACATCAGCGGATTTTAATTCCCACTTTATTGAGCTGTCCCAGTGTGTTCCGGGAGTAGTATTTTGGTCAAACCAGTAGGAAACTTTGTGTCGTTCGCCGTTGAAGGTTACAGTTTTTAAGACTGATTGAAACTGCACAAAAATTGGGAGCAGTTTGTCGAAATCCTTTCGAGAGTAGGAGAAAAAAATTTTGACTGTTCGCATGAAATTTTTTTGAAATTATTTTTTAATAAACAAATTGTTTTTATATTTGTGGCAGATTTGATTTTTTTCTTGCAAATGTTAAAAATTTAATATTTTTAGGCGAATTTTTAACAACAAGAAAAACTATCATGACCGACGAAAATGCTCGTCCATCCTATTTTCTTTGCTATGCAGGTGAAGACAATAGCCTGATGACTGATTTTAAAGATCGGTTTGAGCAACATAATAATATTGATGAAAAGAATCTATTTTATGATGGTACGCCATATTCCCAGAATATGCATGCTCGTTTTAGAGACTTTGCTTTAAATTGTCATGTAGCGATATTGTTAGTAAATGCACGCTTTACATGTCTTGATAGCTACGCCACTAAATATGAAATGCCCATTTTGTCGGAAAGGCAAAAAAATGGTGATGTGTGTGTTGTTGGAATTTTTTTTTCGGATGTAGAAGTCTCGGAATGGAATAAAAAAGGTGATGTCTACTTTTTCCAATTGCGTAACGATAAACTTCCAAATACTCGGAGAACAGATGAAAACGGTCAAAAGTATAACAACCAGCATGCTGTATACGAACAAATTAAAACCCAAGATAGAAATACCTATCACAAAGAATTAAGCCTTTGGATAAAGAAATTATTAAAAAATAAGTCTAAAAAAATTACACCCTCAGAAAATGATGGGAATAATTTTATAATCCGGAATACAGAAATCAAGAATGAAAATCCCCTTACAATTAACTCTTCTGCAGAGGATATAAAAAATACGCCTCTTTTTTCAATTGAACAAAATTTAAGAGCAATGCCAGATAATTATTTTAAAAAAAATGGATTTGAACAACCCTCTGATCAACAATCTTTGTATGTCCAGTCTTATTTGATGTTACAAGGAGGGAAACTAAGAAAGTTAGGAGAAGATTTTAAAAAAATCGATCCTGAATTAGATGATTTTATTTCTCCTATTAAATTAATGTCTGATGATTTGACTAAAAGGTGTGTACAAGTTCAAAATTTGCTAGAAAAAAGCATTTGCTCTGATAAATCTTTAAATAAGGCTCTCAGATACACAAGGATGCACCTGGATATCCTTGATAATCACCTCCACCAATTAATTCTAGATTCTTCAACTACTAAAAAGAAGGAATTAAAGACTGAAATTTTACTTCCTCTTTCGGAACAAACGAATAAATTATGTGAACAAATTGGAGGTTTTTTAGACGAGTATTTAAAACCCAGTTTGAATTAGAATGGAATTTATCAGCAGGCTAATTGAAGATTATCAAAAAGAAGCTGCCAATTCCGACCGCGGCGAGCATCTTCAATACCTTTTGGAAATTGGAACGCAATTAGACAATTTAGTTCCTAATGATATTTCTCAATCTGATTTAATAAAACTTGAAAAATCGCTCGGAAAATTACGACAAGTAGTAAAATCCGAAAACCCAAAGGATACTAAAATTGAAACAATAAATGGATTGATCGCAAAAGTTAGTCGACTTGCAACAAAAAAACCTACCCAAAGAACAGAGCAGATGAACTTAGATTTATTGAATTTAGGGGGGCAATTAGTAAATCTTTCTCAGATCTTAAAAATTGCGCCAATTTCAATAGTTGCCCATACCTTTTTTGAGCATTTTGTAAAATATTAATTTCTAAAATTGAATTAATCGATGAGTAATCTAACAACTAGTTCATCCAAAGAATCTGGAGAAAACAAACGTAAACATCTTGAACTCACTCAAGGTGTTGTTAATAGACTGGCTGCAAATTCATTTTCGATAAAAGGTTGGGCTGCCACTTTGGTTGCCGCTATTTTTGGGTTGGCAGTAGCCTCCTCTAATAAAAATCCAAATATTTTTTGGGTGGCCTTCGTCCCGGTTTTCCCTCTTTGGATCTTGGATGGATATTTCCTTTGGCAAGAACGTTTGTATCGGGGATTATATGGTGAAGTGCGAAAAAAGGACGAAAATGAAATTGATTATGACATGAATACAAAAAGATTTGAAGGTGGTGCTAACACTTTTTTCAATTCTTTTTTTTCAATTACTCTCTTAATATTTTATTTTTCTCTGATTTTGACGATTTGCACTGTAGTTTATTTCCTCCCAGGAACTGAAAAATAATTTATCGCTCGCCGCCAACAAGTCCCCAATAAGGCCATTAAAAAATTGAAAAGTAAGAATCCAATCCAGCGCGGTGTTGTGATGAACCATAATTTTTTCAAAATCAATAAAAAAAGGGCCGCTCTGTTTCCAGAACGACCCTTTTTTTATTGATTTTGAAAAATTTACGCCTTATCGAAACGCAATTCTTGAATGACCACGCTATTTCCAACCACTTTGAAATAAATATAAACCCGGAATTTATCCGTTGCACCAGACAAATTACCGATGCAATATTGGTCGCTATTTTCGCGGCTCGTGCCCTGGTGGATGGACACAAAACCTTGCGGTTTGGCAGTTTCAAAAAACGATTTCAACGTGCTTTTCGCAGCCGATTTCGAATAAACTTGCTCTTTTTCAAGAATTGAAATTTCAACTTGGTCGGCGAAATATTTCCCCAAAGTTTCAACGTCGCCCGTTTTCAAAGCATTTGAAATAGCTTCGATGCTCGGGTTGCCCTGCACGATTGGGTCGGCAGCAGTCAAAACGAAAGGGGCAAAAAACAGCAAAAACAAAAAGTTCTTCATCGCTTTTTTATTTTAAGATATTCAAATTGAGTACGAAACCTGATTTCAGTTGTTCCCAATTTGTAACCTTATTTCTTTAGAATTTGAATTTGATTTAAAATTTCTTTTCAGACGATTTCGTGCGGCGGGGTAACTGAAAAATGGGGCGGCGTAGTGTTTAGATTAAGTTAAAGTTTTAGGAGTTTCAGGTTTCCACGCAAATTTTCATCAGACAGATTTAGCAGATAAACACCTGATTTCCAATCTTTTAAATCCAACTCGATTTGATTTCCGCCTGCCGATAGTTTTATATTTTTTTCAAATGTCAAATGTCCTGCCAAATCAAAAACGGTCAAGTGAAAATCGCCCGGCTGCTCCAAATTAAGTGAAACACGGGTCGAATTTTCAATTGGATTTGGGAAACCGGCGAGGTTGATTTTTTCTTTTTCGAGTTCCTTGCTGGCCACCGAAAAGCCTTCGTTCAAGATCAATTTTGTGTTGGCCGCACCGTCGCCACCGAACGTTCCATCAGAATTTACGGCGTTTCCGCCGGCGTAAATCGTCACTTTGCCTGTGCCTGCGGCGGGTGCCTTCCACCGCACTTCAAAAGTTTTTACCAAAGAAATTCCAGCATGTTCGGCATAAGTTCGACTGCTCGACGCGATGGTTTTTAGCTTGTAATTGTTCGTACCCATGTCAATAAATGTCCCGGTGTTTTTGTTGTCGGCGTTTTTCAAAGCCAGCATTTGAAAGCCGTAACCTTTCGGCGCGGTGGCCGTGTTGAAAGTCAATTTGGCGATATATTCGTCGCCGGGATTGTAACCGGAGAGCGATTGCCCCGCGGTGTTCAACAATTGCAAAGTGACGGTCGGGGAAAACGAACCCGAATTGTGGCAGCCCTGGCAAGTGATTGGCGTGCCGTTTGGCTGCGCTTCGTCGCCGGGCGCGCCGGTATTTCCGGCGTTGGATGCGGTGGCACGACCGTTGGAATTGCCCAAAAAACAAACGGCTGTGAATGTCAAAACTGAAAAGGTGAAGAGAAATTTGAACTGCATTTTTGATTGATTTTTAAGTATTTGGACAAAATTATTTTCCTAATGAGACAAAAAGGAAAATAATTTCACTGTCAAAAGTAGTCAAAGGGTGCGGAAGCAATTCTAAATTTTCTAAGAAAACACCCCGGCGAATTGCTCCACCGAGGTGTTTTTTTTTAGAAAAAACTAATAGAAAAGGAGATTTTCAAATCGCCAAATCTTTTAATTTTCAGATTGCCAACTTCTTAAAACTTCGTAATTTTCAAAGTATGCACCTCGCTTTTGCTAAAACGAACGCGGGCAAAATACAACCCTGCTGGCAAGTACTGCAATTCGAGTTTGAAGTTTTTGAATTCACCTGCGGGGATTTCCAAAGTGTACAAAACATCCCCTTTTGTGGTGGTGATAAGAATGGTAACATCGGATTGGTAGGCCATCAGGTTTTTGATTTTCAAAAAATCGTGCACCGGATTTGGGAAAATGGACATTGATTCGACGACCGACATGTTCATGTCCAATTCAACCGAGTTTGAAAATGCCGTCGTGTTGTCGGCATCTGCCCGTTTGATTCGGTAGAAATTTTTGCCCACCGCAGGTTGGTCATGCAAGGCCGAGTAACTGTTCGGGTTCTGCGAATCCTGATGACCCATGACGGTGAGGGTGTTTTTCCAAGTCAAATTGTCCGTCGAATGTTGCACTGTGTATAAATATGCAGCGGATTCCGGGTTGGTTGACCAAGAAATTGCGACCGTCGTTGGGTCGTTCGAATGCACGGTGAGGTCTTGGGTAAATGGCCCGCAGCCCGGTGAGCCCAAGGGTTTGACAGTGATGGTCACAATATTGCTTTCCAAAAATGGCGCACAACCCACCCGCCGAGCGCAACGCATGTAACTGGTGGTTTGGAAAAGTGGACCGGAGAAAACAAAATTCTCGGTCGTCACGCCAGTTCCAACCCAAGTTGGGCCACCTTGGCCAGAGTTGTCGAGGCGCAACCACAAATATTGGAGCGAGCCAGAGCCGCCGCCTGCCGACATCACATTGTAAATTGTTGCGGGGACATCGCCTTCGCAAATGGTTTGGTTGCAGCAGACAATCCCTGCCATCGTCACGTTGTCGCAAGCATCGTGGATGCCTGCATCGAAACAGAAATTGTTTGGTTGGCCGGCCACGATGGTAAATGGGTCGGTTTTTCCATTCGATTTCACGTCGGAGTCGGAGCAGTCGTTGGTTTTGTCTTTGTCCGTCCATTCAAAACCAGCGGGGATTCCGGAAAACATCAAAATGTAAATGCCCGGAGTGACGCAATCGAATTCGTATTTTCCTTGTGCATTTGTGGTGGTTGAACGTGAAATGTCGTCGGCATTTCCAAAAATTCCATCTGGTCCAGGTTTTATTAGCATGACGGTTACGGTGCTCACGCCCGTTTCATTTGGGTCTTGAAATCCGTCCTGATTGTTATCAAACCAAACAAAATCGCCGATTTTGATGCCATTATTTGTCAAACCGATGGTGACGGAATTTGAAGCCTTGCAACCGCCCGCGTCGGTGACGGTCACGGTGTAAGTTCCGGGATTCAAATTGATGGCAGTTGCTGTCGTTTGGCCGTTCGACCAAAGGTAAGTGTATGGTGGTGTGCCGCCCGCTGCCAAAACTGTTGCCGAACCAAGCGCATCGCATTTTGCATTTGAAGAAGATGAAATGGTGGCCGTCGGGTTTGGAACACCTTGAATCGTTACGTTGGCAGTTCCGGTGCAGCCACCGGCGTCGGTGACGGTCACGGTGTGGACGCCAACCGAAAGATTGGTGGCATTGGCCGTCGTTTGGTTGTTGTCCCATTTAAAAGTGTAGCCACCCGAACCGCCACTGGCTGAGGCAGTCGCCGTGCCACCAGTGTTGCAAGTTGCCATGCCGGTTGCCGTCGCGGTGACCGTTGGATTTGAAGATTTGGTCACATTTACATTGGCTGTTGCCGTGCAACTATTGGCATCTGTCACTGTAACTATGTGATTTCCAAGGCTTAAATTGGTCGCCGTCGCCGTTGTTTGGTTGTTGTCCCATTTAAAAGTGTAGGGAGTTGTGCCGCCCGTCGCGGTAGCATTTGCGATGCCGCCCGTCAAACAAGTTGCCGCTTGAACTAAAATAGCACTTGCATTTGGTCCCTGCGATTGGGTAATTGTTACCGCACCTGTTTTTGAGCAACCAGCCGCATCGGTCACTGTAACTGAGTGGCTGCCAGCACTCAAATTGGTGGCAGTCGCCGTCGTTTGGCCATTGTCCCAAAGAAAAACGTAACTGCCAGAACCGCCCGAAGCAGTCGCAGTTGCCGAACCACCAACCAAACAAGTGGCATTGCTCACCACCGAAACGGAAACATTCGGGGCGTTTGGTGCAGTAACATTGACAGTCGCGGTTGTTTTGCAGCCGCCCGCATCGGTCACGACAACTGAGTGGCTGCCGACACCAAGATTGGTGGCAGTAACTGTTGTTTGGCCATTTGACCATGCGTATGAATAAGGAGGTGTGCCGCCGCTTGCTTGAACGGTTGCCGTCGCGCCCGTCGTGCAAGTTGCTGGGATGGTGACGGTGGCTGTGGCTGTTGGATTTCCAGTTTGGGGGATGTTGACGGTAGCGGTTCCGGTGCAACCGTTTGAGGCATCTGTCGCTGTAACTGTGTGATTACCAGCGGTTAAATTGGTGGCAGTGGCTGTGTTTTGGCCATTGTCCCAAACAAAAGAATAGTTGCCAGAACCCGCACTGGCCGATGCTTGGGCAGAACCGCCTGTCAAACAAGTGGCATTTTTTATGACCGTTGCGTTGACGTTCAGGCCGGTGTTGTTGCCGGTGACGGTTACTGAAATTGGTTTCGAGCAGTTCCGCGAGTCCTTCGCAGTGGCCGTGTAAGTTCCCGGCGCGAGGTTGGAAAGCGTGAAACTCGTCGAACCATTTGACCATAAAATGGAGTACGGCGGCACGCCGCCATTCAAAACGACCGTCGTCGAGCCATTGCTGGTGCAAGTCGCCGGAGTAGTCGTGGCAGTTGCTTTGAGTTCCGGCGGGGCTGAAACCGAGATGGATTGGGAATGGGTACAGCCATTTACATCGGTGACGGTCACGGAATAATTGCCGGGGCCGACGTTTGAAATGATATTTTCAGTGCTGTTCGTGGTGGTCATCGCGCCCGTGCTCCATGAATATTTGAAAGGCGCGGTGCCCGACATGACCGTCGTTGACAATTGGGCATCGGTCGCCCCGAAACACGAAATCTGTGTTTTTATCATCAGCATTATCCAAAGTCCTTCATTCCAGAAAAACACGTCCGCGCTCGCTGCGGCGGTGCATCCTGTGGCATCGGTGACGGTAACGGTGTAAGTGCCTTGCGCGAGGTGCAAAATTTGGGCAGTCGTGCCGCCGTTGCTCCACAAATAGGTGTACGGCGGCGTGCCTCCGAACGGCACGGCGGTGGCTTTTCCGTCAGGCACGATATCGCAAATTTGGCTTTCGCCAAATGCCGAAACGCCCAAAGTGCTGCCTTGCGTGATGGTCACTGAGGCCGAGGCAAAGCCCAAATCCACATCGGTGGCCGTCACGGAATAAGTTCCAGCCGCCAGTCCGGTAATCGTGGCGGTTGTCGCTCCGTTGCTCCACAAATAAGTGTACGGCCCCCAACCTCCACTCGCAGTGGCAGTGGCAGCACCAGTATTGCCGCCGCTGCAACCGACATTGGTCGCGGTAATACTGACGGTAACTTGTCCGGAAACAAAATTTGGGAAAACAAGGAAGCATGAAAAAACGCCAAAAATCATGGCGAGGTAGTTCCTTCGGAAGTTGGAATAAGTATCTGTTAATCGCATGGGAAAACAGGAGGTTTAAAAATTTGTAAAATAAAATTTCTAACTGGATTAAGGAGGAGAAATAAAAAACTCGGTGGGAGATAGAAAAACAATTGATTAATAACCGAGATTTTCAGTCTGTTTTTTGGAAGACAAGCACAAAAGTAACTCTTTTCAGATATGAACTTCGATGCATGAATGTTAAAATTTCCGTGTGCTGGATAGACGACACAAAGTTCGTTGATACCGTTTTTTTATTGTTGTAAAAGTGTCGCTTTGGCATTTTCCACAAAAAACAAGTACGAAAATTGAAGCGCTCCGGTTGGGCGAGTTGAGGTTTTTTTACAAAAAAAATTTAAAAATTCTTCCACATCATACTTTCCATCGGTTTCGGCGAGCGGGTATTGTATTTGGCGTTCAGTTTTTTGTCGTAAGAATTTTCGACCTCGCCGTCAATTTTAAAATAAATCAACTGACCAATCGGCATCCCAGCATAAACTTTCACGGGCTGGACACACGAAATTTCCAAAGTCCAAAAATTGCAAAAACCCACATCGCCCTTGCCTGCAGTCGCATGAATATCAATTCCGAGCCGCCCTACACTGCTTTTTCCTTCCAAAAATGGCACGGCGTTGTGCGTTTCGGTGTATTCCGCCGTCACGCCGAGGTACAGCGTTCCGGGTTGCAGGACAAAACCCTCGTCAGGAATTTCAAAAGTATCGATCCGGTTGTGTTTTCGGGCATCCAAAACCCGACTTTGGTACAACCCAAGGTATTTTCCCAAACAAACATCGTAAGAATTCGAACCCAATCGCTCGCGCTGAAAAGGCTCGATGACAATTTCTCCGGCCTCGATGGCTTCCAGAATTTTTTTATCCGTCAAAATCATTTGCTGTTTTCCCGCTTTTTTTGCTGCGGGCGGGCAAAAGTAGGTTTTGAACAATGAACGATGAACGGCGAATTAATTCATTGTTCAAAATTCGTCCCGAACCTTAAAATAAAACCCCGTTTCGCCGCGCAGATTTCTACTAATTTCAAACTGCCCGACCCGAGTATAATATCCAACAATATCCAACCCAATCCCATAGCCATACAAAAACTGATTGGCCAGCGGATTTCCTTTTGAAAAATAGGGGTCATTTGCATATCCAAAATCATTGTTCACCGCGAAGTAAATTTTCAAAGGAAAAAGTCGGAACGATTTCAGCGGCATCATTTTTCCAAGTTGAAGATTCCGGTTGAAAAGTTGAAAGTGAAAACCCGTTTTCAACAACCCAAAATCCAAACCATCCACCACGTAATATTCATAGCCACGTACAAAATCATTGCCGTAGCCGAGCGATTGATTGTTGAAATAAGGAATTTTCCCGCGCGGCAGTGAAAATTTTCCACCCGAAATCATTTCCAAACTCACCTTTTTTGAAAAGGAAAAATATTTATTCAACCGAAAAATGCACCGCGCGAGGTGCAAATCGTCGTTCGGGAGCAGCCCATTTTGACGGATTTCGAGCCGCCCAAACCAGCCGTGCAACGGGTACGGACGAATGTCGCGCCGGTCGTGTTCGATGGAATAAACGAGTGAAAAATGTTTCTGCTGCTTCCTTTTTTCCAAAAAATAATCTGGGTTGAGTTCGCGGGCGACGGTGTCGGCGATTTGATTTTCGCGGCGTTCCAATGTCAAATTGTGGGTGGTGAAAAGTCCCGGTCGCCAATTTAACGAAGTTGAAATCCGCCACTGCCGACCTAAGTTTTGGTCAGGTTTGAATAAAAAAATCAGGCGGTTGTCGTCCGTTCGCAGGGGAATTTCTCGAAGTCGGGTGTAAAAAAATTCCCCTGAAAAACCCAAAGTTCGCTTCGAATTGATGCCCGGATGGTTGTAACTCGCCTCAAAACGTTGGGCGTAGCCAAACTGCGCTCCAATTTTGAACTTGTCATTGTTGCCCGTCAAATTAAAATGGTACAAATCGAGGCCGTAAAAAATGCGCTGAAACGAGTGGTCAAACTCGCGCCACCAGACATTAAAATTGCGGTCGGCCAACTTGAAAACGGGTATCGGAAAAACGTACCACGACTCTTCGACTTCCACGAAAAGGGTAATTTTTTGGTCGCCCGACCAATTTTTGATGTTGATTTTTACCGAAGAAAACAGGCCGGTATTCATCAAACGAAGGCGATTTCGTTCGAGGAGAATTGGCAAATTTGAAAGTAAAATGGAGTCGCCCGGGGCAATTTCAAGTTCGCGGAGGATGACGGACGGGCGCGTTTTTTTGTTTCCGTTGATTTGGATTTCGCGGATTTTGAGGAATGTTTGCGGCAGCGAATCGGGCTGCGCGGCGAGTGCATTTTTTGAAAAAACAAAAAGCAAAAAGAGGAAAACGAGTCGTGCCATTCGGGAAAAGTGTGCTGCAAAAATAACAACATTCCTCGACCGTAATTTTTTGAAAACCATAAACACAAACGCCACAGCGATTGCTGTGGCGTTTGTGTTTATAAAATTTTAAAAAAGTTAAGCTGCTAACCGCGCCATCCGCGAACCTTCCAATTTCTCGCGGGCATAAATTTCATCCACCACAAATTCAGAAGTGTTGTCCTGCAAAGCCATTTCGAACATGGCGTCGGTCAAAATCGCTTCGCAAAGTGAGCGCAGACCGCGCGCGCCGAGTTTGTAATCCAATGCTTTTTGGGCAATGAAAGCGACAGCATCTTCCGAAAAAAGGAGGCGGACGCCTTCCAATTCGAACAATTTTTGGTATTGTTTCAACAAAGAATTGCGCGGCTCGACCAAAATCCGGGAAAGCGATTCGAGGTTCAAAGTATCCAAATGCACCAAAACGGGGACACGACCGACTAATTCTGGAATCAATCCGTACCTTTTGACATCGTCGTGGGTGACGTATTGGATGATATTTTCCTTGTCGATTTTGTCGTGGTCTTTTTTGTTGTACCCAATGATTTGGGTGTTGACCCGCCGGGCGATGATTTTTTCGATGCCGTCGAACGCGCCGCCGCAAATGAAAAGGATGTTGGTCGTGTTGACCCGCAACATTTTTTGCTCGGGGTGTTTTCGACCACCCTGCGGCGGCACGAGAACTTCCGTTCCTTCCAACATTTTCAACATGCCTTGCTGCACGCCTTCGCCCGAAACATCGCGAGTGATGCTGGGGTTGTCTTGTTTTCGGGCGATTTTGTCAATTTCATCAATGTAAACGATGCCACGTTGGGCGGCTTCGACATCGTAATCGCAGTTTTGGAGCAAGCGGGCGAGCATACTTTCGACGTCTTCGCCGACGTATCCGGCTTCGGTGAAAGCGGTCGCATCAACAATCGCAAAAGGCACATTCAGCAAGCGGGCGATGGTTTTTGCCAAAAGTGTTTTGCCAGTCCCAGTTTGGCCAACGAACAAAACGTTTGATTTTTCAACCTCCACTTCGTCGCTTTCTGCCTTGTATTTCAACCTTTTATAGTGGTTGTAAACGGCCACGGAAAGCACTTTTTTTGCATCTTCTTGGCCGATAACATATTTATCGAGATAGATTTTGATGTCTTTCGGGGCAATCAGCCGCAAATTGTTGGGCTCGTATTTTGGGTTCTTTTTTGCTTTTTGCGGAGCATCGTCGTCTTTTGCCGGAACAGGTGCGCCGCCGTGCCGATGCAATTCATTTTCCACAATTTCCTGTGCCTTGTCCACGCACATTTCGCAAATCTGCGATTCCATGCCGGAAATCAGAATCATGACTTCATCTTTTCCCCGGCCGCAAAAAGAACAATGGTGAACTGACATTTTGCCTTTTTTCATAAGTGAATGGACGATAGAGTTTAGATTTTAAAGGTTAGAGCTTAGTAAAATAAAACTCTAACCTCTAAAATCTAACCTCTAAAAATTTATGCTCCTATTTTTAGAGATTTTGGACTGTTCCGGTCGAGCACTTCATCAATCAAACCGTAGGTTTTTGCCTCTTCGGATGACATCCAATTGTCGCGGTCGCAATCTTTTGTAATCGTGTCGTAGTCCTGCCCGGTGTGGTGGGCGAGGATGTCGTACAGCGATTTTTGCATTTTTTTAATCAATTTGTAACTGATTTCGATGTCAGTTACTTGGCCTTGCGCCCCGCCCATCGGTTGGTGAATCATGACGTGGCTGTGAAAAAGGCAACTGCGCTTGCCTTTTGTGCCGGCAGCGAGCAAAACCGCGCCCATCGAAGCAGCCAAACCGGTGCAAATCGTGGCCACGTCTGGCGAGACATATTGCATCGTGTCGTAAATCCCGAGGCCGTCGATGACCGAGCCGCCGGGCGAGTTGATGAACAATTGAATATCGCGTTTTGGGTCGCTCGATTCGAGGAAAAGCAACTGGGCTTGGATGACGTTTGCCACATATTCGTTGACCGGGACACCCATAAAAATGATGCGGTCCATCATCAAACGGCTGAAAACGTCCATCACCGCAAGGTTCATTTGGCGTTCTTCGATGACGGCGGGGGTAAATGCCCGGATGTTCGGGGCGGCGATGCCACTGGTGACGCCCATGTATTTTTCGAGGTGCATCGAATTCATACCGAGGTGCTTGGTGGCGTAATTTTGAAATTCTTTTTTGTCAAACATAATTTACAATCTTTTTGAGGCAAAGAAAAACAGTGATTTCGTTGGAAGGTTACAAATCATTTTCCGGGAACTGAAAACAGGGAAGTTTGCCGACGATTTTTCGATGAAACTACCTGTTTTTCAAGATGAAAAATTTAGTCCTCAAAATCTTCGTCCTCGCCTTGAATCGCTGGCGTTTTTGCTGTGATTTCATCAAAAATCTTTTGAAATTCGAGATGCCCAATCGGTTTTTCCACCACATTCACTTTCGAGCCGAGGAAAGTAAACAGTTTGTCGAACTCCAAGTCCTTGCGCAGTTTTTTGGTTTCTTTTTCATCGGTCATCATCCGGTTGACGATGTCTGAAATCACTTCATCTGCCACTTGGCCTTGAAAATATCCGGCAATATTTTTCCAATATGCATTGAAAATATCCTCTTTCGTCACCTCGATATTGTGCGCCGCTTTGATGTTGTCCCGAATCAATGACCAGCGGATATTTTCAGAAAAAGGTTGAAATTCGGCTTCGATTTTGTCCATCGTCAGGTCTTTGTTTTCGGACAAAAGCCAACGTTTCAAAAAGTCTTCGGGGAGTTCTACTGGGTTGATTTCCAACAATTTAACTTGCAAATCGCGGTACATAATTGCATCGGCTCGGCTGTTGTAAAAACCCGCAACATTGGCTTTCAATTTTTCGATGGCCTCTGGTTCGTTGGTCACGCCTTCGCCAAAATTTTTCTTCAAAAATTCTTCATCCAACTCCGCCTCCACCAGCCGCGAAACCTCTTCGATCGTGCCGTGAAACAAATCATTGACCACCCGGATATCGTCGTCTTCCAATTTCAGGATGTATTTTCGGTACATTTTTTCGTCCTTAAAATTCTCCATTTTTCGGGCGTCAAATTTGAACGTGTCGCCTTTTTTCATGGAAAGCAACTGGTTTTTGAACGCCTCGTCATGGATGGTTTTTACCAAAACCGTGATTTTGGTTTCGAAATCGCCGCCCGCTTCTTTTGCATCAATCACGAGCATATCGTTTTCCAAAATCTCGGTTTCGGGGTTCGTGCGCGTTCCGGCACGGCGGCGGGCGTAGTCCAAATCATTTTTTGCCACCTCGTCAAGGTCGGCAACTGCATATTTTTCGAGGGTCATGCTGCCGTCCAAACCTTGCACTTCGAACTCTGAAACGTACCCGATTTCGTAATGCACCCGATATTCCGGGTCAGGATTGTCGATGCTGAATTTGTATTTTTCGTCATTTGAAATGGGCAGCGGTTGGCCGAGAAATTGGAGTTTCGTGGTGTCCAAAAACTTATGAAGTTCATCGGAAAACATCTTCCCGATTTTGTCGGCAAACAAGGATTTGCCGTACATATTTTTTACAAAACTGGCGGGTGCCTGCCCCGGACGGAAACCTTTGATGCTGGCTTTTTGCCTGAATTTTTTCAATTCGGCATCCAATTGCGGTTTCAATTCTTCGCGGGTAACGATAATGGAGACTTGCAGGTGATTGGGCGATAAGTCTTTGCGCTCTATTGACGGCATTTTTATTAGTTATTGGTTATTGGGTTATCGGTTATTGGTTATCTGGATTGGCGCAAACCAATAACCTATAACCTATAACTAATAACCAATTAAAATGTGCGGGTGAAGGGACTCGAACCCCCATGCCTCGCGGCGCCAGATCCTAAGTCTGGTACGTCTACCAATTTCGCCACACCCGCGGGTTGGGAATGGTTATTAGTTATTGGGAAATTGGGGAAATTGGGGAAATTGGGAATTTCCAATAACCATTTTTCCAGTAACCAATAACTAATAACCAGTAACCATTCCCCAAAAAAGGGCTGCAAAAGTAAACCGTTTTACCAAAAACGAATACTCGGATGAAAAATCCTTTTTCTAAAAATGCAACTTCTCGGATGGCCGGCAGTTTTAAAATGAAAGGGCTTACCTTTGACACTCAATTGAATTGAAAACCAACAACTTACATACTTTTTTTGGTAAAAAAATACGTTGCCCATGTCCTCCGCTGCCCAAACCGCGCTTCCCGAAACCCCCGAAAATGACAACAAATTGATTGCCCAGGCCTACCGCGACCTGCTCCGGGCGATCAAAACTTCGCTTTCTCCGCGCGACAGCCAGATGATCCGGGAGGCTTTTGAAATGGCCGTTGAGGCGCACCGGACGCAGCGCAGAAAATCGGGCGAACCATATATTTTGCACCCAATCGAGGTGGCGCGGATTTGTGTCGAAGAAATTGGGCTGGGGCCGACGGCGGTGGTTTGCGCACTTTTGCACGACGTTGTCGAAGATACCGACGTGACTTTGAAAGAAATCCATGCCAAATTTGGCGACCGCGTTTCATTGATTGTGGACGGTTTGACGAAATTGGATGGCCTGACAGATTCCGAAAGCCCGCAGGCAGAAAACTTGACGAAAGTATTGAAAACAATGGTTTCCGATGTGCGCGTTGTTTTGATTAAAATGGCGGACAGGCTTCATAATATGCGCACTATTAAAAGTATGCCGATTCATAAACAATTAAAGATAGCAGCAGAGACCAGTTATATTTATACACCATTGGCGCACCGATTGGGTTTGTACAATATTAAGTCAGAGTTTCAGGATATTTGTTTGAAAATAACACACCCAGAAGAGTTTTTTGATATTGCCGATAGATTAGCAGAAACAAAACAAAGCCGTGAACAGTACATAATAGACTTTATGAAACCGATACAAAAAGCCTTGGAGGATATCGGTTATCCAGTTCGTATTCACGGTCGGCCAAAAAGCATTTATTCTATTTACAATAAAATTAAAAACAAGGATGTAGATTTTAAAGAAATCTATGACTTATTTGCGATAAGGATTATTATAGATTTGCCACCGGAATATGAAAAATTGGGTTGTTGGAATGCTTATACAATTGTTACCGATGTTTATAAACCAATTATTGAAAGATTAAAAGATTGGATAGGAACGCCCAAATCAAATGGTTATGAATCATTGCACACGACAGTAATTGGGCCAGAAGGCAGGTTTGTCGAAGTCCAAATTCGTTCAGAAAGAATGGATGCGATAGCAGAACGTGGTTTTGCGGCACATTGGAAATATAAAGGAATCAAAAACCTATCTACAAGTAAAAGAGATGTTTTTGACAATTGGATAAACCAAATCCGCGAGTCGTTGGAACAAGCAAACGATAGCAATCCGGTGGAGTTTTTGGCCGATTTTCAAAGCCAATTGTTTGCCAACGAAGTCCATGTTTTCACACCAAAAGGTGAAATGAAAATCCTTCCGGACGGCGCAACGCCACTCGATTTTGCTTTTTCAATCCACTCGGATATTGGTTGCAAATGTATTTCCGCTAAAATTGACAATCGCCTCGTGCCTATTTCTGAAAAATTAAGAAATGGCGATCAAGTGCAGATTATCACTTCAAAAAACCAAAAACCAACCGAGGATTGGTTGAAATTCGTGGTCACCAGCAAAGCCAGAACAAGAATTAAAGCCGCTTTAAAAGATGAAAAACGTGGTCAAGCCGATTATGGAAAAGAGATTTTAGAAAGAAAACTCAATGCTTTCAAAGTCCCGGTGGAGCCAAATGTGGATACCTTGGCCTATTATTATGGTTATCCAGACCAATTGGAATTTTTAAGTGCTATTTATTTAGAGCAAGTTAATTTGTCTTTATTAAAAAATTTCAAAGCCGACGGCCAGAAATTAGTTTTAATAGAGATAGAAAAACCTGCTGAAATTCCTATCGGAGAACGCATTTCCGAATCTCAACAACCTGCGCCCGCACCTGCAAAATCGGACATTATTTTAAACGGAGATACAAACACTAAGTATGCTTTTCTATTTCCTATTTGCTGTAATCCGGTGCAAGGCGACCCGATTTTTGCTTATTTAAAAAGCAATCAAACCGCTGTTATTCATAGAACAACTTGCCCAAATGCAACCAATATTTTAAGTCAATATGGACATAGAATTGTGCGCGCAGATTGGGGTAATTCTGTCAAATCTGAATTCGTCGCCGAGTTGATTATCAAAGGAATTGATACGGGAGTTGGCGTGATTCGTAATCTGACAGAAAAAATTTCTTATGATTTAGGATTGAATATCCGTGAGTTTTCCATTTCCGGGCACGGCGGTTATTTCGAAGGAAAAATGTCAGTCGTTGTTCAAAATGCGGATATGTTGAACATGGCTATTCGTCTATTGAAAAATGTGGAAGGTGTAGCGTCGGTGATGCGGGCAGAAAGCGCATCTTAATTCAATAACTTTTTTATTCAAAAACTTATCAACCAACTATAAAATGCAGTTTGTTTCTGAAAAAATCATTGATGGTGTTATCGAAAAATTAGACAGTCTAACCGATACTAATTACGAAAACCGGATGGCCACATTCGCCGAGTCGCAACCCGTTTTGACGGCGTATCTTTTTGACGACGAAAATTTTGAACTCCTGACCGAAGACGAACAAGGCTTCATGCAATACCTCGCTTTGATAGTTTGGGAGTCAATTTTGAAGGTAAATGGCACGACGCCTGAGGTTGGCGAAGATCAAATTGGCGAGGCCGAAGAAAAAAATTATGAAATTTTGGAAGGCACGACCGCCAAAAAATTCCGCGACCGCCTCGACCCGTTTTTTGAAAATTATAAACAAGAAGACCTTTTGGCTTTTGTCGAAGATGCTGTTTGCGAAGACGAAGACGACCCGGAATCGATGGTGACCAAAGAAGGCCGCGAGCCGATTTTTATTTCTGTAAAAACGGTGATTGATGTATTAACCCAGTAATTGGTTATTGGGAAATTAGTTATTGGGAAAATGGTTTTTACACAAATGCCAATAACCAATTTCCCAATAACTAATTCCCAAATAACCAAAAACAAATCACTCATAACGAAGTGATTCGATGGGATCCAGCCGCGCCGCTTTCATCGCCGGGTAAAAACCTGAAATCACCCCGACAATCATGCAAAGCGCAAACCCCAAAAACATCCACGCCCACGGAATTAGGAATTTTCCACCCATCGCCAGCGTCACGCCGTTCCCGATCAAAATGCCGAGGGCGATGCCGACCAGCCCGCCGATTTGGCAAATCACAATCGCTTCTGTCAAAAATTGGGTCAAAATGCTTTTCCGCGTCGCGCCGAGGGCTTTGTAAATCCCGATTTCACGCGTCCGCTCGGTCACGCTGACCAACATGATATTCATCAAACCGATCGCCGCGCCCAACAAAGTCATCAAACCGATGGCAATTGTGGCGAGTTGCAAATTTTTGGTGTTATCCTTCAAAATTGTGGCAAGGCTGTCGCTTTTAAAAATCCTAAAATCTTCCTCTTCCTCTGGCCGCAACCGCCGAACTTGTCGGAACAAACCGGTAGCCTCGCTGACCGCCGCATCCAAATCAGTCGCACTTTTCACACCTATTAATAAGGAGTAATCTGTATCGTCGCCGCCGTACAAATTTTTGATGGGCAGCAACGGCACAAAAATCGCCCGATCATCTGAACTGCCCATCGAAGCTCCTTTCGATTTCAAAATGCCGATGACCCGAAACCGCTCGGAATTGACCAAAATGATTTGGTCGAGCGCCTTTCCTGCGTTCCCTTTGAAAAGTTTTTTGACAATTTCTTGGCCGATGACTGCTTTCGCGGCGCCGTCCGTGATTTCTTGGATTGAAAAATTGCGGCCAAACTCAATTTCCATGCCTTTGATTTCAAAATAATTTTCATCCACGCCCACAAAACCAATGTTCGGATTGGTTTTTTCCTCGCCAAATTTCGCCGTCGCCAAATTAGAACCCCACAACGAAACCGAAACTTTTGCCGGAAAATCGAAGCGCTCTTTAAACTCTTGCGCCTCGGCGTAGTGAATCGCATCGCCTTGTTTTTGAGTTTTTCCTTTTTTTCGGCTTTTGACCTCTTCCCAACTTCGACTGATGCTGAACGAATTTGCCCCGAGGCCACTAAAATTATCGTTCAGCGAAACAGCAATTGAATCAATCGCCGTCAAAATGCCTACCAAAGCCATGATGCCAAAAGCAATAATCATCAAAGTCAAAACCGACCGCAGCAAATTGGCGCGGATGTTTTGAAAAGCCATACGGAGTATTTCGTGGAAAGGCATTTTTTTGAAATTGAGATATTTCAATATTGAGAAATTGGAAATAATTACCTCAAAGTAAAACAGACCGATTTCCCAAACTAGCGGGTTTTCGAGCCAAGCGGTTCATTTTTCGACAAAAAATTAATTTTCCTTTGTCTAATTGAAAAAAGTGCAAAACTCAAATCAACTACTCGGGTAGTAGTGATAAAAAAAAGCCATCGAATTTTTGAATTGCGACACTAAAAAAAGAAAATTCGAGGGCAAAAAATCTCTGAAAAGAGCAGGCATCGGTAAATATCTTTGCGAATTGAGTTATCAACTTAACATCAGTTTGAAACCTGAAATAGGGTTAGGCACAAAGAAAAAGAGGTAGCGCCACCACAGCACTACCTCAGCCCTAACCAAATAAAACCAAATTATTTTTTCCGATATAAATCGTTCTCTCGTTTTTCGTGATACAAAGATAAATGACTTTGTGTCGAAATAACAAAAAGGTATTCAACTTTTTTTTCAACTTTTTTTTCGAAGTGTCGGGTTTTTACATTGAACCGGTGGTTCTTCTCTGAAAAATACATTTCCCTAATTTGCCCGTTTCAGAATAATTATAACCCAATAGATAGAAAATCGAACCTGTATTTTTATTTTTTTCAATTCATTCCACAATTAAATTTGGATTTGGTTATGAGACATCACTTTTGCACCCCTCAATTTTGGCTGAAACTCGCCCTCCCCCTTTGTGTAATTTTTACACCCAAAAATTCTATATTTTGTCAATCAAACGACACCTTGGACAAGGCTGTTTTTGTCAAAAAAATCCACGATGCGGCTTTGACCGATGGCCGGTGTTATTTTTGGTTGGATGATTTGTGCCACAAAATCGGCCACCGATTGAGCGGCAGCACCGGGGCTGAACAGGCCGTCCGATGGACAAAATCGGTGATGGACACGCTCGGTTTGGACTCTGTTTGGTTGCAACCAGTGATGGTTCCGCACTGGATTCGTGGCGAGGCGGAGCAAATTCGGGTGATAAATTCTGCGTCGGCAGGCAGTTTTGATTTGAATTCGCTGGCACTCGGCGGCTCGGTCGGCACGGGGATTTCAGGAATTTATGCCCCGGTGGTCGAGGTGAAAAGTTGGGATGCCCTCGAAAAATTGGGCGAAGCGGGCATCCGTGGAAAAATCGTTTTTTTCAACCGACCGATGGATCCGACCAAAATCAGGACTTTTGAGGCCTACGGCGGGGCGGTTGACCAACGGGTTCACGGAGCATCGCGTGCGGCGAAATTCGGAGCTGTGGCTGTGCTCGTTCGTTCGATGACTTTGAAAATTGACGATTTTCCGCACACCGGAACGGTTAGGTACGACTCGAGTTTTACTTTGATTCCGGCGGCGGCTATCAGCACTTTGGCAGCTGAAAAATTGTCGAAACTGCTGCGCGACGAAGGAAAAGCGACTGTTTTTGTAAAAATGGCTTGCCAAACTTTGCCTGATGTTTTGTCCTACAATGTAATCGGAGAGATTCGTGGTTCGGAATTTCCGAAAGAAGTTTTGCTCGTCGGCGGTCATTTGGACAGTTGGGATGTCGGGCAGGGCGCGCACGACGACGGCGCGGGCGTGGTGCAAAGCATGGATGTTTTGCGGCTTTTGAAAAAAACAGGCTACCAGCCGCGGCACACGATTCGCGCTGTTTTATTTATGAACGAAGAAAACGGACTGCGCGGTGGCCAAAAATATGCAGAAGAAGAAAAGGGAAAGGGCATTTTTCACCGCTGCGCCATCGAAAGCGATGCGGGTGGTTTCACGCCGCGCGGATTTGGTTTTGATGCAGAAACGGAAGTTTTACCGGGGTTCATGGAATTTGTCGAGTCATTTTCCAGCATTTTAAAACCGTACAATTTGGAGTTGAAAAAAGGTGGCACTGGCTCGGACATTTCCCCGTTGAAAAACCAAAAAGGGTTGCTTTGTGGCTACTCGCCCGACTCGCAGCGATATTTTGATTTTCACCACACGGCTGCGGATGTTTTTGAAGTGGTCAATCAACGGGAGTTGGAATTGGGCTCGGCGAGCATGGCTTCGTTGGTTTTTTTGTTGGATGCGTTTTTCAAAAAGTAGGAGGCTTATTTACTTTTTCGATAAAACAGACATCAAGTTTTTGGCGGAAAAAATTTATTTGACGACTAATTTCGACCCGTTTTTTAGCCAAAAAAGAATGAAACATCGCTTTGCATTTTTCTTGCTCGCCCTTTTTCTTTGCCAATTCTTGGCCTGGTGGCTGGTGCCGTGGGCTGGTTTGATGGGGGTTCGAAAATTGAGTTTTTCTGAAATTGGCAGTTCGAAAAATGAAGTTTCGGTGTTCCGTTTTTTGAAAAAAGACTTTGAAAAAATGAGGTTCGACCGCCGCGAATTTTGGCACGACGGGATGCTTTTTGATTTTGAAAAAATAGAAAACCTGCCCTGTGATTCGGTTTTGGTCACAGCCCATCGAGATTTCCACGAGCAAAAATTCTTAAAAAAATTAGGGAAAATATTTTCTCCGACAGATGAAAACCTGCCCAGCGGTGGAAGCGATTTTTCAAAACAACTTGCCCGCTTTTTGGCTGATCATTTTTTGCCGCCACAAAATTTTTCATTTAAAAATTTTACCAAAAACGGTTTTCAAAAACCTTTTTTTCATTTTTCAGAAAGGCTGAAAAGTCGTTTTCTGAAAATTTTTGAGCCACCACCGGACATGGTTTAAGCCACTTTTTTTCCAAAAACATTTAATTTTCAATCATTTTGCAACGAGTTGGCAGTCGCTGACCGTTGCCCATTTATCTATTCCAATGAAAAAAATTCTTTTCAATTTTATATTTCTGGCGGTCGCGCAAATGCTTTTTTCACAAAATGAATTGAATGATTCATTGCAACAAATCGTGATTTCGGCCAACAAAACGGCGGAGCAAAAACGCGATTTGCCCAACCAAATCGAAGTGATTTCGGCGCGGCAAATCCAAAAAATCAGCCCGCAAACCACCGCCGATGTGCTCCAAAATTCTGGGGAAGTTTTTGTCCAAAAATCGCAGCAGGGCGGCGGCAGCCCGGTGATTCGTGGTTTTGAGGCCAACAAAGTTTTGATTGTCGTGGATGGCGTGCGGATGAACAACGCGATTTATCGCTCCGGCCACCTTCAAAATGTGATGACGCTCGACCCAAATTCGCTCGACCGAATCGAAGTTTTGCACGGCGCGGGATCGGTAATTTACGGAACGGACGCCATCGGCGGCGTGATTTCTGTTTTTACAAAACGCCCAAATTTGAGTTTTTCCGAAAAAATGGAAGTCAAAACGGGTGGTTTTTTGCGGTTTTCCTCGGCAAATTTGGGTACGACGGCCAACGCGAATTTGAACCTCGGCGGCAAAAAATGGGCAAATTATTTTTCAATCACCGCAAACGATTTTGGCGATTTGCACTCTGGAAAAAGCGATTTGAAAAATTATCCAAATTTTGGCGATAAGCCATTTTATGTCGAACGGATGAACGGCAAGGATTCTGTTTTCAAAAATTCGAACCCGGATTTGCAAAAATTTTCGGGCTACCGGCAGGTTGATATTTTGGAAAAACTGCTTTTCGCGCCCGGCGGCGGCTTCCGGCACCATTTGAATTTTCAATTTTCGACCTCGTCCGACGTGCCGAGATATGACCGCTTGACTGAAATTTCAGGTGGAAAACCGCGATTTTCGGAATGGTTTTATGGGCCGCAAAAACGGGTTTTGGCATCGTATCAACTTGAATATCAGGCAGATAAAAAATTTGCGGACATGATTCGTTTCACGCCAGCCTTTCAAAAAATCGAGGAAAGCCGCCTCGACCGGCGGCTCAATTCCGCGACTCGAAACGAGCGGGTCGAAAAATTGGATGTTCTTTCTGCCAACCTTGATTTTTATAAAATTTTTGGCAAACACGAAGTCCGGTACGGCGCGGAATGGGTGCTGAACGATTTGGAAAGCGAGGGCAAATTGCGGAACATCAACACCGATGAAACCTCCCCACTTTCGCCGCGCTACGCCGACGGAACGTATTCAACCTCAGGCATTTACGCATCCCACACTTGGGAAATTTTTGGAAAAAAACTGATTTTGAACGACGGTCTTCGGTTTAGTTCCGTGAACATGGATGTGAAATTTGACCCACGTTTTTTTGAAATCGAAAACCTGCGCGACGTGCGGCAATCTTCCAATTCTTTGAATTTCAACCTCGGTCTCGTTTCGAATTTGCCTTCCGGTTTTCGGGCGGCGGCGATGGTCAGTTCGGGTTTTCGGAACCCAAATATTGACGACGCGAGCAAGATTTTTGAAAATGCCAACAACACTTTGAACATCCCAAATTCTGATTTGAAACCGGAGCAAGTTTTTCACCGAGAAATTACGATTGGCCAACAATTTGGGCAAGTTGCAGAAATCAGCGGGACTGTTTTTTTTAGCACTTTAAATAACGCAATCGCCACACGGTCAACAACTTACAACGGTCAAAACTTTATAGTTTTTGGTGGCGACACCCTCGCGCCGGTTCATTCAACGAATGTTGCGAAAGCCGAAGTTTTTGGTTTTTCGATGCGTGGGAAGGTTCGTTTTGCAGAAAATTTTCGACTTTCCGGCAATTTGATGTACACAAAAGGAAAGGACAAAACGGATGGCGTGCCGCTCGACCACGTTCCGCCATTGGTTGGAAATGTGCGTTTTGGGTATGAAAAAACGATGTGGCAAGTCGAAACCGACGTGCTTTTTAATGGCTGGAAAAAAATTGCAGATTATTCGCCGTCAGGCGAGGACAATCAGCAATATGCCACGCCGGAGGGTATGCCGAGTTGGGCGGTTTGGAATTTGCGGGGCGGACGAGATTTTGGAAAACGGCTGCGCGTGCAGGCTGCGGTGGAAAATATTTTGGATTTGAATTACCGCGTTTTTGCGAGCGGGATCAATTCGCCGGGGCGAAATTTTGTGGTCGGGCTGCACTGGAAATTTGAGTGAAAACCCGAAACCGCAACTTTCCGACCAAATTTTTTGCCGTTTGCGATTGATTTTTCACCTTTGACCTACCAAAACAATCAACGGCAACTACATTGAATCGAGAAGTAACAGTTAACCAATCTTTTTCTGGGAAGCCCTCCCATTTTATTGTGTGAAAAATCAGCCACTTCGTTTTTTGCGGGGTGGCTTTTTTGTTGGTTGCACGCATGGAATGAAGATATTTGCGTTAAAATTTTGATTGACTGACCGAGATTGACAGCGATTTTATCACCAAAAAAGTTAAGTTGAAATGCCTTTTAAAACTTATCCAACACTCAAATTTTTTACATGACTAAAATTCCGGGCAGACAAATTCGAAACCTTTTGTTGCTTATTTTCCTGATTTTCAATCATTTAACTTCGGTTTTCGGGCAGCAGCCGACCGCCGCGAGTTCCACCTCTGTCCGGCCAAAACCGGGCACGCCGCCTGCTGATTTTTCTAAAATAAATTTTGTGTTGTCCGGTTCGCCGGAAATTTCCACGCCCGACCCTGACACTTTGCCCGACGCCAATTTTCGGCAATACGACCCCGCCCGACGGCAAAAAATCGATTTTGGAAATCTTGGAAACCTCGGCACGGCTGCCCGCCCGCTTTTTTTTGAAACGCGGCCTCGGCTGGGTTTCGACGCGGGCGTGCATGCCAATGATTTGTACCTCGCGCGGCCTGAAAATTTGAAATTTTACAGAAACGCAAAGTCGCTTTCCGATGTTCGATATTCGCGGGGTTTGAAGCAGGACGATGGCGAATTTGCCGCCCGATTTGCCCGAACTTTTACGGGTGGACTGAATTTTTCGTTGGATTTTAGAAACATCAACCAACTCGGGCAGTACCGATATCAACGTGCAAAACACAATGCATTGGCCGTCGGTGGTTGGTTGCCAATTGGGAAACGGTACGATGTGTTCCTGATTTTTGTAAAAAACACCTCAAAACAAGAAGAAAACGGCGGAATTTTGGATGATTCTGATTTTGGCAACGCGAGTAATATTTCTGGCCCGACTGACATTTTGGTTCGTTGGTCGGACGAAAAAGCGCTTTCCCGACACGCAGGTTGGGATGCGCGGTTGGTGCATCATTTGAAAATTGCGGGGCGCGACAAATTGGATTCTGCCGGGCAAATCGGTCGGGCAGGGCGAAAATTGGTGCTTTCACACACGATGGATTGGAGTCGGCAATCGTACAAATTTGCCGATGAAAATTTAGAAAACGACACCGCTTTTGGCATTTTCAACGTGGACGACCGGGGCATCCGGCATTTTTTGGAGATAAAAAAAGTGGAAAACCAGTTGTCGCTCGCCACTTTCAAACCTCGAAAAGATGGCCGCTCGGCGGACAGATTGGCCGTCGGATTGTTGCATCGGTGGTTTTATCGGGTTTGGCAGGAGCCGGAATTGACGGTTTTTTCGAATGTTTTTTTGACTGGGGATTTGAAATTCAGTCCGTCGGAAAAGATTGATTTTTCGGCAAACGGCAATTTGGGCGTTTTGAAAAATATTGGGGAATATCAAATTTCTGGAAAATTGAAACTCAATTTTGGCAAGGCCGGGGAGTTTCGCGCAGGACTTTTGAGTCAACGTTTTCCGCCGAGTTTGCTTTCGGAAAAAGTGTTTGTCAGCAAGCGTTTGATTTGGCAAAATGACTTTCAAAAACCTGTAGAAAATTCATTGTCAGCGAGTTATGCGATTCCTGCGATTGGTTTTGAAATGACCGGGCAGACGACTTTGATCAATAATTTTATCTATTTTGATGCCAACGCTCGTGCCACGCAAACGACTCAGCCGGTTCAAATTTCACAAATTTCGGCCAGCGAAAATCTCCATTTTGGAAGTTTTCATTTTGACAACACGCTTGCTTTTCAAACCACGAACCGCGCCGCCGTTTTGCATTTGCCCAAATGGTTTTCCAAAAACAGCCTCTATTTTTCAGGGAAAATATTTAAAAAAGCGATGCTTTTTGATGCCGGAGTGGATTTTCGGACGAATGGAAGTTTTGCGCCCGACGGTTATCAACCCGTGGTTTGGCAGTTTTATTTGACCGCCGATTCCATCCCGAACCCCAAACCGTACACTTGGCTGGATGCTTTTGTGGCTTTCAAAGTTTCGAATTTTCGGGTGTTTTTTCGATTTGAAAATGTGTCGAATTTGTTTTGGGACAAGACCACGCCGTTTTATCAAACACTCCGATATCCGCAGCCGCCTGCCGCGTTTCGGATTGGGATTCGCTGGCGGTTTTTGGATGGAAATGTTTCAGAAGGGGCTGAAAACCAAGGAGATGGAAATAATAAGCCGCCGTCGGGGATTGGTGGGAGAAGGCCGTTTTGAGAGGATTTTTTTGAAAAGGCACCCCTAATTTTCAAATTGAAATTTCAAACTTTTATCATTTTGATTTCTGATTTGCCCGCAATTTTCAAAAAATAAACACCGTTCGGCAGATTCGAAAAATCCTCTTTTTCAATATTTTTTCCAGAAAAAACGATTTGGCCGACTGTGTTTACCAATTCGCAAACTGCATTTTTGGGGATGTTTTTCAAATAAATATGGTCGGAAAATGGGTTTGGAAAAATTTCCCCCGGAAAATCAGCCTCCGCCGAGGCATCCAAATATTCAAAATCAATCTCCTTTTTTGTGCTCGCTGTGCAGTTTTGCCCAAATCCAACGGTCAAATTGACGGTGTAAATTCCGCCCGTAACATATTGATGCACAGGATTTTGCAAGGTCGAGTTGCTTCCGTCACCGAAATCCCAGAGATAATTTTGGGCAGTCGAGTCGCTCGCCAAAAACGTCCAAAACGCTTCATTTCCCCCATTTTTCTCGGCAGAAAACGTGGCCAACGGCTTTTCCACAGCCAAAGTCGAGTCAATCCAAAGCAATCGGCGGGCGATAAAAGATTTCATCGTGTCGAGGTGCGCTTCATAAGTCAAGCCACCGAGGTCGTTCCAAATCCGAAAATTTCGCTGCTGCGACTCGCCCAAACGCAAGCCGAGCGAATCAATAAAAATTTGGAAGGCATCGGTAGCCAGCGCATTTTCCCGCAAATTGCCCCATCGGCAAGCCAATTGTTGGCGAAAAGTTGGGTCTTCCCACATCCGCGACCACCAAAACGGGAACGGCCAACCATCGTGCGTCCTTTTCCAAACCCAAAGTTCCAATAGTTCAGGGTTGAAATACGGCATCGCGCGGTCGTAATCCCACGGCGGACCGATTTTGAGCAGGCCGCCGTCGGTGTCTTTTTCTTTGTACAAATAAGTGCTGCGGCCATAACTGTCGTAATTCATGCTGAATTCGTTGACAATCAGGAAATCAATAAAAGTCGCCACGTCCACCCATTTTCGGTAGCCATTTTCGGGGTGCAAAAAATCGCTGCCCTGCAAAACATCCTCAAAATCGTCCGTGAAATTTCGGATGTATTCAAATTGTTGCGGCTCGATATTGGTGATTTTTGGATAAACGAGCTTGAATTCCACGTTCGCCGGGCAGGTCGCAGAATTGATGGGCAAGTATTCCGAAACCCAGTCCGCCGGGTCGCCGTTGATGTTCATTTCAAAAATATAACCGCCCGTCAAAGCCGCTCCGGTGGTGTCTGCCGGGGTCAATTTGGCAATATTTATGCGGTTTTTGTCCCGTTTTACTTTTTCCGTCAAAAAATAAACACCCAAATATTCGCCATCGAGCACGATTTCGCAGGGCGTCGTGCGGGGCGCGTAACCACCCATCCGGCGCGCCATTTCGTAGGCAACCGTGTTTTTTATCAAAGTGTGGTCGAGAAATTCGGCTTTGAAAATCCAATCACTTTCGCGGGGCATTCCAAGAATCGTGGTGTCCAATTCGTTTCCAAAATCGTCCACCATTTCAAAATCATAGTTTTTCTTTGGATAATATGGCCCGGTAAATCCCTGCCATTCGGTCCTAATTTTTCCTTCGTACACAAAATTTGTCTGGTTGGCAAAATTGCGGATGCCCGCGCCGTTGTCGACAATTTGCATCAAAACGGGCACTTTTGGATTGTCGCCAATCGGTTGGTCGAGCGTCGTGAGTTTGACGATGGGCAAATCGCTCGAATGATAGAAAAATGGCAAGGCCGGTTTTTGGCCAAAAGTGAGGCTCCAATCAATCAAAAAACCCGCGTCGGCAAACGCATAAGTATCGTGGACAATCAATTTCCAAGTGCCGTTTGGGTTTTGGCCTTTGTTGAAATTTCCCAAAACGCCGTAACTCTGAAAAGTCCCCGAAAATGGCGCAGAATTTTGGCCAAAAATCAAACCCTCGCCCGCGACGCAAGTATTCAAAAAATCGTGTCCAGCACCACCGACACCGGCAAAAAGTATGATGATTTGGCCGTTCGGTGCTTCCAATTTTACGGTCATGTCTTCATCGTAAGTGTGGGTGAGGTTCACGCAAACTTGTTCGAGGCCAAATAAAGTATCAATCACATCGGGCAGGCCGCTGACCTCGATTTCAAAAAAAACGAGGCTCCCGTCGTCGGGGATTGCTTGGTTGACGGTGCTGGAAAAAGTTTGCGACCAGAGCGAAACCAATTGAAAAACGAGAGAAAAAACGAGTAGCGACAGACGCATAAAATTTCAATTTTAGATTTATTTACCACAATATTTTTTTACCACAAAGACACAAAGGAAACATAAGTTGGTAAAAATCAATACCTTATGTTTCCTTTGTGACTTTGTGGTAAAAAAAATCTCAGTGGTAAACAGTTATGATTTTTGAAAACTTGCCCGCAATTTTCAAAAAATAAACGCCGCTCGGCAGTTTTGAAAAATCTTCTTTTTCAATATTTTTTCCAGAAAAAAGGATCTGCCCAAAAGAATTTGACATTTCAAACCAATCATTTTCAGAAGCATTTTTTAAAAAAATGCGCGTCGAAAATGGATTGGGAAAAACCGAAACCGAGCCATTTTCATCTAAAAAATCTGTCCCGACGACTGGATTGCAAAACGAGCCGCTGCCCACCAAATTTGTCGTTTCGCTGCACAAATATTGATAATTGGCCAATTCGACGGCGTTCAAATTGCCAGCCAAAAGGTTGTTCGATTCGTCCGGGTCGGCTGACAAATGATAAAGTTCTTCGCGGCCATCATCGAATCGGAGCAGTTTGAAATCGAGATTTCGCATCGTTTTTCCGTTGTCGGCGTCGGGCGTGTTTGTGAAAATTTCGGTAAAAACCCAATCGCGGATTTTGTCATTTTCATTTTTCAAAATGGGCAAAATGCTGCGGCTGTCCACTGGTTTTCCCGTAGAAATTTGGCTTTGCCAATCTGCAAAACCAGTCATTTCCAAAATCGTGGCAAACAAATCTACCGTGTTCACCAGCGCATCGCTGACCCGACCAGGCGCAACGACCGACGGCCCAGAAATGATGAACGGAACGTGGATGCCATATTGATAAATCGTTCCTTTTACGCGGCTGGTATTTGTTATTTGGGCAGTTTGAATGGTATTTCCATTGTCTCCGATAAAAATGATGTCAGTGCTGTCCATCAAATTTTTGGCTTCGAGCGAGTCAAAAAGCCGTCCGATTTCGTGGTCGAGTGCTTCGAGCGATGCTTTGAAATACAATTTTGGGTTCTGGTTGATGTGCTGCTGCGTGCCGGGTAAAGTGGTGTACGAATGCAGCCCGGCCGGCGGCAAATGGTAGGGCGCGTGCGGTGCGTTGAACGCCAGCCACAAGAAAAATGGCTGCTGATTTTGGGTTTGAATCCACGAAATCGCATTGTTCACCGTCTCGGTCGTCGCGTAATTTGTCACCGTCGCCGAAACGCCGTTTGTCACTTTTGTCCAATTGAAATAATTGGGCAACGCTCCGATAAAAATGCCCGAAAAAAGGTCGTAACCCATCGTGTTTGGGTTGTTCAAATTTGTGGCAGGCATGGGATTGTGGAGATGCCATTTTCCGCAGTTGGCTGTCCCGATACCGTTTGGTTTGTAAATTTTCAGGAGTCGCGGAATAGTTAACTCGTTGATATTCAATGTCCCCGACCCCGCACCGACAATGCCGCCGACGCCCGTGCGAAAACTATATTGACCTGTCAAAATGCCCGCGCGAGTCGCCGAGCAAACTGGATTGGACATGGCATTCGTAAAACGAACGCCGTTTTTCAGCAATTTTCGGATGTTCGGCACGGCGGCGGTGTCCGCGTGGTCTTCGTAAAAACCGAGGTAATCCGTGCCCAAATCATCGGCAATAATTAAGATGACATTTCGCTGCGCCCGAAGAGCCGTCGCCAGCACGAAAATGAAAATGGTGATAAAGATTTTTTTCATTTTTTTAAATTGGTTTTTTACTTTCTTGCCAAACGAATGTCCTTCACCATCATACTCAAAATCCGCTCGCCGCGCCAGTTTTCTTCCTGCAAATTGTAGGCGATGTCAAAAGTTTTGTCGCGCAGCAGCGTGAAAGTTTTACCCAAACCAAAACCAATCCCACCCAAAACATTGCCGCTGCTTTCCTGCCGGACGGCAAACCGGACATGGTTGTTGTCCAAAAACCTCGATTTTCCAGTGTCCACCACGTTTCGCGCCACGAAAATCGGGTTCATATTTTGCGGCCCGAACGGGGCGAACTGCCGCAGTATTTTCCAAAATTTTTCATTGATTTGTTCAAAATTCAACTCTCCGGCGATTTCCACGACCTGCGTTGCGATTTCTCGGTTGATGCCCTGCTTGGCCAGCATTTCAAATTTTTCATCAAACAAAACCACATTTTCGGGAGCCATTTGCACCCCGGCCGCGTGCGCGTGGCCGCCAAAAGAATGAAAAAGTGCCTCGCAAGTTTCGAGCGCGGCGTACAAATCGAACCCCGGAACCGACCGCGCCGAACCAAAAACCCGCCCGTCGGACTGTGTCAAAATGACCGTCGGGCGGTGAAATTCTTCGGACAAACGGCTCGCCACGATGCCAATAATTCCTTTGTGCCAATCCGGGTCGAACAGCACGATGCTCCGCCGGTCTTTCCAAACAGGCTCGGAAGTGATTCGGTGGCGCGCGATTTTCACGGTTTCAAAATCCACTTCGCGGCGTTGCAAATTGCGTTGGACGAGCATATTTGCATTGTCCAAAGCCGATTGTTTGTCGGCAGAAATCATCATTTTCACCGCTTCGCGGGCATCGCTGACCCGCCCGGCGGCATTTATCAAAGGCCCCAAACCAAACACTAAATCGCTGACGGTCAATGGAAAAGTCCTCCCACAACGTTGGATCAAAGCCCACAAACCGACGCGCGGCTCGCGGTTGAGCCGTTGCAAACCAAAATGCGCCATCGTCCGATTTTCGCCGACCATCGGCACGATGTCGCAGGCAATGCTGACGGCTACGAGGTCGAGCAAATGTTCGAGTTCGTCCACCGGGACGTTGTTTTGTTGGGCGTAGGCCTGTGCCAATTTGAAAGCGATGCCACAACCGCTCAAATCTTTGAAAGGGTACGGGCAATCGGGGCGTTTCGGATCCACATTTGCGAAAGCATCGGGCAGGCCTCCTTCCGGCAAATGGTGGTCGCAAATGATAAAATCAATGCCATAAGTATTGGCCAAAGTCACTGCCGCGTGCGATTTGATGCCGCAATCCATCGCAATCACGAGCGGACAAGCCGTCTCGCGGGCATATTCGACGCCCGCCAAACTAATGCCGTAACCCTCTTTTTCGCGGTCGGGCAGGTAATAATCTAAGTTGTAGTGAAAATTGGAAAGCCACGAATACATCAACGCCACGCTCGTCGTCCCGTCCACATCGTAATCGCCATAAAGTAAGATACGCTCCTCATTTTCAATGGCTTGTGAAAGTCGCGCCACCGCTTTGTCCATGTCGGCCATCAAAAAAGGGTCGTGCAAATTGTCGAGCGACGGGCGAAAAAACTGCCGTGCCTCGTCAAAAGTCTTCACGCCCCGCTGCACCAGCAACCGGCAAAACATCCGGTCAATTTTCAAGGTCTCCTGCAAATGCGTCACGGCACTTTCGTCGGCAGGGAGTGTTGTCCAGCGGGTTTCTTTCATTTTTTAGGAGATTGGATTTTGGACGTTGGAATCGACAATTGTCCAAAGTCCAATGTCCATAATCTGGCGTCCAATAACTTGGCGAAGGTAATTTTTCAAAAAGACAAACGGGGCTACTTTTGCCACGCAATTTTAAGAAACCGACGGACGGTTGCACATTTTTTTAGCTAAATTTTTGACAAACAATCTTTTTGAAATGGAAAAAATAACAGAATCAAGTTCAAAATATCGCCACCTCGAAAAAATGTCGGCACTCGAACTGCTCACCAACATCAACCGCGAAGACCAAACTGTGCCGCTGGCTGTGGAAAAAGTCATCCCCGAAATCGAAAAATTGGTCGTTCAAATTATTGAAAAAATGAAAAACGGCGGGCGGCTTTTTTACATCGGCGCAGGCACGAGCGGTCGGATGGGCGTGCTGGATGCTTCCGAAATTCCCCCAACTTTTGGTGCGCCGCCCGGCTGGGTCGTCGGATTGATTGCTGGCGGCGACACGGCCATCCGAAAAGCCGTCGAAAATGCAGAGGACAGCACGGAGCAGGCCTGGGCAGATTTGCAGGCGCACGGAATTGATGAAAATGACGTGGTTTTGGGCATCGCGGCTTCTGGGACGACGCCGTATGTTGTTTTTGGTTTGAAAAAATGTCGTGAAAATGGGATTTTGACGGGCAGTATTTCTTGCAATCCGGGTTCGCCGCTTTCACAAGTTGCTGATTTTCCGATAGTTGTGGTCGTCGGGCCAGAATTTATTACCGGCAGTTCGCGGATGAAAGCAGGCACGGCGCAAAAATTAGTTTTGAACATGATTTCGACTTCCGTGATGGTCGCGCTCGGTCGGGTGAAGGACAACAAAATGGTGGATATGCAATTGTCAAATGAAAAATTGGTAGACCGAGGCGTGAAAATGGTGATGCAATTGGCCGATTTGAAAAATTACGAGGCCGCAAAAACTTTACTTTTGAAATATGGAAATGTGCGCTCGGCGGTGGAAAATGTTTTGAAAAAATAGTTAACCGTCCAAATTTCCCCACCTTTGCCGCCCTATTTTTCCTTTAAATTATGCCTTCTTCTTTAAAAAAAATCCTACAATTTCTCGGCTTTCTCGGTTTGGGCAGTGCCATTTTATGGCTGGTTTTCCGCAGTCAAAATGCCGCTTTCCAAGCCCAATGCCAACTCGACGGCGTGCCACCTGGCGAGTGCAGTTTGATAAAAAAACTGCTCGACGACTTTTCGACCATCAATTTGTGGTGGATGTTTTTGGTGATGGTCGCGTTCACGGTGAGCAATATTTTCCGGGCGCGCCGCTGGCAAATGATGCTCGCGCCGATTGGCCACCCGGTGAAATTCAGCAATTCGTTGCTCACCATTTTTCTCGGATATTTTGCCAATCTCGGTTTCCCAAGAATCGGCGAAGTGGTGCGGGCGGGTTCGCTGGCGAAGTACGAAAAAATCCCCCTCGAAAAAGTGATGGGTACGATGGTCTTGGATAGAATGATAGATTTTTTATGTTTGCTGCTGGCCATCGGGCTGGCGTTTTTGTTGCAGGGCGGGGTGTTGTTGGATTTTATTTCAAAAAATTCAACGTCTGGCAATGGCCAATCCAGCGGCGGTTTGATGTCGAATCCGATTTTTCAAGTTCTGCTTTTTGGTGGCGCGGCGAGCGTGGTTTTGTTTTTTATTTTTAGAAAAAAACTGCTGCAACTCCCTGTTTTTCAAAAAGTTATCATCTTACTGGAAGGTTTTCATGCTGGTTTGCGAAGTGTTTTTAGTTTGGAAAAACCGGGCTGGTTTTGGTTTTACTCCATCGGGATTTGGGTGATGTTTTTCCTGCAATGTGTGTTTGGTTTGTACGCTTTTCCGCCGACTGCGCACCTCGATTTGCAGGCCGCTTTGATGATTTTTGTGCTCGGAACGCTCGGTTTTTTGATTCCATCGCCGGGCGGGATGGGTACTTTTCATGCACTTTGCATCGCGGCGTTGGCAATTTATGGCATCGACGGCGGCGATGGTTTTTCGTACGCGAACATCTCGTTTTTTGCGATTCAGATTTTTTACAATATCGTGGCGGGGTGTCTTGCCTTGATTTTGTTGCCAATTTTAAATAAAAAAACTGCCGTTTCTGGATGACCCATTTTTCAAAAATAGAAAAAAAAATCCTCCGTCCCGAAACTTTGGAAACCCAAATTTCAAATTGGAGGCAGGTCGGGAAAAAGGTCGTTTTCACAAACGGCTGTTTTGATATTTTACATTTTGGGCATTTGCATTACCTCGCCGCGGCGCGAGATTTGGGAGACAAATTGGTGGTCGGCATGAATTCTGCGTCTTCCGTCCGCCGATTGAAAGGTCAAAATCGGCCAATTAATGACGAAGCGACGCGGCTTTTTGCCCTCGCTTCGCTAGAATTTGTGGATGCGGTCATCATTTTTGAAGAGGACACGCCTTTAAATTTGATTGAAAAAATACTGCCCGACGTGTTGGTAAAAGGTGGGGATTGGCAGCCGCAGCAAATTGTGGGCGCAGATTTGGTTTTGAAAAATGGCGGCGCGGTGCGGAGTTTGCCTTTTGTGGATGGTTATTCGACGACTTCGATTGAGCAGAAAATTTTGGGTTCGCAGAAATAGAAAACGTCAGAATCAGAATTTACTGAATTTTAGAATTTTCAAAATTGGTTGTCATTTTGAAAATCCTAAAATTCAGTAAATTCTGATTCTGACGTTTTTAAAAAAACTACTCTTCCAGCAAAACATTTTCAATCACTTCATCGTCGCCAGTTTCGCTGACCAGTGATTTTTGCTTGCGCCGCTCGACCGAGTTGGCGTGCATTTCCAAATATTCATTTCGATTCCGAACGATGTCGGCGGCCAGAAAAACGGCTTTCATCATCGAACCTTCGTCGGCCTCGCCTTTTCCGGCGATGTCGTAAGCCGTGCCGTGGTCGGGCGAGGTGCGGACTGCGGCCAAACCTGCGGTGTAATTCACGCCCGCGCCGAACGACAAAGTTTTGAACGGCACCAAACCTTGGTCGTGGTACATCGCCAAAACGCCGTCAAATTTCACGTGCTGCGACGACCCAAAAAATCCGTCGGCAGGGTACGGGCCAAAAACTGCAACGCCTCGATTTTTTGCATCTTCGATGGCCGTGCGGATGATTTTATCGTCTTCGTCGCCAATCGCACCTTCGTCGCCGGCGTGCGGGTTGAGCCCCAAAACGGCGATGGTCGGTTTGTTGATGTCGAAATCAATTTTGAGGGTCTCGGCCATGACGATGATTTTTTTAAAAACCTTGTCGCGGGTGATGGCTTTCGCCACGTCTTTGATGGGCAAATGGTTCGTGACCAGCCCGACGCGCAAATTGTCGCTGACCATCAGCATCACCGATTCCGTGTCGCCGAGTTCTTTGGTCATGTATTCGGTGTGGCCGACGAACGGGAATTTAGCCATCCGCATCGCACTTTTGTTGATCGGCCCGGTGACGATGGCATCCAAATATCCATTTTTCAAATCGTCGGTCGCACGTTTGATGGCATCAAAAGCACAGCGTCCGCCTTCTTCCGTTGGTTTTCCGAGGGTAATATTTACGTTGTCGTGCCAACAATTGATGATGTTAAAACGGTTGGCCTCGGCTTCCTCCGGCGAATTGATGGAGTAAAACTGGATATTTTCCTGGGTGATGATATTTTTATGGTAGGCCACCACTTTGGTGCTGCCATAAATGATGATTTTGAAAAATTTTCCTGCGTTTTTCAAAGCAAAGGCTTTCAGGATTACTTCCAGGCCGATGCCGTTGATGTCGCCGCAGGTGATTCCGATAGTTATCATTTTGATTGGTTTTTTATAAAATCTTTTATCCATTCGGTAGTCACCGATTTTGGACGTTCGAGCGGCAGGCCGAGGGCGCGAGACCAACATTGTGCCGCCAAAACACCGAGCGCACGGCTCACGCCGAACAACACCGTATAATAATTGTACTCCGTCATGCCATAATGGACGAGCAGGGCACCGGAATGTGAATCCACGTTCGGCCACGGGTTTTTGATTTTTCCGATGCCTCCGAGGATGGGCGGGACGACGTCGAAAATTTTCCAGACCGTTTTTACCAGATCCGAATCGGGCACGTTTTCCTCCGCAAAAGCACGCTGCGCCATGAATCGCGGGTCGGGTTTCCGCAAAACCGCGTGGCCGTAGCCCGGAATGACCCGGCCGCTGGCCAAAGTGCTTTTCACATATTCTGAAATCTGTTCGCGGGTGGGTTTTGAGGTGCCCAAAATTTCGTTCATTCGTTGGATCCAACGCACAACTTCCTGATTTGCAAGGCCGTGCAACGGTCCGGCGAGCGCGTTCATCGCCGCAGCGAACGACAAATACGGGTCGCTCAAAGTCGAACCGACCAGGTGCGTCGTGTGCGCCGAAGCATTTCCGCCCTCGTGGTCGGCATGAATTGTCAAGAAAAGGCGCATATATTCTTTGAAACCCGCGTCCTTGAAACCTAGCATGTGGGCAAAATTTGCGCCCCAGTCCAATGAAATATCCGGCAAAACCTGCTCGCCGCCGCGGTAAACGCGGTTAAAAATATACGCCGCAATGCGTGGCAGCCGCGCCAAAATATTCATCGTGTCTTCATAAGTAGCGTCCCAATATTCACTTTTGTTCATGCCCGCGGTGTACCGCTGCGCAAAAACGCTGGTGTTTTGCATCGCCATGATTCCGATGGAAAACTGGGTCATCGGGTGCGAATCGAGCGGCAGGGCTTCGATGGCTTTGAAAACATGGTCGGGCACATTTGCCCGGCGCACCCAATTGTCGGTGAGCCATTTCACGTTTTCCGCAGTCGGCATTTCGCCGACCAACATCAACCAGAACAGGCCTTCGGGCAGCGGTTCTTTGCCTCCGGGCGCGGCAGGAAGCTGTTTTTGGAGTTCGGGAATCGAAAAACCGCGGAACCGAATACCTTCTTCGGAATCCAAAAGCGAAGGTTCCCAAAGCATGGAAGTGATGTCGCGCATCCCGCCGTACACTTGCGAAATGTCCACTTCGTCCACTTTCATGGTGCCGTGTTCTTTCAGGATTTCTTTGACTTCTTTGGCTTGTGCAGCCGCTTTTTCACTAAAAAGTTGTTTTAAAAGATCCATTTTCTTTCAAAAATTCGATGGTTAGGGAAGGTGATTTTAAAATGGTTGGACGTTTCAAATGGGTTTTTGTTCAGCCATTTTATGCCAAATTTAAAAAAAACGAAGTGGCCGCACTGGACGACACACCTCGTTTTTTACTTTTATTTTTACCCGAAAAGAATGGCAGGTCGGACGTTTTTTTACCAATTCATGTCGTCGTCATCCTTGCTCGCCGGTGCAATTTTTACTGGTGCTTTTTCTTTTTCGTCGTCGTCGTGGTGGTCTTCGGTTTCCGGGTGGTCATCGTGGTCGTCCGGTGCGCCGCCGTTTTCCGCGTTTTCTTTGTTTGAGGCTTCCCACTCGGCTTGGCGGCGGTCAAACTCTTCGTAATCAAAATCGGGCATCAAATCTGTTTTGACATGGTTGACCACTTCGGTCAAACCTTCCACAAAACGGTTGAAATCCTCTTTGTACAGAAAAATTTTGTGCCGACGGTAGCCAAAACCGTCCTCGCGGCGGGTGCTTTCCGTGATGGTGATGAAAAAATCCTCGCCGCGTGTTTTCCGAACATCAAAAAAGTAGGTTCTGCGGCGGCCTGCCCGTACCCTTTTTGAAAAAACACTTTCATCGCGGTCGCCCCGATCCTCGCGTGGTTCGCGTGGTTCGCGGCGTTGAAAACCGCCGCCCCGCTGGTCGCCACCACGATTGTCGCGGTCGCCAAATTCGCGGCGTTGGCCAAAATTTCGGTCGCGGTCGCGGTTTTCTCTGTTAAAACCTCCCCCGTCTGGCCGCTTGTTAAACCCGTATTCCACTGTTCAAAAAAGTTTGGTGAGTAAAAAATTTTGAAATGACAGAGGCAAAGGTATTTTTTCTGCTGAAATATGGATGCACTGAAACATTTTTTTGAACCTTTTCCGCCAGTTTTTAAAACAGCACTGCTTAAAATTTCACGATGCCTTAATTTTGGCGCGTCAACTGTTATTTTTTAATGCAAGAATTTACTCAAACACCTGCTTTTTTCTGGTTATTTTGGTCTTTGACCACCGCGTTCGGCGTTTTGGTCGGTTGGTGGATCCGGATGGCCATCCACGAACGGAAACTCGAAAATCAACTCGAAATCCGAGACCAGGAACGGCAGCACCTCGCCCACCAAATCGAACAATTGCACGCCGGCCAAAATATGAAAGAGGCCGATTTGAAAAAAGCAGAACTCGACCTCGCCCGACTGCAAACCAAAATGGAAGCCTTCGACCGCGAGCGAAATTTGCACATCAACGCCGTCGAAAGTGCCGCCCGGCAAATGCAGCAATTTCAAAAACAGACCGATGGTTTTCAATCAAAAATCCAAGTTTTTGAGGAGCAAATTCTCGGCCTCCGCACTCGAAATGCCTATTTGACCGGCGAACTCAATCAACGTCGTGAGGAAATAAATGCCTACAAACACCTCAATTTGGACTTCATTTCTTTGCAAAAAAACATGGCTGGGCTGGAAGAAGCCGTTTCAGAAATTGAAAATGAAAAAAACTTGGCCGAGCACGAACTCGAAATGGCGTGGGTCGAAATTGAAAATTTGCAAACGGAGTTGATTGAAAAACTCCCGCCGAACGGCCAAAACTGCGTGCTGAATTCCGAAAACGACTTCGAAAATTTCCGCGTCGCCGAGGCCGATGATTTGAAAATTATCAACGGCCTCACCCCATTTGCCGAGAAAATTTTAAAAGAAAATGGCGTCCAAAATTTTGAAGAAATCGCAAATTGGGATGCCCAAAAAATGCAGGAAATGAACGCGCTGCTCGGTTTTTATCCCCGAAAAATTGAAAAAGAAAATTGGGTGGGACAAGCAAAACATTTGATTGCCGTGTAAATTTTTTTAAAAAAAGATGAAAGATCAAATCCGAAAACTCTCCAAACAATTCCAACCGCAGGCCGTCGAAATTCGTCGACACCTGCATTGCCACCCCGAATTGTCATTTCAAGAAATAAAAACGAGTCAATTTGTCTCCGAAAAATTGACAGAATTTGGCATCGAGCACAAACGAGGCATCGCCGGGACAGGTCTTGTTGGATTGATTCATGGAAAAAAATCGAGCAGCAAAAAAGTGGTCGCGCTGCGCGGCGACATGGACGCATTGCCAATTTCGGAAGCGAACAATGTGCCGTACAAATCTCAGAATCAAGGAGTTATGCACGCCTGCGGCCACGATGTTCACACGACTTCGTTGCTCGGCGCGGCTTGGATTTTGCAATCGTTGCGCGAAAATTTTAGCGGCACAGTCAAATTGATTTTTCAACCGGGCGAGGAAAAACTGCCCGGCGGCGCGAGCATCATGATAAAAGAAGGCGTTTTGAAAAACCCTGCGCCAGCCACGATTTTTGGCCAACATGTTCATCCGCCGCTTCGTGCAGGAGTTGTTGGTTTTAAATCTGGGATGTACATGGCTTCGGCTGACGAAATTTATGTCACGGTGAAAGGTCGCGGCGGACATGGCGCGATGCCGCAAGAATGTGTTGACCCGGTGTTCGTCGCGGCGCAAATTATCGTCGGTTTGCAACAACTGGTTTCGCGGATGGCCGACCCCGGCATCCCTACTGTTTTGACTTTTGGAAAAATAAATTCCAGCGGCGGGGCGACGAACATCATCCCAAACGAGGTGAAATTGGAAGGCACTTTCCGAACGATGAATGAAAAATGGCGGATGGAAGCCCATCGAAAAATGAAAAAATTGGCCGAAGGCATGGCAAAAAGTATGGGTGCGGCTTGCGATTTTACAATTTTGAAAGGCTACCCGTTTTTGGTGAACGACGAAAAATTGACGGCCAAAGCCAAAAAATGGGCCGTCGAATATTTGGGAAAAAATCAAGTGGTGGATTTGCCAGCGCGGATGACTGCCGAGGATTTTGCTTTTTTTTCGCAAGAAATCCCAGGTTGTTTTTATCGGCTCGGCACGGGCAATCCAGAACGCGGCATCGTTTCGCCCATTCACACCAACACTTTTGATATTGATGAAGATGCTTTGGAAACTGGGACGGGGTTGATGGCTTGGTTGGCGGTGAGCGAATAATGTGGTGATTTGAATATTTGGTGATTCGACCCAAATCGCCAAATCCGAAATTACCAAAAAGAAAAGGGCTTCCGGTAGTTTGCCAGAAGCCCTTCGCTTTTATTTTTCCTCGAAAAATGATTATTTCACATCGGCAAAGAACTCAGTGACTTTGTCTTTGTGAACCATCATTTGTTTGTAGGAATATTTCCCGGAGACGGGGTCTTTCACGGCTTTTACCACTTTCACATGGTCTTTGCCGGAACCCGCGGAAGCAGCACGCTGCGCAACACGGGCATTTTTTGACACTTTCTTAGCCATGATTCGGACTGTTTTATTCCCGACCGGAATGGTCGAGATGTTTTATTTAATTTCTTTGTGGGTGGTCATTTTCCGCAAAATCGGATTGTATTTTTTCAATTCAATCCGTCCCGGTGTGTTTTTCCGGTTTTTTTGAGTGACATACCGCGAGGTGCCGGGCTGGCCACTGGCCTTGTGCTCGGTGCATTCCAAAATGACTGGGATGCGGTTGCCTCTTGACTTCTTTGCCATAATTTTTTAGTTAAAAAATTTTCGATTGATAGTTTTGATTTTCCTCAGCAGCCTACTTCGTTGAAAAAAGAGATTTCACCTTTTGCTTCCAATTTTTTCAAATAGGAATGAATCCCCAATTTTGAAATTGTCCGAAGTGCAGCCATCGAAACTTTAAGGGTTACCCATTCATTGGTTTCGGGGATGAAAAATTTCTTCGTTTGCAGGTTTGGCAGAAAACGACGCTTGGTTTTGCGGTTTGAGTGCGAAACGTAGTTGCCGGAGATCGGTCTTTTGCCCGTCAAATCACATACTTTCGACATGATGTTTTTCTATTTAAAATCTGATAGTTAACTTGAAAAAACGCCTGAAACTCTCGAATTTCAGGCGTTTAAAATTTTTTAGTGACTCCGAGAGGACTCGAACCTCTAACCTTCTGATCCGTAGTCAGATGCTCTATCCATTGAGCCACGGAGCCATGCCTGTTTTTCGGGCGGGCAAAGGTAAAAAAAGTTGCCTTATTTTTCCAAACTGAATTTAAAGTTTTAAAAATTTTTCAACCACCTGTTTTCTGCCGCGATTTAAGGTGATAAAATACATGCCTGCCGCCCAGTTGAATGGGTTGAAATACCAGATTTTTTGCCCAAATGGTTCGGGAACTACTTTTTCTTCCCACATCAATTGACCCAAAGTGTTGAAAATCCGAAAAGTATAGGTCGCGTAATCTGGCGTTTCAAAACTCACCGACACTTTGTCCACCCGCCCAAAACTTGGTGTCACTTTAAAAATCTCCATCGGCCCCGACGAGCCACCACAATATTCGACTGCATTTTCCATCGCCCCGCCAAGGTCAAGCCGTCCGCCGGTGACGGTTTCTGTCAATGTTGAATTTTTTGAAATACTCGAAAAAATCAAATCCCGAAACCGTCGAGCGCAGGCCGTCGGATTGCTTTTTGAATCGGCAGCAATCGTTTCGCAACCCAGACTGTACAACAATCCGATGCTCCCGGTGACGTGCGGCGTGGCCGCCGAAGTGCCGCCGAGCGTTGAAAAACCACCATTCAAAGTAGTTGTGTAAGTATCCTGACCCGGCGCGGCGAGGTCAACGTACTTTTTACCATAGCCTGAACCGTTGACTTTTTTATCCGTTTTGTCAAGATTGGTTACGGTAATTAAATATTCTGATGAGCATGTTGTTGGCATATCCCCAACTTTGTCAACGTCTACATTTTGATTTGCGGTCGCTCCGACGGACAAAACGCCTACTTTTCCGAGTGAATCATAAACTGCGCACCAGACTTCGTGCTGGTCAGCAAATTCATTGTCAATTCCAAACGAAGCATTCGTCGCCACCACAAAAGCACCCTGATTTCCAGCAGTTTGGTTATAAAGTTTGCGCATTTTGGCTACATAATTATATGCCGCGATGATTTCACTTTCATATTCGACGTTGCCGAGATGCATCAATTTTACATGCCAATTGATGCCCGCAACGCCCGCCGAATTATTTCCAACCGCCCCAATGATGCCATGCACCCCAGTTCCGTGCGAACTCGTTTGGCCAGGGTCATCATCTTTTGTGCGCGGGTTCCAGCCTGCAAAATCATCGGTGTACCCATTTCCATCATCGTCTTTGGCATTTCCAACAGTTTCTTTCCAATTGAAATATTGGTTGGGCGCAAGGTCGGGATGGGTAAAATCCGCTCCTTTTTCCAAAACAGCAATCACAATCGTATCGCCCTGCGCGGTCACGCCGCCAGTCGCGTTGTCCCATGCTTTCGGTGCGCCGATTAATTTCATGTCCCACTGCCGCCAAAAATCGGCGTCGTTCGGTTCAGTGTCGCGGCTGTCCGTTTTGAAATTTAACTGTGCTTCGACCACACCCGTTTGGCCTCTGAAAAAATAAAGCCATTGGTCGGTGGACCCATTTTTTTCATCAAATTTTATCAAATGAATATTCCAATCCGGAGCGGGCGATTCGAGCAAGGAAAATGGCTGGCCTTTTGCCGTTTCAATATTTTTTAAAAAGTTTGAAATCGGATAATCTTTGGCGAGGTGCACCAAAATTTCACCCGTCCGACGTTCATTTTTTTGGGAAAAAACCGTCGCGGCAAGCATGAATAGGAAAAAACAAAGTGTGCTGACTTTTTTCATAAAATGGAATTTTGGGCAAAAGTAGGGATTGCCAAATGATGAACGATAAATGGTGAATTTTTCAAATCGGGTTTTGCAAAAATTCGGCAACTTGTTTCACAAAAAAAACTTCCCGAAAGTTTTGGACCTTCGGGAAGTTCAAATGCTGCATTTCAAAAATCTAATTTAAAAACTCCACCTCGACCCGCCGGTTTATGGCCTTCGCTTCCTCGGTTTGGCCGGTGTCCAGTGGATTTTCTTCCCCGCGACCGACGGCTTCCATATTTTCAGCCAGAAGCCCCATTTTTATAAATTCCTGCCGCACAGCTTCTGCCCGACGCGCCGAAAGTTGGCGGTTGTATTCTTCTGTGCCGGAGTCGTCGGTGTAACCAACCAACCGAATTTTCTGGTTTTTTTTCTTTAAAAATACAGCAACCCGCTGCAGTTCTGGGAGCGATTCCGATTTCAAATCTGCTTTGTCGTAATCAAAAAAGACTTGAAGTTCCGAGCCCTTTCCATGACCTAATTTCATCTGAAAAACTTGCAGTCTCACTTCGGTTACTTGATTTCCAACTGGCGGCGGTACCGATTTGGACGCCGGAAAATACCCTTCTTTTTCAAAAACAACGGAATAGTTGGCATTGTCCGGCAAAGTGATGGTGGTAAATTGATTGCCTTCGCTTGCCACAAAACGCCCCAAAATAACATTGGTTTGGTTGTTTATCAATTGAATTTCACCGGAAATCGGTTTGCCGGCAGCATCCACGACCTCAACCGAAACCAACCGAACCTGCTCCGGTCGCATCGAATCCGGCAAGGCAATCATGTACAAATCGCTGTTGTCATTTTCATTTTTTTGGGCAAAATAAGCCGTTTTGCCATCGGTTGAAATGACATACGACCAGTCTTCGCCAGGCGTGTTCACTTCTTTTCCCAAATTTTCGGGTTTGCTCCAATTCAGCCAAGTGTCGTCCAATCGTTTGGTTTTAAAAACATCCAAATTTCCCAAGCCCGCGTGACCTTCCGAACTAAAATACATCGTTTCGTTGTCGAAATGGAGAAATGGCGAGCGTTCATTTTCCAAAGTATTGAGCATGGCGAGCGGTTCTGGTTTGCCCCAAATTCCCTTTTCATCTTTTTTTACCACGTAAAAATCCACGTTCTCCGATTTTTTGGCTTCAAAAATGGCGACCAATTTGTTGGCCGAATATTGCACCACGCCCACCCAACTGAAATTTGCCAAACCGGGAATATTCAAAGGTTTTGGCTCCGACCAACCAGTGGCGGTGCGCGTGGTTTCGTTGGCTTTTCCGCTGTTGAAAATGACCATTTGATTGCCATCCGGGCTCAAAAACAAGGGATCTTGATTGCCCGGCAACGACAAATTTTTTACGATTTCCGGTTTTCCCCAACCCTTTTCCGTGCGGGTCGAGACCAAAATATCTTCGCCGGGAAATGGGTTTTCATCCCGTCCGGTCGCACCAAAATACAATTTTTGGCCATCGGCAGAAGGCACTGGTACATATTCATTGCCCGGGGAATTGATTTCATTTCCCAAATTCACGGGTTGAATATCCAAGTCTGGGGCTTCCAAAATGGTCAACATGTCAGCAAACCAAACTTCTTTTTTTGGAAAAAGCGGTGCACCAAAATGCAAAACATCCACGCTTTTTTTCCACGTCCGTTTCCATAAAAATGCCTGATTCATCTTTTTAAAAGCCAAAAAAGCACGGTCGGACGGAGCCAATTGGCGGATGAACATTTCCCAACCAATTTGGTCTTTTTCCTCAAATTCTTTGGAAACATCCACCGAATTGCCCTTCGATTCCCATTCCAATTCGCGGAAAATGGTTTTTTCAATTTCTGAAAAACCTGATTTTTCGGCCTCGGTCACCGGTTTTGATTTGAGCAAAACAATTGCACTTTTTCGAATCCAATCTACGAAATATCCATTTCCGTACATTGAAATGAAGGTCAATTTTGGTTTCAAATTTTCACTTTTGTAAGCCGCCGGAAAATCTTCCCGCCCGGAATCTTTGCTCGCTGGGTGTTCGGGATTTTCTTCCGCAAATATTTTCAAATTGTCCACGCCAGCAGGTTTCTGTAAAAATTTTTCGAAACAAAAATTTTGGAGCAGCTCCACCTTCGATGGGTATTTTGATTTCAAAGTAGCCAAATGGGTGTTCAAAATATGCGAAAGCAGGCCGTAATCCTTTTTGGACAAATCACTTTCGACTTCTTTTTTGAGCAATTCCGGCTGCAATTTTTGGGCTTTGCGGAAGAGTGAAACATCCGATTTCGGAAAACATTTTATAAAATCATCCACCATTTTCAACGATTTTGAAGAATCGGGTTTCGATGACCAAGCATCTTTCACCAGTTGCCGGCTGAATGTCGTAAAATGACTGCTGGAAATTTCCCAATCTTTGGAAAACTGCGTGCGTTGGGCACTGGTCAATTTTTTTGTCCAATGAATTTGAACCCAATCCAGCAGGCTGTCGGCTTTGACAAAATTATAAACTGGATTTTTTTTGGGATTTCCGAGAGCCTGCGCCATTCCAAATTTGGCGACCAGCCCCAATTCCGCGCTCGAAGTGTCAGGTTGAAAAGCCTTCGCGGCGGCTTCGAACTTTTCCTTTTTCAGGTATTTAAATCCTTTTTTGGTTTGGGAAAAAATCGGGTTGGAAATCAGGAAAATGAAAAAAAAGGAGAGTGCGGAGGGCAAGAAATATTTCATCTTAAAATTTGAGTTTGGTTATTATAAAAAATTTGTGCAAGATGTTCAAACCACGTTTTCAATTGATTGACTCGCAAACGTACATTTAATACTTGGTAATTTTTCACAATGATCCATTTTCAAATTCTTATTTTAATCTTTCCCGCAACCTAAAAAAATACTCCGGTGCCTTCAACATCCGCGTCCCGTACCACGAAAACATCTCGCCATCCACGACCACCACTTTGGCCTGTGGACAAATTTCATGAAAAAATTCGAGGTGTTTTTCCGAAAACGGATACGGTTCGGAGGCCAGCAAAATGATTTCCGGGTCGGCATTTTTCAAATCGGCCTCGCTGATTTCGGGGTAGCGGTTTTGATTTTCAAACACATTTTCAAAACCAGCTTCCTGCATCATACTATTAATAAAGGTGTCGCCGCCCGCCGTCATCAACGGTTTTCGCCAAATTAAATACGCGGCTCGCAGCACCGGGACTTTTTCGGACATCAAATAAATGCCCAAACTGCCCATTTCGCGGCTGATTTTTTCCTGCAAGGCCCATGCTTTGTTGGCTGGATAATCCAAAATCGAACTGAAATTCATGATCAACGACAGCCCATCTTCAAAAACTTTGATGTCGCTGACCCAAACCGGATATTTTTCCGCCAATTTTTCCAACTGCTCGCGGTCATTTTCTTCTTTGTTTCCGATAATCAGGTCGGGGGCGAGTTCGGCGATTTTTTCAAAATTGACGGTTTTCGTGCCGCCTACTTTTGGTTTTCCCTCGAACCACTCCGGCGGGTGGACGCAAAATTTGGTGATGCCCACCACCCGCTCGCCCATTTCCAAATCGTGGAGCAATTCGGTTTGCGAAGGCACGAGCGAAATGATTCGTTGCGGCGGAAAATTTTTGATTTTGACTTCGCGGTCGAGGTGGTCGGTGAAAATTTTCATTGAAAATTTGATTGAAACGATTTACGACACATAGAAAACATAGGAGTTTTGACCTTGAAAAACCAAAAAAAAAGTGTTGGTTTGTTGAAAAAACAATTGTTTATATTTGTGTGTATTATGTT
>JANNMS010000105.1:0-54297 GCA_031398055.1 Saprospirales bacterium | reverse complement strand
CCTCAAATCCCGAAGGGATTTTATGTTTTCAGGCGCGAGTTTTTACATAAAATCCCTTCGGGATTTCTCGTGCATGTCCATTTCAATTTCTATAAACATAGATTCCCTTCGGGAATGGATTTTAATGCGTTTGACCTGATAACTAATAACCAATAACCATTTTAACAGTCTGAATACTATCTTTTGATTTCAATTGAATTTGATACAAACCACTGTTCAATTCACTTACATTTATACGAATTGAACTTGTTCCGGCAACCGCTTTTTCTTGTTTTGAAATAACAACCCGCCCAGATAAATCAATGATTTTCAATTCAAAATCCTTGTCCAATTTACTGTCCAAAACAAGGTTGATAACATCAGAACTTGGATTGGGAAATAATTTAACTGCATCAAAAACCGGGTTTGGATTGTTCGTTTTACTTGTCAAAGAAGACAAGCCCAAAACTGCCCCATTGTTGTCTCCGGGAGCAAATTTGAGCGGATTTTCAGTGTCCAATTCAAAAGCAATTACAGAATTGCAGGAATCTGCACCTATTTCCAATGAAACTTTATAAATCCCAGGTTGTGAATAAGTATGAAATGGGTTTTGTTCACTGCTGGTCGAGCCGTCGCCAAAATTCCAATACCATTTCAAAACCGGATTTGTTGAAAATGACAAGTCAACAAATTGAAACTCCGTTTTTGTATTGCCCGGCACTGGCAAAAACATGGCTTGACAGTCCCATTCGTTCCAAATATTGCTGCCCACATAAACTTCCATCGCCATTTTGCTTTCACAACCATCGGCAGTTGTTATCCGTAAAGTAACAGTAAAAACGCCCTCTTTTGCATAAGTATGAACAGGATTTTGTTCAGAACTCGTCGAGCCGTCGCCAAAAAACCATTCCCACACAGCACCTTTTCCCAAAGACGCATCAAAAAACTGCAAGGTTTTATCATCAAAACCGCCATTTGGATTCAAAGAATCATAAGCAATCCCAGCAAAAAACATGGCTTGACAACCGTACCAAAATGTATCAATCGGGTCGCCGCCGCCATTGTTAAAATCGCACAACACTTCACTGGCGTATGCCTTGCAATTGGCACTATCCAATGTCGTTAAACTAACCGTGTAAATCCCATCTTTCGAATAAGTATGTGTTGGATTGGCTTCATTGCTCATCGAGCCATCGCCAAAATCCCAGAAATAAGAGACATTAGAGCCCGGGTTATTCGGATAGACATCCGAATAGAATTGATAAGAATTTGTATCAATCGGCAAGTATTTAAAATAAACCTGACAATCCGGAACTGGCGGAAAACTATCGCAATCAATAGAAAAATTAGCAGTCGCTGCGCCATTTACAATCGGTGCAGAAACCAAAATCGCTATTCCCCAATTTGAAAAAGTCTGGACATTGACAATGCTATCTGTTTCCGCAACCGACGTTTGAAATTCATAATAACCATTGTTATCTGTTATTCCATAACCGCCCCCGTTCGGGTCGCTGCCTGCCAAAACATACATTTTTGGTGCGCCCGTGCTGTCATTATTGCAAAAAACATATCCACTCACCGTAATTATGGTCATCGGCGGCGTGTATTTTACAAAAACCAAAAGAGTTGTGGTCACCGAGCAATCTGCCGAATTTGCAGTCAAAGTCACATTGAAAATACCATCTGTCGCGTATTCATGTGTTGGGTTTTCACCCGTCCCGGTCGTGCCATCGCCAAAATCCCAGGTCAAATCAAAAACAGTTGTCGGATCCAAACCCTTTGCATTTCCCTGAAATTTTATAGAATAGCCGCCCGTCGAATAATACCAAGCATCCACCCAGCAATTTTGGATTGGCGGCAAATCGCAAATTCCAAAATCAGTAATTGCCTTTAAATCAGATGAAATTTGTGAAATTTTAGTTTCTCCCAAAATTGTACCGTCTGGCAAAACGCAATTGTTGGAAAAAATACTGACGAAAACCACCGTCGGCGTGCCGCCCGGCGAAAATTCCAGTGGAAAAGAATAATGCCCGTTGGCATCTGTCGTGCCTTTTCCGTAGGCAACATTTGGGATGTTCAAAGAATCGGAACTGGCATAAACGTTCCAATCTTTCACCGGTGAACCATCGGAAATCAGGGTGACAATTCCTTCGACCGTCACCGTGGCGGCCGGTGGCTGCGCCTGCATCGAAAAAGCGAAAAGCAGGCAGACGAGGCTGGAAAAAATTTTTGTAAGCATAATAAATAGTTGTGTTACAGTAAGTTATAAAAAATAGGTTTATTAAAAAATCATTGGCCAACACTGATTTTTCGGATAATCGAACCACTTTTCGTTCGAATTTCCAACAGATAAAAACCTCGCGGCAAATCGGAAACCGACAGAAAAACGTCTGGCAAATTGGGTTCAAAATTCAAAACAACCTGGCCGAGCGCGTTCAAAATCCGCACATTTTCAATCGCTTCGGATGCCAAAATATGCAATCCATCGCTTGCCGGGTTCGGGAAAATTTTTAGCGGCGAGGCATTTTCCAAATCGTCGTTGTCCGAAGTGGAAGGCGGCAGCACCATAATTTGGATCGTGTCGCCGGCCACCGTCGTTTCGTTCCCGAATTTATCGATCATTTTGATGTCGCTGATGCCAATATTCAATAATTGATAACCAGCAATCACATCCCCAATCACGATAAATTCCAGTTCGCCGATCCGCCCCGCGCCGGCTCTTTCGTTGTGGTCGGTGCGCGTCCAGCCGATGTCAAATTTTTGACTGGATGCAGGGAAATTCATAAAAACACGGTCAAAATCGTCGTTTGCCCACGAAATTTCACTCAAATCTACGACCACATTGCTCAACGAAACCGCGCTCGAATCGAAAGAAATTGAAAAAGCAAGGCCGTACAAATCCGAAATCGGCAGCCCCGCCGAACCCAAAACTATCGGCAGTTTGACGTGCGTCCCCGGATGGATTTGCGGTGGCAAATTGGCACTGTCCAAAAAAAGCGGCGGATCAACCCCCACCAAACCCGTTTGAAAAACATCGGGCTGCACCGTGCCGTGCGTTTTTCCATAATGCACATAAATCGGGAACGCATCGTAAGTATAATTGATCAGGCCGTCGCCGTTGCAATCCGCGAAAGCCATGTTCAACCCGTCGGCAAATTGATAATTCCACGGCGCGACCGTTTGCCCAACCCACGCCGGCGTCGGGTTGCTGCGCACCGGGCCAAAAAAATTGTAACCGAGACCCATTTGCAAAAAATCGAGGTTGCTCACCCGGCCACTGTTGTTGGCATCGCCTGGCCAGACCGTCAGGTTTTGACCCCCGGCGGCATTGAAAATCAGCAAGGCTGAAAAAATCAAAAAGCAGTTTTTAGTCATCGTCGGATAGGTTTTTTCTTTCAGTCATTTGCCACTTTTGACAGTACAAATGTTCGGCGAGGTTGGCGATGGGAAAAGCACAATTTTTATTAAAAATCAGAAATAAAAATTAACCTATGTTTGTATTTTTATGGGAAAAATTAATTTAAAAAATTGAAAATCAATACTTTGAGATTTAATTTTTTAAAGTTAAATTTCTGAAAAATCGAAACTTGATTAGTTTTTAGCGTCAAATTTTAGCAAATTTTTACCATAAATTTGACCTGCCCAACCCAGTTTTTGCAGTGTTTTTGTCATTCAGGCGGAATCCGTCCCAATCCAGTTTTTTGTCATTCAGGAGGAATCCGCCCAAAACTGGATTGGGACGGATTCCTCCTGAATGACAAAACAAGGCAAAAACATGTGCAAAAAAGGAATTTCAAACCCAAAAATTTATGGAAAACACCAAACTCGCCGCCCTGCTCCAAACCTTCCAGCCGAAAGATTGGAAAAACTTCCGCATGTTTTTGGCCTCACCCTATTTCAACACGTCGGACGAAATTTGCCGCCTCGCAGAAATACTTTCCAAGGGAAAATCAACCAGCCGCGAGTCTATTTTTGAAAAAATTTTTCCCGGCCAACCGCACGACGACCAGCAACTCAACTACCTCGTTTCCAACACTTTACAACTTGCACAGGACTTTTTGGGCATCGAAAAAATGCGTGCCACACCGTTCCAAACCGATTATTTTTCGCTCGTCGCGCTGTCCGAACGGCGGCTCGAAAAACACTACCGATTTTTGTTCGACAAAACTTTTTCACGGCTTTTGGACGAGCCGTTCCGCGATGCCCAACATCACTTTTTGGAATACAAATTTCAGGATTTGGAACGCGAAAATTTCGACCGGCAAGGCCAGCGAAGGCTCCACGAATCCGCTGAATTGGCCGCCGCGCGGCTCGATTTTTTTTACCTGACCGAAAAATTAAAATACACTTGTTCGATGTTGAACAGCCAACATTTTTTGGCGCAGCCGTACCAAATTGGGTTTTTGGAAGAGATAAAACGACTGGCTGCCGGGCAGGAAACCCCGATCGAAGCCCCGGGGATTGGCATTTATTTACACGTTTTTAAAATGTTGACCGAGGCCGACGCGACGCCTGATTTCGTGGTTTTGAAAAAAATGTTGAGCACGCACGAGACCCGTTTTGCCCGCGAAGAATTGGCCGTTTTGTACCAATATGCCATCAATTATTGCATTTTACAAATCCAATTGAGCAAAACCGAGTTTTGGAAAGAGGCACTGAACCTGTATCTCGCGGCGTTGGAAACGGGCATTTTGCTGCAAAACGGGTGGCTCTCGCCCTGGCATTTTAAGAACATCATCCGCCTCAGCCTGAACCTCCGGCGGTTCGATTTTACCGAAAAATTTATCCAAGAAAAAACGCGGCTGCTCGAACCAAATTTCCGCTCCGATGCCTTGCACTACAATTTGGCCGATCTTTTTTTCAATACAAAAAAGTACGACGTAGCGCTCGAACATTTGATGAAAGTAGAGTTTTCTGATGTTTATTATAATCTCGGTGCGAAGGTCATGCTCGCCAAAATTTACCACGAAACCGGTACCGACGACGCACTCGAAAGCCTGCTGCACGCGTTCAAAAATTACCTGCGCCGCAACAAAATCATCTCCGACGAGGTGCGCGCGACCTACCAAAATTTTATCCAAATCCTGCAAGAACTCCACCGCAGCATGCCCGGAAAACGCCCCGCGCTCCGCGAAAAAATAGAAACGATGCACACTTTGACGGAGAAAAATTGGTTGCTGGCGCAGGTCTGATTTCTTCAAAATTTCAATCTTTCACTTTGCTAATTTTATAGAAATCAATGAAAATCAAAGCATCTTTGGGGCAGAATAATAGAATTTTGCCCATGCCCACTTGTTTTTAATTTATGGAAAAGAGAAAAAAAGTCCTGCTTTACAATCCGACGGCGGTGTTTTTTGACATGCCGTTGGCCTTGCTTTCCGTCGGTTCGGCACTTGACCCTGCCCGTTTCGAGGTGGTGATTGTGGATGCCCGCGTCGAACCGGATGCCCACAAAAAGGCGTTGGAAATTGCCCGCGACGCCATTTGCATGGGCGTGACCGTTTTGACCGGGCGACCGCTGCGCGATGCGGTTTCGATTTCTCAAAAAGTAAAATCGGCCTGCCCAAATTTGCCGATTGTCTGGGGCGGTTGGCATCCGTCGCTTTTTGGAAAAGAGATTTTGCAGGACGAAAAATCAGTGGACATCACGGTGCAAGCGCAGGGCGAGGAGACTTTTCGAGAACTCGTCGAACATTTCAACATCGGCGCGCCGCTCGATTCTGTGCAGGGAATTTGCTTTCGCAAAACGGACGGCGAGGTGGTGAAAAACCCAGCGCGGGCACTTTTGGACATGAATTTTTTGCCCCGCGTGGATTACAGTTTTATGGATGCTGAAAAATATTTCAAAGCCAAAAAACGCCGCCAATTCGACTACATTTCCAGCACCGGCTGCCGGTTTCGTTGCACTTTTTGCGCCGATCCGTTTGTTTTTTCTCGAAAATGGACAGCCATCGAACCGGAAAGGATGGGCGAAGAATTGGAATTTTGGTACAAAAAATTTGGGTTCACCGACCTCAATTTTCAGGATGAAACATTTTTTACCCAACGAAAACGGGTGGTCGGCGTGGCCGAGGAATTTTTAAAAAGGGGCATCAAAACGACGTGGGCAGGCACGATGCGCGCCGATCAAGGTTTTCGTTTGACGGACGAAGAATTTTTGTTGGTCAAAAAATCGGGGCTGCGGCGGGTTTTGGTCGGTGTGGAAAGTGGCTCGCAGGAAATGATGGATTGGTTGAAAAAAGACATCAAAATGGAGCAAGTTTGGCACGTTGCTGAGCAGTGCAAGCGGCTGGGAATCGAGGTGATTTTTCCATTTATCGTCGGTTTTCCGGGCGAGTCGGACAAAAGTTTCAACGCGACACTCGACATGGCGAAAAAACTGCGGGCGATGTCGGCGGGTTTCACGACGCCGATTTTTTATTTTAAACCGTATCCCGGTTCAAAAATCACGGACGAAGTGGTTGCGCAGGGCTACAAATTGCCAAAAACATTGGAAGAGTGGGCGGATTTTGATTACGTCGGTGGCTCGTCCGGGCCGTGGGTGAGCGAAGAAAGATTTCGGCTGGTCGAGCGGTTCAAGTTTTACAACAAAGCCGCCTTTCGCCGTTCGGAATGGTATCTCGCACCGATGCAGTGGGTGGCAAAACAGCGGATGAAATTTGACTTTTTTGATTTTCCGTTGGAAAAAATGGTGGCGGAGCGGCTTTTGCCTGCCCAGCGTCTTTCCTAAAAAGAGGAATCATTGTAGTTTTTTACCACAAAGGCACATTAGAAAACATAAGTTTTTGAAAACCAACATCTTATGTTTTCTAATGTGCCTTTGTGGTAAAAAAACTTGGTGGTCAGGCACTCAACCTTTCCAGCCTTCATAAATTTTCACGCCAAAATCATAATCAATCAAGATTTCGTCGAGCAGCGGGTCGTTGCCTTCGAGGTAGCCTTCTTTGAGGTCGTAGCCCCAGATTTTCCCCAAATTGTGCCAATACATGGCCGTCATCGAGCCGCGAGATTCGGAAATGATTTCGTAAAACGGCTTGCCGGTCTGGCGTTCGATCATTTTTATCAGGACTTTTCCCTGCGTTTTGGAGAGTTGTTTGAGTTGGTCCTTGAAATCTTCTTTGAGTTCCTTGCCTTGTTTTTTTGCGTATTTTTTGCGTTTTCGCTTGTTCATGTCTTGCGTTTCTTCCTGAATTTCATTGTACAAATCAACGGCCTGCACGGCATACGGATATACTTTTTGTGCGGCGCGTTTGTACAGCCAAAATTGCCGTTGCTCCTGCAAATCTTTAAAAGCACGGCGTTCAGTGACACGAACTTGCACGAGACTCATATTAAATATGGTATCACCGTCCACTACTTCCATCAAAGCCCACGCGCCGCGCGGCTGCGTGGTGTCTTTTGGCGCGGTGGTGTTTTGTGCAAAAAACAAAACAGGCAGGGCAGCGATGGCTAACGAAAAGAGGATTTTTTTCATAAAACTTAAAACGGATTCGTTGAAGTTGAAGTCGAAACGGTTCAGATTTTAAAACGAAAAAACAAAAGTAGGTTGCAAGGTTTGGCTTTTAATAATTAAAAAATATGGACGGCTTGGACATTTTGGGTTTTTTCATATATTTTTGTGGCGCGTTTCAACCGAAATGCAAGGGCGATTTTTCATGGTTTTCTGCTGCTTTTTCTACTATTTTTAATCCCTCGCCCGTGTGCACCCAACCATTTGTAGAAACTTTTAAAACCAGCTCGTTTTGCAAAAAACGAACGTCCGCCTTTTCCCCATGTACTCAACACTACTCGGATTCATTACTGCTTTTACGTTGACCTACTTGATTTTGCCCTCGATTATCAAAGTGGCCGACCAAAAAAAATTGTTCGACAAACCGAACGAACGTTCTGCACACGTTTCCCCAACACCTTCGCTCGGCGGCATCGGGATTTTTGCCGGAACGATTTGCGCCATTATTTTATGGACGCCTTTTGATTCGTTCGGCGATTTGCAAAACGTGCTCGCGGCTTTCGTTCTGCTCTTTTTGATTGGAGCAAAAGACGACTTGCTGCCGCTCAGCCCTTCCCGAAAATTTATGGGGCAGATTATCTGCGCACTGATTTTGGTCTACAAAGCCAACATCAAAATCACGAGTTGGTACGGCGTTTTGGGCATTTATGATTTGCCGGAACTTTTCAGTTTTGTTTTTTCCATCGTCGTGATTGTTGGGATTATTAATGCTTTCAACCTGATTGACGGCATCAATGGACTCGCGGGGAGCATCGGTTTGTTGGCCTGCTCGGTTTGGGGATGGTGGTTTTTTATGATGGACCGATTCGAATTGGCGATCATCGCTTTTTCGTTTGCCGGTTCGATTATCGCTTTTTTGAAGTTCAATTTTACGCCCGCCAAAATTTTTATGGGCGACACGGGTTCGCTTTTGATTGGGATGGTTTGTGCAATTTTGGCCATCAAATTTATCGAATTGCACCGTGAAATCCCCGTCGGCAGAAGTTTTGCGTTCGACGCCGCCCCGGCCATCGCCATCGCCATTTTGATTTTGCCACTTTACGATACCGCCCGCGTTTTTATAAAAAGAATGATGCAAGGAAAATCGCCTTTTTACCCCGACAAAACACACATCCACCACTTGCTTTTGGATTCTGGGATGTCCCACATGCAGGCCACGGCGATTTTGGTGGGGGTAAATGTCTTTTTTATCGCCCTCGTTTTGACGCTCAACAAATTGGGCACGTCCACTTTGGTGGTTTTGGAATTGGCGATTGCTTTTGCCTTTTCCACCGCACTTTATCGGCATGTGTTGCGAAAAAAACAGGTTGAAAAAAGCACGGAAGCGTAATAAGTTGTTCAAATTTTTTGGTTCAATTATGATTTCAAATTGCTGATTCGAAAAGGTGCGTAGCACCTCAATATTTGTAGAAACCATTGAAAATCAATCATAAAAGGTGCGTAGCACCGCAATATTTGAAACCAAATGTTCCGGTGCTACGCACCTTCCGTCGGTTTTCCTCGATATTTTCTACAAATATTGGGGTGCTACGCACCTTTCAAACCGCCAATTTGAATTCATAATTGAGCAAATTTTTTTGAAAAACCAACCGAAAAAAAATGAAAAAGCGTCATCACGAAAATTCGTGATGACGCTTTTTCATTTTTCATCAACCTTCAATATCTTCCACCTGTTCTTCGTCAAATTCTTCCGCTTTTTTCTCCGTCTGCTTTTCGTTGCGGTATTTTTTCCAACGGAAAATTTTGAACAAAATATTGCGCTTTTTCACCGGCGATTTTTCGTCCGTCGCCTCGACAACTTTCTTTTTCCTGCCTGTTTTTTCGCCCTTTTTTTCATCCTCGTCTTTCGCGTCTTTTGGAATCGAGTTTGATGTAACTACTTTATTTTCAGTCAATTGCCATTTGTCGTCCAATGCTTTTTGTGGGATTTCAATTTTTACCAAAACCCAAGTTTGACTGTTTTTCATCTCCGCCGAAAGATTTTCCGGAGGCAATCCGACACTCGCCGTGCCTTCGGCCAACAACTTTTTTTCGGGCATTTTGAAATTGAAAATCAAGTAGTTGCGCAAACTGTCGGCACGTTGCTGCGCCAATTTTTGGTCGCCCGCCGTGTGCACTTCGAACTTGGTTTTGATGCCCATGTCTTTTGAAAATTTGTACAACATTTCCAAATCGTGGTGCAGTCGCGGGTCGTTGAAATTGATTTTCCCGGCGTCGAAAGTCGCGTGTTTTAACAAATATCCGTTTTTGAAAACCTTGACTGGCAGCACTTTGAAAGTATCGCGCACCGTCGCGTCCGCTGGGAGCGTTGAAAAATCGTGGACGAGGTCGGTTTCGGTAAATTGACCGGGCACGTCAGCATAAATTTTCGCGGTTTTCACGCTGTCCGGCAGGACAAAATGGTAATTTCCAGTTGCTGAAATCGGGACGAGCGTCGCGGTCGAATCGCGGTCGAAAGTGATTTCAACATAACCTTTTCTTGTAAATGGTTTGCCCGACGCGCTGACCACTTTTCCACGAAGATGCCGACGTTTTTTGGGTCTCGCGTGCGTCGGCAAATCGCCCCTGCGGATGTTAAAATCTTTGTTGCAATCGTCGACATCGGTAAAAAACGCGCCTTTCCCATTTTCCGAAACCCACGAATATCCAAAATCATCGAAAAAAGTATTGGTCAGGCAGCCCAGGTTTTCGGGGTCTGACCACGACTGCCAACCATCGCCGAGCCGCCGGGTGACGAACACTTCCAAATTGCCAAAATCCGAGGGGTCGTCGCGACAAAACAACAAAGTCACGCCATCTTCGCAGAGATATGGATTGATTTCATCGTATTTTGTATTGATATTGATGCCCAAATCCCTGCCCAATTTGAACTTGCCGCGTGCCGTTTTTTGGTAAAAAGAGAGGTCAGAATCTGGTTTTTCATCCACCGTCGCCTCGTCAAAAACCCCATCGGCAATGATTCCCCAGCCATCGGGCGTCAAAACGGCGCGTTTCATGCCGGGCACGCCGAGCCGCAATTTTTCGGGCACACCGAACGGAGAATTTTCGTCCGGACGTTTGGCGAGGTACAATCTTTTCCCGGTTTTCAACAAAATTTGCAGGCCATCTGCCGTCATCGAAAGCGGTTGGGTCGTGCCGCGAGCCGAGAGCGAGGGCATGAATTTTGGCTGCGTCCAACCCGAATCTTGGCGTTCCGACCGCTGCACTTTCATCGTTCCTTTTTGGTTTTGGACGAAAAAAACCTCGCGCCCCTCGTCCCACGAAACGGCAGAATATTCCTTTTTTTTGACCGTGTTCCAGTTGTGCATCGGCCAATTTCGGAGGCTGTCGGGTTCGTTTTCGAGCCAATGGATGCGGCGGTTTATCCATTTTTGTTTGCCGACATGAAAATCGTAAATCGCTGATTTGCAATAAGTTGAATCAGGAAAAAGCGGCTTCATTTCTTTCAACAAATCCAACGCCGCACGCTGCCGACCCGATTTCAAATGATTGTCGAACGACAAAATCAGCATGGCAAACGAGGAAACCGACGGCGCAAAATTTTTCATGTAAGCATGAATGTCGCGCCATTCGTAGAGGCTGTCGAGCGGTTCGCAAATCGCTTTTCGGTATTTTATGAAGTCCCGGACGTCGCCCAAAAACCGGAGACTTTCGGAATTCATGCCAGCGATTTGCGGGTCATCGTGCCTGATTTTTTGAAGAATAAATTCGATGACCTCAAATTCGAGGGCAGAAACCGGGTACGTTTTTAGAAAAATCAAAGCACTGTCCAACGAGCCGGAACAAAACATCTGCGCCGCTTCTTCGAACCAGCAATCTTTGGAATATCGGTGCAGCGGATGGTCATTTTTGAATCGCGGCATCTCGCAAATCGGGTATTTTGCCAAAAAAAAGTCCCAAATTTTTTCATCCATTTTCCAGATTTTGGGAAAATTATTTTTGTAAACCACGTCGCGGTGGCGATTCAAAATGGAGGTGGCGATGTCGTAATCTGTCGTCGGCAAATTTCGGTTGACCACAAACGCCCGCGTCGAATCCCATTTCTTTTGAATCGTCGTATCGAACCAAATTGGAAAAAGCACGGCGATTTCGTCCAAAACCAAAATCGAGTTTTTGGTTTTTGCAAAATCAATTGCCCGGTTTTGAAAAGATTTTTGGCTGTTTTCGACTTTTCGTTTCGAGACCTTTACTTTTTTCAATTTTGCGGCCTGCTCCGGCGAGATGCCGTCAAATTTTGCGGCCAAATCGGCGAACGCACTGTCCGCTTTTGCCCACGCGGGCGGGGTGCGAAAAGGTTTGGTGGCCGTCCGCAACAAAAAATATTGGGCGGCCAAATCGTAGTCCGGGTGATTTTTGAAATGTTGATAAATGCGGTCTGCCTTCGCAGTTTTTCCTTTTTTGGAAAATTTTTTGGCTTTCGCAAATTGATGGCCGGAGCCGCAGGAAAGGATGGAACACAGGCTTGTCAAAAAAACAAGTGACGTGAGCCAACGAATTGGCGCGGAGGGATTTTTAATAATCATGGAGTGAAAAAGTTTGGTTTTAAAAGACAAAAAAAGGGAAATTTTAGAACATCATAAAATTTTAATTTAATTTTCATGGAACGTCTAACCCTGACTTTCAATTTTTTTAAAATTTGGAAAATAGAAATTTGTGTGAACACGACCATACAATTTTGTTAAAAAAACAACTGCCTGGCAGGCCACGCTCGAATTCTTTCGTTTTCAAAAAACACAAAAATTGTTGACGAAGACGCCAACAATGGCAAAAATCCTAGCCACCTATTTACCTTTGGCGCTGTCCTTCTCACATTCCATTTGACTTTTCGCCTTTCTATTTTCAACCCAGAATCAAATTGTTTTGGGAAATTCTTTGAAAAAAATCGCTTCAAAATCATGTTTAATTTCAAATCCGAACTCGTCCGCCGTTGCTGGCAGGTTATTTTTTTGACCGCTTTCCCATTTTTTCTCGCCGGGCAAACGCCCAAATTCCCCGAAGATAACTTCGGCGATTTTACCAAAAAACTGGGCGAATTCATGACCGCCAACAAACGCCCCGACATGGAAGAGGCTTTCAAAGTTTTTGAAAAAACGCAATCGCGCGGCGAAATCCCGCCCGACGAAATGATGCGGATCATGAAAATGTCGAATTTGATGGCCACAAAACTGAATCTCTCGGCGCATCCGTATTTCAAAAATTACATCAACGCAGTTTCGGCGGCCAAAAACGACCCCGATTCCACCATGTTTGTCCAATGGCATTCGATGTTGGAAAAGGCGATGGACAAGGCCGAGCGCGGCAAAACCAAACCGGTGAACCAGATTTTGGAGTTTTCCGCCGATTTTTTGGAGCACCGTGCACTGCGAACTGGCGAGTCGGGCAGCGTGACTTGGAAAGTCCAAAAAGGGAAATTTTTCTTTGAAATGAAAGACGACGCACCGACCGTGCGGCTGGAAAAAACCAATTTAGTGGCGCAGCGAAAGCAAGATTCGATCGTCATTGTCGGCACGTCCGGCACGTTTTTTCCATACGATTTGGCGTGGCGCGGCACGGGTGGCAAGGTCAGTTGGCAACGTTTGGGCTTGGATTCGACGGTTTACGCCGAGATGGCTGAGTATTCGGTCGAGGTGACGAAGCCACTTTATTCGTGCGAAAAAGCGAAATTTTACTACCCACTTTATTTTCCGGGAAAGGTTTTGGAAGGGAAATTTGAGGACAACGTGACCCCGGACAAAACGGTGGCGCAGCAATTCCCGAGGTTTGAATCTTCGGATAAAAAGTTGACAATCAACAAAATAGGGGAAGGAATCCAGTACGTCGGCGGTTTTAAAATTCAGGGGACATCCGTTTTTGGCTACGGCGCGGGGCGCGAAAAAGCGACGGTGACGGTTTTTAACAAAAAACGGCAGCGTGTCATGTTTGGCAAGGGCGATTTGTTTGTCATCAAACACGAAAAAAGCATCGTGGCCGAGGGCGTCGAGGCGGCGATGTACATGGACGGCGACAGTTTGTACCATCCCTCGGTGGGGATGCGTGTCGAGATTCCGCAGCAGGTCATCCACCTGACGCGGGGCACGAAAGGCACGGAGCGCAACCCGTTTTATTCCTCTTTTTACAACATGAATTTGGCGGTGGAAAAGGTCACGTGGTTCCTCGATTCCGATTCTTTGGACATCGGTTCGCGGGTCGGTTTGATAAAAGGCGTGGAGCAAACCGTTGGTTTTGAGTCGAATAACCGTTACGATGCTTCGGAATATATCAAAATGCAGGGCATGGCCTCGAAAAACCCGATTTCCTCGCTCTACGTTTTGGACAAAGAAACAGGCGAGACGGGCATCGTTTCGGACAACCGTTTTGCACAGGAACTGAACGCGAAATTTGACTATTCGAGCATCCAAACTTTGCTTGCGGAGATGGTCGCGAAGGGTTTTATCAATTACTATTTTGACCGCCACGAAATCGAGTTGCGGGAAAAATTGAAACATTACGCACTCGCCAGCCAGGGAAAAAAGGATTTTGACAACATCAATATCGAGTCGGTTTCGAATTCGGCGAACGCGCAATTGAGTTTGAAAACAAAAGAAACGACGATTCACGAGGTGGATAAAATCAATTTCAGCCAGCGCCAAAAAGTGGGGATGGTGCCGAACAACCGCGAAATCACGCTTTTCAAAAACCGCGACATGAAATTTTCGGGGCGGCTTTTTGCTGGTTTTGCCTTGTTCGAGGGCAACAAAATGAATTTTGAGTACGACAAATTTCAAATCAATTTGGACTCGGTGCGGCATTTGGATTTTTACGTTCCGACGGGCGACAAAGACCCAAAAACTGGAAAAAAACAGGCCGTGCCGATGAATTCGACCATCGAATATGTCTCCGGTGTGCTTTTGATTGACGCGCCGAACAACAAATCGGGCAAGGAAGACCTGCCGACGTTTCCCAGTTTGCAGACCAAAAAACCGTCGTTCGTATTTTACGACCGCCCGGAAATCCAAAAAGGTGTTTACAAACGCGACTCTTTTTATTTCAAATTGGAGCCGTTCCCGTTCAACAGTTTGGACAATTACGAGGCAAGCGACCTGAAATTTAAAGGTGAAATGGCTCCTGCTTTGATTTTTCCAAAATTTAAAGAAACAATTGTCGTGCGGGACGAGGACAAATCTTTTGGTTTTGTCCACAAAACGCCTGCCGCTGGTTATCCGACTTATCAACAAAAAGGAAAATACACGGGCGATATTGACTTGTCCAACAAAGGTTTTTTGGGACGCGGCACGGTCGAATATTTGACGGCGGACATTGTTTCGGAAGACATCGTTTTTCGGCCCCGGCAAATGACTTGCACGGCGAAAAAGTTTTTTATGGAAGAAGACCGTGCCTCGGCGGTCAAAGTGCCGCAGGCAAAAGGCTCAGACGTGGCCGTGAACTGGCTGCCGTTCCGCGATTCGATGTACGTCACGAGCAAAGCGAACGCTTTTGAACTTTTCAAAGCACCCGGTTACACGCACGCGGGGACTTTGATTTTGACGCCGTCGGGTTTGAAAGGTCGGGGCGTTTTTGATTGGGCGAGCGGAAAATTGACCTCGAAACTGATTTCCTACGGCCCATTTCGGGCAGAAGCCGACACGGCGAACCTGCAAATCAAGGCTTTGAATGGAAAAGACATCGTTTTTGATACCCGAAATGTGGACGGCGAACTGGATTTTGACAAACAAATCGGCCATTTCAAAGCGAACGCGGACACAGCCTCGACCACTTTGCCCTACGACCAATACAAAACCTCGATGAACGAATTTACCTGGAACATGGTCGCGCAAAACATCACTTTTAAAAGCGACGAGAAGAAATTGGGCACGTTCTTGTCCATTGACCCTGACCAGGATTCGCTGTATTTTACCGGAAAAACGGCGTTTTATGATATGAAAACCAATGAATTGCGGATTGGCGGTGTGGATAGGATAAAATCTGCGGACGCATTTGTTTACCTCTCCGACGGTGCAGTCGATGTGCGCCCCGGCGGCAAAATGGCTCCGATGAAAAATTGCCGAATCGTGGCCGACACCTTGAATAAATACCACGTCATCGAACGCGCGGACGTCGAAATCAAAGGCAAAAAGTTTTACAAAGCCACCGGATATTACCAGTACAACATTCCCGGCTACACGCAGGAGATATTTTTCAACAATATCGTCGGCGAACGGCGCGGCGGCGGCACGCTCGTGACCAAAAATGTCCGCACCTCTGCCGATGGCGAAATCAAGGAAGAAATGAATTTTCGGATGGACGTGAAAACACTTTACAAAGGAAAAATTTTGTTGGATGCTTCGAAGCCGAATTTGCGGTTCGAAGGTTTTGCAAAAATTGATGCCGACAAATTGCCCAATCCGCAGTGGTTCACGATTTATACCGAGGTGGACAAAAACAACCCGGCCACCAAAATCGAAAAGGCCAAAAACTTCGACGGCGACCCGCTGGTGACGGGTTTTTATATTTCAAAAGAATTTGGCGAATTGTACCCGCGCATTTTGTTGCCAGCCCACGCCCGCGTCGACCGCGAAATTATTGATTGCCAAAAAACGATGAAATACGACGTGAAAACCGACCGCTGGGCTTTCGGCGACTCGCTGCGGATTGCTGACCCGACCCGAACGAAGGGTAGCCGGATGATTTTTGACAACCGGACGGGCGATGTGAATGTCGAAGGCACATTGAATATCGGCACGGGTTTGAGTTACATGAAATTGAAAGTGGCCGGAAAACTGGCCTCCGATTTCAACGTGGACACGTCGGGAGTTTACAAAACGACCGGAGAATTTATGACCGGCGCGGAAATCAACATCCCAAAAGTGCTGCTCGACGTGATGATTAATGATATCCGGACGACGGCTTTTGATGCGCAGGCACCTGTTTATATGTCGCAGCAGCCGTTTTATTCGCCTGCGATTTCGGAGTTTATTTCAGATGAAAAAGCCATCCCCGACGCTCAGAATTTATTGAAAACCAATCAGTTGGTGCTGCCAAAAACGGACAACAAATTCACGTTTTTGATTGGTCGGCACCCGGTTCGCTGGAATCAGGAATACAGTTCGTTTGTCAGTTTGGAAGACAAAATCCCGGTCATTTCCATCGCCGGAGAACCGATAAACAAAGTGCTGACGGCTTTCACCGAGTACAAAATGCCGGGCAGCGAGGATGACCGATATTATATTTATTTGAAGGCTTCGCCTGATTTGTGGTACTTCTTTGGGTATCAGCAGGGCGCACTTTATGTGGCTTCGAGCAGCACGAAATTCACGGACACCATGCTCGGTTTGAAGAAAAAAGACTTGGAATTTAAAATGCCGGACGGGGAGGTTTATGAAATCATCCCGTCGAACGCGGGGACGGCGGAGCAGTTTGTGAACCGGGTGAAGACGGGGAGGAAGTGAAGAAAAAAGGGAGGGCGTGGTTTTGGGAACTACGCCCTTTTTTGTGCAAACCATTGGAAATCAATTCACTCACTTCAATTTTTGGAGTTTTGGAGTTTTTTAAACTCAACATAACTGTTTGCTATCTTTGAGCCGAAAACACCGCCCACCGACATGGCTTTTCTCCGTAAATTTTTAATTTTAATTTTCTTTGTTGCCGTGCTTGCGGCAGCAGCAATCAGTTTTGAATTGACCGCTGGTTTGACTTCGGGTTGGCTGACCGAACCGTTTTTGATAGAAAAATTGGGGGAAAACTATAAATTTAGCGTCTTTCTGATTTTGGTTTTGAGTTCCATTTTGCTGGCTATTTTGACATTTTTTGGTGAAAAATGGCTTTCAAAAGATTTGGCCGACGGCAAAAAATCTACCCAACCCACCACCAAAACCTTCGAACCAGAAATCCGAGATTGGCTGCGAACCCGCTACCAAAACCGCCTTGACCAAAAATTGGCCGGTCGCTTGCCCATCAACCTCCGCCGGATTGATTTCACGGAAACCGCCGCCCAACTTTCACAAAAACAATTCAAAGAAATTGCCCCGGAAGCCATCGAAGCCGAACTGACCGAGTTTTTCAAAACGGCGGAAGGTCGGCTGCTGATTGTCGGCGCACCGGGCGCGGGCAAAACAACGCTGCTGCTCCAATTGGCCGTCGCCCTGCTCGATTCGCAGCCCGATGCCCTGCCGGCGGTCGTCAATTTGGCAACTTGGACGAGCGAATTCAAGACCATCGAAGATTGGTTGAAAAAAGTGCTGCCCGTCGAATTGGGGGCTTCCACAAAACTTGCCGCCGATTTGCTGGCCGAAAGCCGCGTCATTTTGCTGTTCGACGGCCTCGACGAAATCGCGGATGCCGAGCAGCGCACGGCCTGCCTCGCGGCGATTGACCTTTTTGCCAGCACCGCGAGACCGCGCCGGGAGTTTGCAATTTCGTCCCGAAAAAAAGAATTTCTCGAAGCAGCCCGCGTTCCGACTGCTTTCCCAATCGAAGTTGGCCTGCTGAAAATGGAACAAATCGAACGCGAACTGACCCGCCGCGACCCCGCCGAACCGGAAGACCGCGACCTTTTATCTGCTTTGAAAAATGACAAACTGCTTCGCGAAGCCGCCGAAACGCCTTTTTATTTCAACTGCCTGCAATTGCTTTTTGGGGAAAATAAGCGGCCTGTTTTTTCTGCCGACGACCGAGCGGGGCGGGAAATGGAGATTTTGGATGCTTTTGTGGAGAATGAATTGGGGAAATGCGAAAAAGGAGAGACGGAAAATTGGCTGGCGTTTTTGGGTTCGAGGATGAATCAGCGGGATTTGGTGAGGTTTGAGTTGCGGGATTTGCAGTATGATTTTTGGAAAAAATGGGGTAAACTTTCGTTGATTTTAGGAAGGTTGATTGAAAGTGGTGTTTTTGCTTTTATATTATTTATCTTCTTTGCAATAGCATTTGACCTGTTGAACGGCTTGAAGATGTGGCTCGTACTTAGCATATTTCAAACCAGCATAAATGGCATTTTTGGCCTTCAAATTAAAATAGAAACCAAAGACAGTAGGGTTGTTCGTCATTCAGATTTTTTCAAAGAGTGGCAAAAGTATAAGCCAATTCTATTGACTTTTGGATTAATTGGAATAATCAGCGGCTGGGTAATTGGTGAATTTACTGGTGTCTTATTTTTTGGTACTTTCTTATTTGTAATGGTTTTATGGATACTTTTTGTCCAAGATATGCATTCCTCATTTACCCAAATCTCCACCCCCTACCAACGCTTCACCGCCTCCGCCAAAAACCTTCATTTCTCCATCCTCCAACATCTCCTCCTCCGCTGGCAACTCTCCAAAAAAGGCCTCCTCCCGCTCCGGCTGGTGGATTTCTTAAACGAAATGGCTTCTCACCACATCAAAACCCGCCGTTTCACCACCTCGCCCGTCCACCTGTTCGAAAGCGACGGAGCATCTTGGCGTTTCCGGCACCGGTTGATTCAGGAGTGGTTTGCGGCGCGGTGGGTGGAGCCGAAAGACCAGACTTTGTGATTTTGTTCGGCATCTAAAACGACGACAAACCCAAAGATTCAGGTAAAAAAATAGTTTACCTTTGTAAAAAAATCAGAAAATGGATAGTGTTTTCAATATCAATGCCGCTGCATTGGACAGTGCTTTGGTCGAAGAAATCAAAGACCGTTTCGGCCACGCGGCGGAGTTGGAAATCCACGTCCGCAACATCCCGGACAGTGCCGAATGGCTCACGGACGAAGGTTTTTGGGCAATCATTGAAAAATTGGATTGGTCAAAACAAGGGCAAAACGAGGCAGTTTTGATTCCCGCCCTGCAAGAATTGGCAAAAATGCCGATGGCCTGCATCCACCAATTTGAAGATATTTTGGCCAAAAAACTTTGGCAATTGGACACCCGCCGACATGCGATTGCCTCGTTGCATGGCAAAGATTTGAGCCACCTTTCGGACGATTATTTTTTGTACGACCGCTGCTGCGTCGTGGCGAATGGCAAAGATTTTTTTGAAAAAATACTTTCCGAGCCCAGCGAATGGCCGATGGGCTATTCCTTTTCGCCACTATTAAACCTCGCCTCGGATGCTTTTCAATTGAAAACGGGCAGAGAATTTATCCATTTTCCCAAATACAATTACGAAACCGGCAGCAACGAGGCTGGCTGGAAATGACAAATCATGCCCCACGGAAATTCCCACCAAAATGAATTCTTGCATTTTTTGTATGAAATTTGGGACAATCAGGACGACGAAATTTTTAAATTCGGAATCACCGATGACAAAATTGAACCGGACGGATTGCCCAAAAGAGTACGAAAACAAATTCAATCGCTCAACCTTGCGGTGGGTTGGGAGCGATATTCGGCACGAGTAATTTTGGCGAATATCTCTGGCAGAGAAATCGCCGAAAGAATTGAAGATGAATTTATGGATGATTTTGAGTTGAAATTTGGGAGAATGCCACGAGGAAATTTGAAAAGAAACAGGAAAAAAAGTTGAGATAATATGCGCACCGTCCTCCAAAGAGTTTCCCACGCCTCCGTCTCCATCGAAGGAAAAGTAAAATCCAGAATCGGCCACGGCCTTTTGATTTTGCTCGGCATCGAAAACGACGACTCGCCCGACGACATCGAATGGCTGGTCAAAAAAATCATCCAACTTCGGATTTTCAACGACGCGGCAGGTTTGATGAATCTTTCTGCCCTCGAAATCGGCGGCGAATTTCTCGTCGTCAGCCAATTTACCTTGCACGCCAGCACGAAAAAAGGCAACCGCCCGTCATTTATCCGAGCCGCCCGGCCTGAAACGGCCATTCCAATTTATGAAAAATTTGTGGAAACGCTCGCCGCCGCTGCCGGAAAACCAGTTGGAACGGGCGAATTTGGGGCAGATATGAAAGTCGAATTGCTCAACGACGGCCCAGTGACGATTTTGATGGACTCGAAAAACCGGGAATGAATTTGTTGCCTTTTCTTTGGGCTTCAAATTTGACTTTCAATTAAAAATGATAGCACAAACCAATTTTCAACTTCCCGGCCAGACCGCTTTTTATCGCGGCAAAGTGCGCGATGTGTACACCGTCGGCGACAAATTAGTGATGGTGGCGAGCGACCGGATTTCGGCGTTCGACCATATTTTGCCCAAACCAATTCCGCAAAAAGGAGCGGTTTTGAACGGAATTGCGACCTATTTTTTGGAAGCGACCCGCGACGTTTGCCCAAATTGGTTGATTTCCGCGCCCGACCCGAACGTGGCAATCGGCCATCGCTGCGAACCCGTCCGCGTCGAAATGGTCATCAGAGGCTACCTCGCCGGGCACGCTGCAAGGACATATTTGGCAGGTGGCCGCGAACTTTGCGGCATCGTTTTGCCGGAAGGTTTGAAAGAAAATGACCGCCTGCCGCAGCCGATAATCACCCCGACTACGAAAGCCGACGAAGGCCACGACGAAGATATTTCCAAAGAAAATATTTTGAAAAATGGGCTGGTCAGTCGCGAGGACTACGAAATTATGGAAAAATACACCCGCGCACTTTTCCAACGCGGCACGGAAATGGCCGCCCGGCAAGGCCTGATTTTGGTGGACACGAAATATGAATTTGGGAAAAAAGACGGCCAAATTTTGTTAATGGACGAAATCCACACGCCCGATTCGTCGCGTTATTTTTTTGCCGATGGCTACGACGAACGCCAAAAACGGGGCGAAAAACAGCCGCAACTCAGCAAAGAATTTGTCCGCGAGTGGCTGATGTCGAAAGGTTTTCAGGGAAAAGAAGGGCAAAAAATGCCGGTGATGCCCGACAAATTTGTCCGCGAAATCACGGCTCGGTACATTGAATTATTTGAAAAAATTACGGGCAGCAAGTTTGTTAAAACGCGTCCGGCGGATGTGCTGGCACGGATTGAAAAGAATATTTTGAGGGCTTTGTGAAAATGAAAAAATAAGCAGTTTAGCCACTAAATTTCCCAAAGTCAAAAACCAAAACAATCAAAATATCTACCTTCGCCGCGAACCTTCGGCAAAAACCCACCATTTTCAATCGTTTATCCTTCACCGTTCATAGTTTTCATTTCCAAAAAAATGCTCAACAAAAAAATCAAAAAAGTCGCCGTCCTCGGTTCCGGTTTGATGGGGACGGGCATCGCTTGCCATCTTGCCGGTTGCGGTTTGGAAGTTTTGATGCTCGATATTTTGCCCAGAGATTTGGCCGAGGGCGAAAAATCGGCGGCCAAAAGAAATGCCATCGGCCTCGCCTCGCTCGAAGCCGCGAAAAAATCAAAACCAGCCTCGCTGTACGATTTGAAATTTGCCAGTCGGATAACCGTCGGCAATTTTGAGGACGATTTTCCAAAAATAAAAGATTGCGATTGGATTTTGGAAGTCGTCGTCGAACGGCTCGACATCAAAAAATCCATTTTTGAAAAAGTCGAAAAACACCGTGCGCCGGGTTCGCTCGTCACCTCGAACACGTCGGGCATCCCGATTCATTTGATGGCCGAGGGGCGCAGCGCGGATTTTCAAAAAAACTTTTGTGGGACGCATTTTTTCAACCCCGCGAGGTACATGCGTTTGTTCGAGGTCATCCCGACCCCGGCGACCGACCCGACGGTTTTGGATTTTTTCATGCACTTCGGCGATGTGTTTTTGGGCAAACAAACGGTGCTTTGCAAGGACACGCCCGCATTTATTGCCAACCGCGTCGGCGTTTATGCGATGGCGCGGATTTTTCAATTGACCAAAGAATTGGGACTTTCGATTGACACGGTGGATGCTTTGACGGGTTCGCCGATTGGCCGCCCGAACACCGGGACTTTTCGCCTCGGCGACCTCGTCGGGATGGACACGGCGGTTCATGTTTTGAACGGGATGCGCGAAAATTGCCCGGACGACGAGCAAATCGAGACTTTCACGATGCCGAAATACATTGATTTTTTGATTGAAAATAAATTTCTCGGCAACAAAACGGGCAAAGGTTTTTATCAAAAAACGGGCGAAAAAGATGCGAAAGGCCGCCCTGTGATTTTGGCTTTGAACCTTGAAACATTGGAATACGCACCGTCGGCAAAGCAAAAACTGCCTATTTTAGAAACTCTAAAACAAATCGAGGGACTGCCACAACGGATGCGCGCCATTTTTAAGGGCACCGATAAAGGCGCGGAACTTTTGCAAAAAGCACATCTCGGCCTGTTTGCCTACGTTTCGAATCGGGTGCCGGAAATTTCGGACACATTATATGCGATTGACGATGCGATCCGCGCCGGTTTTGCTTGGGAACGCGGGCCGTTCGAGTTGTGGGACATGATTGGTTTGGAAAAAGGCATCGAACTCGCCGAGGCGCAGGGCGAAAAAATCGCGGATTGGGTACGCGAAATGGCCGCTGCCGGGAACACCACTTTTTACAAAACCGTCTCGTCTGAGACGAGAGGCGTGCGGAAATTTTACGACCGCCGCACCAAAAATTACGAACCGCTGCCGGGCGGCGACAGTTTCATCATTTTGGACTCGTTCCGCGAGCAAAAACCGGTCTATCAAAACTCGGAAGTCACGCTGCACGACATCGGCGACGGGGTGCTCTGTTTGGAATTTCATTCAAAAATGAACACCATCGGCGAGGGCGTTTTGCGGGGCCTGAACGACTCGATCAAGATAGCGGAAGAGCAAGGTTGGCGCGGCCTGGTCATCGGGAACAATGCCCAAAATTTCTCGGTCGGCGCGAACCTGATGATGCTCGCGATGATGGCCTACCAACAGGAGTGGGACGAACTGAACATGGCCGTCAACCTGTTCCAGCAGACGACGATGCGCTGCCGGTATTCTTCGATTCCGGTGGTCGCCGCGACGCAGGGCTATGTTTTTGGCGGCGGCTGCGAGACGATAATGCACTGTGATTCAGCGTTTTGCGCAGCGGAAAGTTATATTGGACTGGTGGAAGTTGGGGTCGGTTTGATTCCCGGCGGCGGCGGCACGAAGGAATTTGCAGTGCGGCTTTCCGATGAAATCAGCCGCGAGGGCGATGTCCAAATCCCTCGTTTGATTGATAAATTTAAGGCAATCGCCACGGCGCAAGTGGCCACGTCAGCGCACGAGGCGTTCAATTTTGGTTATCTTTTGCACGAAAAAGACCACATCGTGCCGAACGCGGCGCGCAACATTTCGGCGGCAAAAAAACACGTTTTGGCACTTTCGCCAAATTATGTAAAACCAATTCCGAGAAAAGACATTTTGGTGCTTGGCCGGACTGGTTTGGGTGCTTTGTACGTTGCGGCGCATTCTTTGAAATTGGGAAATTACGCGAGCGAGCACGACATCAAAATTGCCCAAAAAATCGCGTGGGTTTTGTGCGGTGGTGATTTGACCGCCCCGCAGCAGGTTTCGGAACAGTATCTTTTGGACATCGAACGGGAGGCGTTTATTTCGCTTTGCGGCGAGCAGAAAACTTTGGCAAGGATTCAGAATATGTTGGAGACGGGGAAACCGCTGCGGAATTGAGGTAAAAACCGCTATTTTTGTTTTCTAAATTTTAAAAAGATGCAACAACTAACATTGCACATCTGTCTCGAAGATAACAAATTGGTTTCGCTCCTCGATTTGTTGAGGAGCCTGAACTACATTTATACGGTCGAACCAATTGTCAAACCTTCCAAAACTGCAAAAAAAACGGCTGGCCAAAAGCCTTTGAAAAATGGTTCCGTTTTAGGTTCTCAGCCGGATTCTGAACAATTGAAAAATGCACATTTCCAGTCAGTCGAGACTGAAAAACCGCAGGAATCCTTACCGAAGCTTCACCCACTCGCTGAATTTGCGGGAATGTGGGCTGGCCCGGATGGAGATGAAATTGCAGAAATCCTGCAAAGAGAGTTCCAAAATATTGATGGAGAATGGCAGCACTTTTGGATACAAATATTGTAATTGACCACTTTCGAAAAAAGGGTGGCGAACTGGATAACTTATTGCTTTTCAATGAATTTTGTATTTCGACTATTGTTATTGGAGAACTCCTTTTTGGTGCGCAGATTTCCTTGAAACGAGAAATGAACGGACAGTTGGTGGCGAATTTTATCAAGAAAGTGCAAGTTTTGGAAGTTGATATTACAGTTTCGGAAGCCTATGCCGCAATCAAAAAATACCTGAAAGACAAAGGCAAGCCCATTCCCGAAAACGATATCTGGATTGCCGCAACTGCCCACGCCAACCAACTGAAATTGATTACGAAAGACCGGCATTTTGAAAATATTGATTTTCTGGATGTTGAGTTTTGGGATTAAAAAACTTGAAAAAATAAAAAAATGCAAGAAGCATATATCATCACCGGGTTCCGCACCGCCGTCGGCAAGGCCGGACGCGGCGCGTTCAAATCTTACCGCCCCGACGATTTGGCGATTGATGTCATCAAACATTTGATGGCGGCCGTGCCGCAACTCGACACCAAATTGGTGGACGATGTCATCGTCGGTTGCGCCAATCCCGAAGGCGAGCAAGGCCTGCAAATCGGCCGACAAATCAGTCTCCGAGCCCTTGGAAAAGACGTGCCCGGCATGACCGTCAATCGATATTGCGCCTCCGGTTTGGAGACGATTTCGATTGCCGTGGCAAAAATCCGCGCTGGGATGGGACATTGTTACATCGCTGGCGGAACGGAAAGTATGTCGTACATCCCCTTGACTGGCTACAAACTTGCCCCGAATTACAACGTGGCATTGAACACGCCGGACTACGTCGTCGGCATGGGTTTGACTGCCGAGGCCGTTTCCCAAAAATGGGAAATCTCGCGCGAGCAGCAGGACGAATTTTCAGTCCGCAGCCACGCCCGTGCAGCCCAAGCGATTGACAATCAACTTTTTAAAGATGAAATCGTACCCGTCCGCGTCCCGGAAGTTTGGGTGGAAAATGACAAACGCAAGTCCCGCGAGGTTGTCGTGGACACTGACGAAGGCGTTCGCCGCGACACATCGCTCGTCGGTTTGGGCAAATTGAAACCTGCTTTTGCCAACGGCGGATCGGTCACGGCGGGCAATTCTTCACAAACCTCGGACGGCGCGTCGTTCGTTTTGGTCATGTCCGAAACTTTGATGAAATCACTCGGTTTGTCGCCCGTCGCGCGGCTCGCGGGTTGCGCGGTTGCGGGTGTCGAGCCGATTCACATGGGCATCGGGCCGTGCGCCGCGATTCCAAAAGCACTGGCGCAGGCCGGAATGTCGCTCGGACAAATTGATTTGATCGAATTGAACGAAGCCTTCGCAGCGCAAGCCCTCGCGGTGGTCAAACAGGCCGCTTTGGACATCGAAAAAGTAAATGTCAACGGCGGTGCGATTGCCCTCGGCCACCCGCTCGGCTGCACGGGTGCGAAACTTTCTGTCCAAATTTTCAACGAACTCCGCCGCCGCGACAAAAAATATGGCATGGTCACGGCTTGCGTCGGCGGCGGACAGGGGATTGCCGGGATTTATGAAAGACTGAATTGAAAAAATTGAGGAAAAATTTTTTTCAAAATGAAAATGCCCGGCAAAGTTTCACAACTCTGGCCGGGCATTTTTTTTGAAAAAAAAGACACCTCGTTTTCGATTATTTCACGACAACCAACCTGCCGACAAACCCGAAATTATTTTTTCCAAAAATTTCTACCGTAAAAATTCCTGCCGGAAAATGACTGCAATCCAAGTCAATTTTTTTGCTACCCGGTTGAATTTCAACCGTTTGTAAAATTTTTCCAGAAAAATCTGACACCTGAATTTTGCTGCCACCGCCAGAAGTTGTCGGCAAAATGTAGTCATTCAACAAAACCGTCGCGCGGTCGGTCGCCGGATTTGGAAAAATTTCAAGATTGCCAAAAACCACATTTTTTGTGCCCACCGTGCAATCAAAATTGGGGTTGAAAGTCACGGGCGTTTCGTAAAAATTTTTGCAACCCGTCGAAAGGTCAATAACTTCGAGGCCAAAAGTTCCGGTTTGGGTTACGCAATACGTGAAGCCATTTTCGCCGGGAATTGGTGCGTCGAACATGAACCATTGCAAAGCAAAATTTGCGGGCAAAGTGGTCGTATCGAGTACCGTTTGGCGATTTTTGTTGTTCCAAAATTGCGGCAAAATTGGCACCGGCAAAAATTTAACATCCACCGATTTCGACATGGCCGTGCAACCAAAACTGTTTTTCACTTGAACAGAATACGAACCACTGATTTTTGGTTGGATGGCAAAATCATTTTGCCCAATCAATTTTTCACCGTCCATAAACCATTGATTGCCAGAGCCGTAACTCGAAACGAGTACGATGGTGTCCGAACCTGCGCAAGCCGTCAGGCCTGCCGGAAACTGAACAATCGGCTCAATCGGGACTGGAAAAACGCGCACCGTGTCGGTTGAAAAAACTTCCTCGACCGGGTGAACGATGTTCAAAACGGCTTTAAAATCGCCGGAAATGATGGTGTCGTTGCTCAAATAATTGAAAGAAATCGCGCCGCACTGATCATCGCCACCTTTCAAACCAGAGTCTTCATCCCAAACTTCGAGGGTAAAATTGGTAGCATCCAATTTCAAATTTAAAGAAAAAGTATGCGGCAACACAGTGTTATTAATTGCGGTTACAGGATTTATTATTTGTGTGCCATTTCCATTTTTTACAAAATAATATAAATCTGGCACGCCCGAACCCAATTGATCCACGCAACCAACTGAAAGCACTGTGAACGACTTCAAAACGAAACCCACCGTATCAATTTTTGCATGGTATTTTATGGGGTAAATGCCCGGTGTTTTGAAAGTGTGGGCGGGCGGATTTTCACCTGAAAATGTGGTCGAGTCGCCAAAATTCCAATCGTACCAAAATCCAGTTTTCCCACCAGATGGGATATTATTGGTCAAATTCACGGTCACTTCTCCACAACCTTCCACTTGGGACAATGAAAAGCCATCGGTCGTGCTGGTTTTTGGCTGAACAATCATGGTTAAAGGAAAAGATTGACTTTGAGTGATGAACAGCACGGTGGCTTTTAATTTTACCAAAATCACAAAAGTATCGGCCTCGGTCGGCGTGCCACAAAGTTTGATGCAGCCGTCAGTTTGGCTGGAAGTTTGGAAAATAGTTTGGTTGGCTTCCCATTTCAAACCGGGCGGCACGTTTTCGACGGCCTCAATTTCAAATTTTGAAATCGGCAAATTTGGCGGAATCGTGCTGTCAATCGCAGCAACTGGCGTTGTGGTTTTTGGCAACCGAAAACTCAAATCATTTTCGTAGGCCTTGCCTTGCTCGCCATCGGGAATTTTGTCAATATAAATGGTGTCGGCAGCAAGCAATGGCGAAATTTTGGTCACGCAACCGGGGCAGCCAGTTTGTGCCTGCAATTTCAAAAAACCAAGAAAAAAAAGGAAGAAAAGGAAAAAAGGAGAAAAAGCGGGGAGGTGGTGGGAGGTAGATTTTTCAATTTGTAAGTATGCTAATCGCATGGAAAAAATCGGTTTGGTAAAAGAAATGGATGTTGCCGAAGAAGGATTATTAGAAAATTGGTTATTGGGAAATTAGTTATTAGAGAATTAGTTACTGGGAAATTGGTTACTGGCTTCAAGTCCAATAACTAATTCCCCAGTAACCAATTTCCCAATAACTAATCAATTACAAACCGGCGGGTGACTTTGCCAATTTGATTGCCAATGGTATAAATGTAAAGTCCGGCTGGCAGGTTTCCGCGTTCAAAAATGAACTGGTTTTCACCTTCGTTGACGCTGATATTTTCCTGATGAATTCGTTGGCCGACGAGGTCGAAAACTTCAAAACTGAAATTTTCGGCAACCAAAGCACTGACCGTGATGACCGTTTCGGTGGAAAATGGGTTCGGAGCGGATTTCACAGAAGCAATTTTTTCAGGCAAATCATTCGAACCGATCGTGCATTGGCCGGTCGGGCGGAGTCGGATGAAAAATTGTTGGTTGGCAGAAAGCGGCAAATTCAACGCAATCGGAAAACCCGGAAGCGCAGGCGAATAGGCCTTCACCGCGATGCCCAAAGAATAAGTTTTGATGACGTTGGTCGCAGCAGGCGTGCCAAAAATTCGAATGCAACCCAGCGTATTTTTTTTGAAAACACAGTTTGGCGGGTCGCAAGAATAAACCAAACCGACTGGCATCATGGTCACCGCCCCCATTTTATCAATGGCAGCACTATCCAACGGCCATGCCGTGCCTTGAAAAGTAAAGGTCTCCGGTACTTTCAAAGTCACCGATAAATCATAAAATTCGTTGATGCAGGCAGGTGGCGTGGTCGTGTCCGGGAAATTTACGGCATCATAAAATCGGGGGAGAATCAGCACGTCGGGCGGCAATTGCAAAATCGAAGAATCGCGGACGCAAGCTTGCCCCGCGAGATTTGCAGTGATAAAAACAGCAAGAAGTAAGGAAAAAAATTTCTGCATGGATTGGTGAAAATGTTTGGTGATAAAAATTGGATTTTGAGTTTTTGGATTTTTAGACGTTGGACTCTGGCTTTTCCAGATTTAGTTTAGATTTTTGGCGATAAAATCCGAACGCCCAAAAATCCAACATCTTCCGAATCAGACGACAAACTTCCAAAAGATTGTTCGATTGGAGGTACGTTTAACCGTTTGTTTGACAAAAATAGTGATAAAAAATATGACGGACGAAAATGAAAACCCAGTAGAAAAATCGGAGAAATCCGAAAAACCAATTTGCCTAAATTGCGATGAAAAAATGCCGCGCAAGGCCAAATTTTGCCCAAATTGTGGTCAACGCAACAACCAAGGCAAGGTGACGATTGGTGAAATTTTGGGCAAAGTATGGTTTAATTTGACCCATTTGAATGGGAAATTTGTAAAAATGTGTACCCATTTATTTTTGCCGGGGCGGGTCACTTTGGAATTTTTTCGGGGTCGGCAGAAACGGTACCCACACCCGTTGCAGTTCTTTTTTGTGGTGATGTTCTTTTTTTTGCTGGCGGTAAATCATTTTGCCGGGCAGCGGTACAAATCTTCGGACGATGAAAAAAACGTTTCTGACGCTCTTTTTCAAGTAAATGTGGCAGAAAATGAAGACTCCACCAAAACTTCCAGTTTTTCGGGTAGCGACTTTTTCGACCTGATAAAATTGCACGCACAAAATCTGCGTTGGCAAAAAGCCTACAAAAACCTGCCGGAAAAAATGAAAACGCCCGATGCTCGGCGGCTCGCGGATACTTTGTTCCGAAGTCAATTTAGTCTCACTTCGAGCCTGACCGATTTGAAAAATGACGAAAACCGCGATTCTGCCTATTTTTGGGAAAGCCAAATGGACAGTTTGCCGCTGCCGGTTTCAATTGGGAATGGTTCCAAAAAGTTTGCCGTCGAAGATTTGGCATTTACCGAAACGAAAGAATTGTTGGACAAATACGGCATCACTGACTGGCGCGAACGGCTTTTGCTGAACCAAAGCCTGAAATCTGTCCGCGATTCGCAAGGATTTATGAAAACTTTGCTGGGCAGCACGACTTGGACGATTTTGGGCCTCACCGCGTTTATGTCTTTGATAATCATGCTTTTATATCGAAAACAGAAACGTTTTTTTGTGGAGCATTTTGTTTTTTTGCTGCATTTTCACACCGCTTTGATGCTGGCTGCCGCGCTCACTATTTTTCTACAATGGCTCAGCGGAAAAAATTGGTTGTGGGGCGTTTTTAGTTTGTGGGCGTTTTGGCATTTGTACAAATCCATGCGCCGTTTTTATGGAAATAGTCGTGGGAAAACGATCCTCAAATTTTCTATTTTTTCATTTATTTATTGGATTGGGGCGGTTTTGTTATTTGTGCTGGGTGCGTTTTTTTCGTTTTTACTTTTTTAAATTTTCAATTTTAAAATGAAAACCAATGCGTTATTTATCCGTTGATTTTTTTCGTGGCATGGTCGTGGCGTTCATGATTATTGTCAATTCGCCCGGCACTTGGGAGGCCGTTTATGCCCCACTTCGCCACGCCAATTGGCATGGATTTACGCCGACGGATTTGGTTTTTCCGTCGTTCATGTTCATCATCGGGGTTTCGATGTGGTTTTCTTTTGAAAAATTTGGGCGGAAACTCAAGCCTGAAATTTTGAAAAAAATCATCCGCCGGACGGTCATTTTATTTGCTATCGGCTTGATTCTCAACAACTTCCCTTTCCTCTGGAAAAATTGGGACACCTGGCGAATCATGGGTGTGCCGCAGCGGTTGGCACTCGGTTACGGCCTCGGCGCGGTGTTGTGTTTGTCTTTTTCCAAAAAAATTTTGCTGTACGTCGCGGCGGGTTTTTTGGTGATTTATCAAATTTTTATTTTCAATTTTGGCGAACCCGGCACCAATCCGCTCGGCCTCGAAACGAATGCCGTGCTTCGCCTTGACCGGTGGGTTTTTGGTGCAAAACATTTGTACATGGGCGAGGGTTTGCCGTTCGACCCGGAAGGCATTTTGAGCACTTTGCCAGCCATCGTCACCGTGATTTTGGGCTGGCTGACAGGCAACTTGTTCGAATTTCGGAAAGAAAAACAAGGCTTGCTGGTTCGGGATTTGATTTTTTATGGCATCGTTTGCATCGTCGTCGGGTTGGCGTGGGACTTGTTTTTTCCAATCAATAAAAAATTGTGGACTAGTTCATTTGTCCTGTTCGCCGGTGGACTTTCGATGACTTTGCTCGCCGGTTGCGTTTGGTTGATCGATGGTTTGGGTTTCAGAAATGGCACTGGTTTTTTCTTGGCATTTGGGAAAAACCCATTGTTCGCCTACATTTTATCGGAGGCAGTTTTGATTGGTTTATTTTCTATAAAAATGATTCGTGCCGATGGCGAACCGACCAATTTGCAAGCTTGGATTTATGAAAATGTATTTGTCGGGGTTGGTTCGCCGGAGTTTTCGTCATTGCTTTTTGCGTTGATTTACATGTTGTTTTGTTGGTTGATTTGTCGGTTTTTGATGGTGCGAAAAATTCTTATAAAAATTTAAAAACACAAGAGATTTATAAGGGAATGAATTGTTTGGAAACTTGTTTTTACTTTGAATTTTGACAATTTCCTTTTTGAATTCAAAAAAAACAAGTTTACTTTTTCACCAATTTACCAGAAAAAACCTGCCCGCCCGCCTGCATTTTGAAAAAGTAAAAACCCGTCCCCGGCAAGTCATTTCCCAAAATTTCAAAAGCCGTTTTGCCTTCCGGCAAGTCTTGATTTTTTTCAAAAACCAATCTCCCCATCGAATCAAAAAATTGAATTCGAGCAGCAGTTTTTTCATTTGAAAAAATTTCAAATTTCACTTTTTCAGAAAACGGATTGGGCTGCGGCGGCAAAAATTGGATGGCCGGTTTTCCCAATTTTTCATTTCCCCAAACCTGAAAAAACACCTCGCCGGGCAGTTCATTTTCAAAACCGATGGCTTCCGATTTGAAATTTTCGGTGTTCAAAAAAAGTGCGTTTTTCAAATTGCCATTTTTCAAAACCTTGATTTTTAGGGAAAAAAGCGGCTCGTTTTTTTTGAAAAAATGGCCTGCCCCGTCCCACCAAATTGCGCGGAGTTGACCTGTTTTTTTGTCGAACGAAAAATTTTGGGCAGTCAAATTTGGTAAATTTTGAGATGGATTTGCAGGTAAAATTTTCAAAAATTCAGCGACCGCCGGGTCAATTTTCAAAGCAAATTGCCAGCCCGACCAGAATCCTTCTTCCACGTTTTTTATTTCAAAAGTAAAAATTTCACCTGCCGAAAAGTGGCGGTCGGCGGTGGTGATTTTGAAATTTTGGGCAGGTTCGCGGTCGGTTGATTTTTGAAATTTCAAGGCCGCGCCGCTGACGTCTCCCGTTTTAACTGCCACAAAATCAATGTGTTGGATGGTTTCGTCGTCCTGTAAATTGAGGAGCGAGTCGGCGAATTGTTTTTTCAATTTTGAAAAATTATTCAGATTTTCGGGGTGGTCGAGGGCGAGAAAAACGTCCAAAGAATTCCGTTCCGGCAGCGTGTCGTAAACCCCCAAAATCAGTTTTCGGAGTTCGACGATATCGTTCGTGGTCACGCCGCCGGAGTTGTTGGCATCGGCGGCGGCGAGTTGATAAACCGAATTGAAGGGCATCGTTCCGAGGATGTGCCGCGAGATTTGCAACAAATCGAAAGTGGTGACTTTGTCGAGAAAATCGGTGGTTTTTTGGCCGTCCAAAGTAAAATGCAAGTCCACGCCGAACGGCAACGAGTCAAAATGCAAGGAAAAACACGAGTCAATATTTAATTGAATCGTGTCGGCGAGCGGCGGATTTGCCCCGGCGGTGGAAATCATCGTGGTTTTTAATTGAAAATTTTCCACCGCAGTCGAGTCCGGCCAACGCACGCAACCTTCGAGAAAAACATCGCCGTCGGGGTTGCAAGTACAAAGATTTTGATGGTTTTGCACCAAAACGTAGGTCTGGCAACTGCCGAGCAAACCGATGGTGTCTTTGACCCAAATTTCGATAAAATTCGTCCCGACTTGGCAATCGTCAAAAAACAAGGAAGTCGCGGTCGGAAAACCCGTGCCGTCGCCCGCGAGGCGCATCGCAAATTCGAGTTCGTCGGGCGGCGTGCAATTGTCCAAGGCATTTAAAATAAATTGACCGACCGCAACGGACAACGAACACTCCGGCAAATTGAGCGATTGGGTCAACCCGACGACGCAGGCCACGTTCGGCGGCTCGCAATCTTTTATCGTAACTTTTTGGGAAGTGTTGCTGACGTTGCCGCAATTGTCGTTGGCTCGCCAAATGATTCGGTGGGTTCCGGGGGGCAGTGGCAGGTTGAAATTGGGGCCGTCGCCAAAAATTTCAAATACTCCATTCGATTGAAAATCAATGCGATAGGAATAATTGAGCGTCGAACAGCCGCCGGTGGCGTGTGCCGACATCGCGGCGTTGCCCGCGTCGCACGAGCCTTGATTGAGGCAAAAAGTTTTGTCGCTCAAATCGGATGTCCAAGAAATTGCTTGCGCATCGAACGCAGGGGGGAAAAGCAAAATGAAGAGTGCGGTAAAAATTTTTTCCATAAAATTCGGGACTGAAAATGGAGAAAAAAGCACAAATCGGGGGTTGCTTTCCTTTCGGGAGTGTAAAAGTGGCAAAAAATGGGGCAAAAAAAACGGGCATTCTGGAAAAACCAGAATGCCCGTTTAGAAAAATATGTGTTTGCCGTATTGATTACAAATTGTTGGCGTCAATTAAAATTGAAACGAACTTCGATTGTCCCGGACTGCGAAGCGGCGTCGGAACCCGCAAATTTGAACCGTTTTGCAGTCTCTTCGGCGCAACTTCTGCTCTGGGCATCTGTCAAAGTTGAACCAGCGATGGTTGCGGTCGCGCTGATTACCGAACCGGCGGAGTTCACGGTAACTTTCACCACGACTTTTCCTTTTTCAGAAACTGGGCAATTCGCGGTCGGTCGGCTGACCACTTTCCGGCCTTTCAAACCGCCACCAATTCCTTCGCCGTCGCCCGTGCCTGAGCCGCCGCCGGTTCCGCCGCCCGTGCCACTACTTTTTCCGAAAGGATTGTCGCCCGTTCCGCTGGGCGTTCCGCCATTTCCGGGTTTTCCGCCGCCGCCCTGGCCTTGTCCTGTGCCGCCGGGCTTACCAAATTGGCCACCAAATTTGCCTTTTTGCTTGTCGTATTCTTCTTGCGCCTTGCGTTTTGCGTCGGCGGCTTCGTTGGCCTGGCGTTGTTTTTCGCGTTCGGCGGCAGCGATTCGGTCGTTTTCGGTTTTCTTTTGGCGGTCTGCTTCGGATTTCGCTTCTGCTTTTTCTTTTTGTGCTTTTTTTATCGCGGCCACATCCGGGTCTTCGGTGGTGGGTGAGGTTTTTGGAATGTCCGTTTTTGGCGGGGATGTTTTTGTGGGCGGCACGGGGGTAGTTTTTGTCGGCGGCGTCGGTTCGGGATCTGGCACGGTGGTTTTGCTGGTCGGGTCTTCCAATTGCTGGCCGACGTCGGTCGGTTTGTCGTTCATGCCTTTGTCGGGTTCTCCGGCAGCTGCATCGTCGCCGCCGCCGCCGTTGAATTCGATTAAAATTTCAGGCGTGACCGTCGGCGTTTCGGTCGTGCTGATTTTGTAAAACCAAAGGATCGCCAAAAACGCCACGTGAAATATGAAACTGGTGATGGCGGCTCGCGTCCTGTCTTCTTGCGATTGAACTACCATATTTTTAGGATTTACGATTTTAGATTTACGATTTACGAGTGCGCGAAGTCTTGAAATTTGTCAATGTTTTTAAAAGTTGACAAATTTTGCATTCACACTGGCAACCAAATGATGTAGGAACGAAAAATTTTACATAAAAACATAAATTTCAAGTCCCAAAACGAGTCAACCAATAACCAGTAACTATTTCCCCGGCTCCGGGTCGGTAGCCAAAATGGTTTTGACCTGCAATTTATTGGCAACATCCAAAATTTTCACCACACTTTCAATCGGCGTGCCGCGCTCGGCAACCACGGTAATTGTGGTGGATTTCAAGTCTTTTCCCATCGCTTTGATTTTTGCTTGCAAGGCTGGGAGCAGCGCGGATTCGGGCGTTTTTTTGGTTTCTATATAAAATTCGCCCAGTTTGGTAATCGAAATTGCCAACGACGGCGAGGCCATCGAAGTGGAACTGCTCGAAGGCAAACTCAAATTCAATGCATTTGGCGTGACGAATTTTGAAGTGAGCATGAAAAACATCAACAACAAAAAAATGACATCAATCATGGCCGCAAGGCTAAACTCTGGTTCGACGCGAATTCGACGTTTCAGACCCATATTTTTCTATTTAAAATTTAAATTTAGTGGTGTTCAAGAAGCGATTGCCATTTCTTGAAATGAAACTGACAGTTTGATAGAATTTAGAAGTTGTTGGAGTTCAGAGATAAACTCCATTCTTTTGATTTTATATTGAATGATTGTCGGCTTATTTTGTGTTGTTTTTTCATGTAATTCTATCATGCTGTTCAGTTTTTCTATGTTCTCTGTTAATTCTGCTATTCTTACAAACTTGATATTCATTTCCATATCTTTTCAATTGAAAGTTCTATAATTCCCTTTTTAAATCTCACTTTATTTCTGTTAAAACGGGTGTGACCAAAATGGTCAAACCAATATGCCTTATCCGATTGAAATACTTTGCAAAACGGATGTTCTGCCGGATAATCTGCCAACAAATAAGCATCCACAAAAGGATAATTTCTGCTGCTTGATTGTTTGCCAAAATTTATTTGAAGTTCATTTTTATCATTTTCCAATAATCGAAAATCTAAAAATGATACAACATCAATATCACCTGGGCTAAACTTATTAGTAACGAAACTGCCATCTATCCACTGAATATATGGCTGATTAGTTAGTTGATACAAATCTTGATTGAACTTTTTAAATGACTCAAAAAATCGCCCATCGAGATGAAGTTTCATCAAATTTCTGAACAAACAGATGTTCAAATTCATCCGTCGAAACCGGAATAATTTCATAAGGTATTGGATTTCCCCTGAAATCAAATTCGATTTTCATGACTTAACGTGATGGCTCTTGCAACAAATCCATGAACTGGACGGCCGTATTTTCCATTTTAAAAATGACTTTGTCGAGGTTCGTCACCAACAAATTGAACCCAAACATGGCGATAATTGCCACGAAAAGTCCAAATGCGGTGGCCGTCAAAGCATGATAAATACCATTTGAAAGCACCTGCGGCGTGATGTTCGTGGCCGACGACATGTCCTGAAACGAAATAATCAGGCCGATAACCGTTCCCAAAAGCCCAATCATCGGCGCGATGCCCGAAATCGAAGCGAGGGTCGAGAGGTTTTTTTCCAATTTCAAAAGTTCGAGGTTGCCCACATTTTCGATGGCTTTGTTGATGTCATCGAGCGGTTTGCCGATGCGGTCGAGGCCTTTTTCGACCATCCGAGCCATCGGCGCGTCCACACTTTGGCAAAGTGCTTTGGCCGATTGCAAATTGCCACTTTCGACCGCGGCGCGAATCGAGTTCATAAAATTGTGGTCAACCTGCGCCGCCCGCGTCAAAGTCAAGTAGCGTTCGATAATAATATAAACCGCCACGATGCTTAAAATAAGCAGCACCGTAATCACGACAAGACCCGACGTGCTGCTGCCCAAAATAATGTCGATAATGCTTTTGTTTTCGACCGGGGCACTGGTTGCGGGCGGGGTGCCGCCGACCATTTGCAGGAAAAGGAAAGAGGATAAATTGATAAGCGTCATAAATTTTTGATGCTGTTTGTTGGTAAAAACCGGATGTTTTCTCTCGCAAAATTTGAGATTTGCGAACGCCAAAAGTATAAAGTTTTATTTTTTGAACCACTTTTTTTTAACCGCACCTTAAAATTTGGGTTAAAAAATCCATCGCACTTTTTTCGCTGCTAACTTTGCTGCGAATCTAAATTCAATTTTTTCCAAAAAAAATTACGCTCGTCCATGAATTTCCGAACTGCCTTTTTGCCCATTTTTTCTGCCGCCATTTTTTGCCTTTTTGGCTGCGGCGGCGAAACTTCGACCACCCAAAATCCCTCCGGCAACAACTCCGGAACGGAACCGGCGACCAATCCAACGACCCATTCCACGCCGAGTTTGGCCAACGACCCGCGCCAAAAAATTTTGCTCGACGGATATTATTCGACCTCGGAAGCCGCTGGTTTTTCCGCCGCACGACTTTTCGATGGCGACCCAAAAACGGGTTGGCGAACCCAAACTGGCGCAGGCCCGGACGAAGGAATCATGTTCTATTTCTCTGAAAACCAACAAGTTGACATCAAATCTGTGGAAATCTCAGCCGATGCCGACGCCAGTTTTGGGGCAGATGCCGTGCTCTATTTTTATGTCAACGGCCAAATGAACGCCTCGTCCTCGCCGGGCAAAAAAGTGATTTTTGAAAAACCGGAAGGCAACCGCCCGATGCGTGCGTTGTTTGTTCGAGTTGCGGAAACTGGAAAAGAAACGGCCACGAAAAAAACCACAGCGCAGGGCAAATTGGAAATGAAAATTTTTCCAAAAACAGGTTTTGTCGGTCTCGAAAATTTGAAATTTATGAACTCTGCGGGGCAAGAATTGCGCCTCGTCGCGCCCGAAATTGTAAAAGGAAAGGTCACGGCCAACACCCTCGAACCCGAATCTGCTTATTCTCCGGCCAATCTTTTTGACGCCAGAAAAGATTTTGTCTGGGTCGAGGGCGACAAAAATGCGACGGCGGAAGGCGAAATTTTGACTTTTGAATTTGAAAAACCCGTCCAAATTTCTGCCCTCGAAATCTGGAATGGCTACCAGCGTTCCGACAATCACTATAAAACCAACGCTCGTTTGAAAGATTTTTCGTTCGGCGAATCGGGTGGTTTGGCAAAAAATTACACGCTCGCCGACCGCCGCGCCGGGCAAAAAATTGAACTCGCCGCCCCGGCAAAAGGCCAAAATTTTCAATTAAAAATTGGAAAAGCATTTCCCGGCAGCAAATACACCGACCTCGCTTTGTCCGAAATGTTGTTTTTTGACGGCGGCCAACCATTCATTTTACAGACAGATTTGACCGAAAAATATGGCCGCGACCTCCGCAGCCGCGCCGCCAGTTCGCCGCTCGCCGAAATTTTGAACCGCCGCGTTTCAAATAATGAAGAATTGGCCACGACGATTGAAAACCGCTCCATCATTTTGCGGGGCGATGGAACGTTCGTTTTGTACGTCCAAACCGAGGACGAAGGGATTTCTGCTCAAACCATCGCCGACGGGAATTGGGAAATCCAAAGTGCCGATGCCGCGTCCGCGTCCGTCAAAATTTTTGGAAAATGGTTCGATTCGTCCTCCGAAACCGAACTTTATCAAGGCGAGAAATACAAGGAAGTCACCAAGATTTTCAGCGACATTTTGACGATTGACAATGAAAAAATAAAAGGTGGGAAAATGGTCGGGACGATTTGGTTGAAGTGATTTTTTGAAATTTTGGATTGGCGGCAGAAAGTTTTCAGGCCGTCAATTCATACTTTTTTATCAAAATTTCGAGGAATGCTTCATCATTCACAACTTTGGCTCGCGGCAACCCTAATTTTTTCAAATGGTTAAAATGCTTGTCGTTGGTGACGATAAAATCCGCATCACTGGCCACTGCACAATCAACGAATTTGTCGTCGTCCGGGTCAAAATACATCAATTTCCAAGAGTAATATTTGGTAATGTAAAGCACATCAGGCGAGTATTCAATGGCTTTCATCACGTTTTGCGCCACACTGAATCGAAGTTTTTGCTCTAAAATTTCGGCATATTCATTCAAAATATCGGTGGTGACGCACAACTCGAATTTGCCTTCCAAAAAACATTTCCAAATCAAATTGAATTTTGATTTTCGAGAAATGACCACCAAAAGGACATTGGTATCCAGCAAAATTTTCATGCAACCAATTTTTCATGAACCGAAGATGCCGAGCGAAAATGTGCGTTTCGCATTTCTTCCAAATCAAATTTTTCGCGCTCCCAAATTTCATCGGCCTCGTCCGAGGCTTTCGAGGCAAAATATTGAGCAATCAATCTTCGTATGACTTTTAAATCTTCATCTGAAATATTGTCAGCATAAAGTTTTAGTAATTCCAATTGAAGGTTGCTAAACGGTTGGTGCAAAATTTCTACGTTGTGCATTTTAATTTTTTTACAAATTTAGTGTAATTTTTTCCGCCGAGAAAAGGCAATCAAACTATTTTTGTTCAATTTCTTCTCAACAACATTTTTTCACCAAAATTTCAACCCATGAAATCGCTCGGTTTTTTGTGCATTTTTCTACTTTTTTCCCACCTCGCCCACGCCCAATTTTCAGAAAATTTCTCAAATTATACGACCTCTGGAATCCCACAATTTTGGTCAGGCGAAACCCAAAATTTCATCATCAATTCTGAAAACGAACTCCAACTGAACGCCCCCGCCGCTGGACAAACACAACTTCTCCACAAAAATTCATTGCCCGACAGCGCAATATTTGAAATCAATTTTCGCCTCGAATTCGCGCCGTCCATCTCCAACCAACTCCGAATTTATTTGCAATCTGACAACGCTAACTTATTGATTTCCAACGGTTATTATCTCGAAATTGGCGAAACGGGCAGCAACGATGCCTTGCGTTTTTTTCGTCAAAACGCAGGCCAGCAAACACTTTTGGCTACTGGAATTTTAGGAACTGTGGCCGACGACCCCGTTGAAATTTCGCTGCGCGTCACCCGTCGAGCCAATTTTTGGAAAGCAGAAATTCAGGAAAAAAACGGCGGCTGGCAACCACAATTTTCAATTTCGGAAAACACTTTTCCAGCGGCGGCAGGCCAAAAATTTGGCCTGTTTTGCAAATACACCGACACCCGCCGCGATGCTTTTTATTTTCAAAAAATCAGTGCCCAAATTTTCCAGCCGGACAAAACGCCGCCTCAAATTTTATCGGTCGAAGCACTCACCGATTCGTTGGTTCAAGCCGTTTTTTCGGAGGTTTTGGACATGTCAGTTTTGGCTGCGGGCAATTTTTCTTTGAAAAATTTCAACCAAAATTTGGATGCAAAATTTGACCTCGATTTGCCGAACGCGGTGCTTTTAAAATTGCCTTTCAAATTAAACGCCAACCAATCTTACACTTTGAAAATCAAGGAGTTAACCGATTTGGAAGGCAATAAATTTGGGGCGGTCGAGCAAGATTTTTTGTTTAAAAAAACGGAAAAATCGGGCGCGTTTGATTTGTTGATTAACGAAATTATGGCCGACCCGACCCCCGCCGTCGGCCTGCCGGAAACCGAGTGGATTGAACTTTTCAACGTCTCCGACAAAACGCTGCAACTCGGCAGTTTGACCCTCGAAGATGCCTCTGGACAAAAAGCAGTTTTTCCACAAAAAATCTTGGAACCGAAAGAATTTTTGGTGATTTTGCCGCCCGGCGTGGCCAATTTTCCTGCGTCGAACGGGCAGGTTTTGCCGCTGCAAAATTTCCCAAATTTGAACAACGACGGCGACCAACTGGTTTTGAAAAATGCCGATGGCGAAGTCGTGGATGCCGTTCATTTTTCAAATTCGTGGCACTCCGAAACCTCAAAAACCAGCGGCGGTTGGTCGCTCGAACGTCGAAATCCGCAGGCGCCCTGTCTCGGGGGGAAAAATTGGGGAAGCACGGCGGCACTCGTCGGCGGCACGCCGGGCGCGAAAAATTCGATTGAAAAAATCACAAAAGATGAAACTCCGCCGCGCCTGCTTTTTGCTTTTCCCGAAACAACCGACCGTGTTTTTTTGAAATTTTCCGAAGGTTTGGATGCCGCGTCGGTCGGCAAAATTTCAAATTTTAAAATCACGCCCGACCGAAAAATTTTGCAGGTGGAAATAGATTTTTCAGACCGTTCGCAGGCCGTTTTGTACCTCGCCGAACCGCTGGAAATTGGGCAAATTTACAATCTCGAATTTTTTTCCGGGCTGACCGATTGCGTTGGAAATTCGATTGAAAATTCAAAACCGGTGCTGCTCGGTTTGTCCGAAATTCCTGAAAATCAAGATGTTATCATCAATGAAATTTTGTTCGACCCGAAATCTGGCGGCAGCCGTTTTTTGGAAATCGTGAACCACAGCGGTAAAATGTTGGATTTTCAAAACCTCGTCGTGGCCGATTTTTCAGGAAATTCTCCTGCGGTCAATATTTCCCAAAAACGGCTTTTTTCACCCGGCGAAATCATTGTTTTGGCAAACGACACGGCCGATATCTCAAAGAATTTTGAACATGTTTTGCCCGAAAATTTGCTGAAAATCAACCTGCCAACTTTCGCCGATGATGCTGGAAAAGTACAGGTTTTTTGGTCAAAAAATGGGGTAGCAATTGTTTTGGACACCTTGAATTACACCAACGAAATGCACAACAATTTGCTTTCGACTGCTGAAAAAGAAGGGGTTTCGTTGGAAAAAATCAGGGCGGATTTGCCGTCCGATTTGCTGGCGAATTGGACATCGGCGGCGGGCAATTTCCCCTATTTTTCAGGCACGCCGACTCAGCCGAACAGCCAATCCAAAAACCCGCTCGACCCAACCCAAACTGAATTCATTTCATTGATTTCCAACCGTTTATCTCCCGACGGCGATGGCAAGGATGATTTTTTGGAAATCAATTTTCAGCTGCCGCAGCCTGGTTTTGCGGCGACGTTTTCCATTTTTTCGGCGGATGGATTTTTGGTAAAAAAATTGGTGCGGCAAGAATTGCTTGGCATTTCCGGCACGGTTCGTTGGGATGGCGACACCGACGGAGGCGAGCGGGCGCGACCCGGAATTCATATGTTATTTGCTGAAATTTACCACCCGGACGGGCAAGTTTTGCGGGAGAAAAAAGTGTTTACAGTTGTTTTTTGAAGATGAAATTTATGGGCTGCTTCTGATGATTTACGGGCGCATCCTTTTTTATTTTTTCAAAAATTCAGGCCATTTATTTCGCCCACAAATTGTATTTCAAAATGCAGTAAATCGCCCGTACCGCATCTTTCCAACCTATTTTTTTGCCTTCGGCGTACGTCCTGCCATAATATGAAATGCCCACTTCGTAAATCCTAACATTTTGCACACGACTTATTTTCGCCGTGACTTCTGGCTCAAAACCAAAGCGGTTTTCGCGCAAATCCAATCCTTTTAAAAGGTCGGCTTTGAAAAGTTTGTAGCAAGTTTCCATATCGGTGAGGTTCAGGTTGGTCATGATATTTGAGCAAAAAGTCAAAAATCGGTTGCCGATGCTGTGCCAAAAAAACAAAATCCGGTGCGGGCGCCCGCCCATAAAACGCGAGCCAAAAACGACATCGGCGTAACCATCCAAAATCGGGCGGAGCAAAATGTTGTATTCTGCCGGGTCGTATTCCAAATCTGCGTCTTGAATAATGATAAAATCGCCCGTCGCGTGGCGGATTCCGGTGTGCAAAGCCGCGCCTTTTCCTTGATTGATTTCGTGTTTTTGGTACTGGATCGGCAGGTCTGGGTTCGCGGCCATGTACCTTTTTATCGCGCCGTCGGTGTCGTCGCGGGAGCAGTCGTTTGTTAAAATGACCTCTTTTTTCAGGCCGCCGATCAGTTCGACGGCTTTGATTTTATCTAAAATAAAATGGATGGTGCGCTCTTCGTTGTAGGCTGGAATGACGATTGAAAGGGTCTTTTGCATTGACGATTGTGGATTTACGATTTGTGATTTTGGCCGTCCGACCGTGTTCGATTTTGGAAATTTTTCAAATTTCCGAAATCTTGGTTTACCGAACTGCGACACAAACCTACGACAACTGCCCAAATCGTAAATCGTAATTCCCAAATCGTAAATCATTTGTCCCAACAGACGTCCTTGATTTTTTTGGAAATACTGACTTCGCGGATCAGTCGCAGGTAAGAATCGCTGTTGTTTTTTACGTTTTTTTCAGGCGGCGTTTTTTGAAAAATAAAATCCGCGAGGCACTGCCAACCGCGTTCTTTTTCAACTGTAAAAACGATGCAAGTGCTGCGCGCCGCGCCGTCTTCCGGATGCGCCAATTGTTCCGTTCCGACGGCAGCCCGGAAATAAAGTTGCCGTTGCAAAGCCGTTGGCAAATCGTACCGAACGATGTGGGTTTCAGGATTTTCGGGCAAATAAATGACTTCAAATTCGTCGCGGTCGGCGAGTTCAAAACCGGTCGGCAACATGATTTGCCCGGTGTCGGCCACGATGATTTTTCCCTGAAACCGTTGATTGTCAGCAGTTTGAAAAGCGTACATCGCTCGGCGGCGGCCTTCATCTTTCAAAAAATAAACGCGGGCGGGAGCAGTTTTTCCATTTGCCAATAATTTTTGTTGCGCCTCTGAAGTCAATTTTCCATCCAATCTTTCCGACTGAAATTTTTCAAATTCTGCTTGCCGCAATTTTCGATTCCATGCCCGAAAACCAAAAAATCCGCCGATGACCACCGCCAAACCAAGGCCAAAAAACAGGGCGATTTTCCACGAATTTTGTTTCATTTCAATCTTTCGTTCTTGATTTTTGGGGGTGTCGGCTTGCTTGTTTTCAAAAAATTCGTAGGAAAATTTTCCATCATTTTCGCGCCAAAGCCGCACCTCGATCAAATCATTTTCGATAAAAAAAGTGTAGGTTTTGGAATCCAAAACATTGAAATCAATCTGCACAATTTTCAAATTGCAGTAAATCACCAAATGCCCCGACTGGTCGCCGTGGTACAAACCGACACGGTGCCGACCGCCTGCATCATTCAAATATAGCCAACTGACTTGTGCCATTTTGGGTTGGTGAAGTTCGAAAGTATTAAAATTTGTAGGTAAAACGCACTGTTATTGTTGCTTCATTTATGTACTTCAATAATTTTGCCCTCCACAAACCAATAAACATTTTCCATCGCTTTTTCATGAAAATCCTCCGGCGGGTCGGCTTTTGCAAATTTTGCCAAATCTGCCGCCTGCAAAATTTGCCGGAGTGCGGGCAGTTGATTTTCCGGAAAATTTGTCTTTTTCAAATGGCTGATGATTTCGTCGGACGTGTTTTCGAGCGCAGGAATCCGGTACTGTTTTTCCAAAAATTCCCGGAAAATGAAGGTCAGTTCGGAGTAGTAATTTTTCAGTTGGCCGGACTGCCAAAGTTGTTTTTTTCGCAGGGCTTCGAGTTTTTTCAAAGCCAGTTCGCGGGGCGGCTGTTCGACGATTTGACTCACCGGTTTGTTGGCTTTTTTCTTTTTTCGACTGATAAAAAACCAGACCGCAATTGCCAAAATCAACCAGATGAACGGCACCAAAATGTACCAAATATAGTCCATCAAAGTGGTCGGTTCTTTTCGAATCGGTTTGTTTTCTGCGAGTTGGTCGCCTTCAAAAACGGTCGGTAAAACTTCCAAAACGAGCGGTGGGGTTTGTGTTTTTTCTCCATTTTTTAAAAAAATATCAGCCGCAGGCAAAACATATTTTCCAGTGTCAAAGGCAAAAAACTTCATTTTGCCCGTCCAATTTTCCCCTGTTTTTTTCCAAACAATTTTTTCGGTGCGATCGTCCGGCGGGATGATGCTGTCCCAACTTGAAAAATTTATTTTTTCGATTTCGCCGGCGTGCTGCGGGACGGTGATTTTCAGGAAAATCGGTTGACCAATTTTGACGGTCGAACTGTCCAAACTCGCGGCGGCCTGCCCGGCGAGGCAGGTTGAAAACGAGACGAAAAAGATGATTTGAATGAAAAGACGCACGTGCAATTCTTAATTTTTAATTCCTAATTTTTCAACGTCCCAAATGCACCAACAAAATGCTCACATCCGACGGACTGACCCCCGAAATCCTGCTCGCCTGCCCAATCGTTTGCGGTCGTATTTTGCCGAGTTTTTGTTTTGCCTCGTTGGAAAGTGAGGCAATTGATTGATAATCAAAGTTTTCGGTCAATTTCATGTTTTCGAGGCGCGACATTTTGCCCACCATTTCTTCCTCTTTTTTGATGTAGCCTTCGTATTTCATATTGATTTCCGCCAGTTCGACAAACTCCAAATCGTAGGGCGACAGGAAATTTTTCAACTCCGGCATCGCATTCGCCAAACCCGGAATCGAGACTTGCGGGCGCATCAAAACATTGAAAAGTTTCACTTTTTGGGCAATCGGCGCGGTTTCGACGGTTGTCAAATAGCCGTTCACTTCGTCCGGCGAGACGGAAGCGGAGCGGAAAAATGCCTCGATTTCGGTGGCCGCCTGTTTTTTTGAACGGACGCGGTGCATCCGAAATTCCGCGCCGCGCACGCCGAGCCGATGCGCAATCGGGGTCAAACGCAGGTCGGCGTTGTCCTGCCGCAGCAAAATCCGGTACTCGGCACGGCTCGTAAACATTCGGTACGGTTCCTCGGTGCCCTTGTTCACAAGGTCGTCAATCAAAACGCCGATGTAGGCTTCCGAGCGGTTCAAAATCAGCGGATTTTCTTCTTTCACGGCCAGCGCGGCATTCATTCCGGCCATCAAACCTTGGCAAGCGGCTTCTTCGTAACCCGTCGTGCCATTGATTTGCCCGGCAAAAAAGAGGTTTTTTATCAAATGCGTTTCGAGCGAAAGTTTGAGTTGGGTCGGCGGAAAATAGTCGTATTCGATGGCGTAACCGGGACGGAACATTTTCACATTTTCCAAACCAGGGATTTTTTGCAAGGCTTTGAACTGCACATTTTCGGGCAGCGAGGACGAAAAACCGTTCAAATAAATCTCGCAGGTATCCCAACCTTCGGGTTCGATGAAAAGTTGGTGGCGTTCGCGGTCGGCAAAACGGTTGATTTTGTCCTCGATGCTCGGACAATATCGCGGCCCGATGCCTTGAATTCGCCCGGTGAACATGGGCGATTGGTCAAAACCAGTTTTCAAAATTTCGTGCACCGCGTCGTTCGTGTAGGTGATGTGGCAGGGCAGTTGCTTTTTCAAAATGGGCGTGTCGGTGTACGAAAATTTGCCCGCCGGGCTGTCGCCTTCCTGAATTTCGGTTTTTGAATAATCAATTGAACGTCCGTCGAGGCGCGGCGGCGTGCCAGTTTTCATCCGCCCGGACTCAAAACCAAGTTCGACGAGTTGTTCGGTGATGCCGCGTGCGGCACTTTCGCCTGCGCGTCCGCCGCCAAATTGTTTCTCGCCGATGTGGATGATGCCATTCAAAAACGTACCGTTAGTCAACACAACTGCTTGACTTTCAATCTCTAAACCCATCCCGGTGCGCACGCCGCAGACCTTTTTGTCTTTGACAATCAGGCCGCTGACCATGTCTTGCCAAAAATCAATATTTTCGTGGGCTTCGAGCATTTGCCGCCATTTTCCGGCAAAACGCATCCGGTCACTTTGGGCGCGCGGGGACCACATCGCAGGGCCTTTGGAACGGTTGAGCATCCGAAATTGGACGGCGGTCGTGTCGGTCACGATGCCTGAATAGCCGCCGAGGGCATCGATTTCGCGGACAATTTGGCCTTTTGCCACGCCGCCCATCGCGGGGTTGCAGGACATTTGGGCGATGGTCTGCATGTTCATCGTGGCCAGCAAAACGCGGCAGCCCAAATTCGCAGCCGCCACCGCCGCTTCGCAACCGGCGTGGCCTGCGCCGACCACGATGACATCGTATTTTGGAAACATTTTTTTTGAAAATTTTTGGGGCAAAAATCAATGTTTATTCCTTGATTCGCCTACCCATGAAATCATTTTTGCCAAGTAAATCTGTTTGGTTAGTTGGCTTTTTCCCAGTTTAGTTTAGTTTGTTTTACTAAAAAATTGACATCTTTTTTGGTGGCCTTGCTTTTTGACGCGATTTTCCTAAAAGTCTGATAGTCATTTAAAATGCCCATTTCGCGCATCAAATCTTTGAGGTTTCGGTTGCCGAGTACAGCCAATTGATAGGCTGCTTCGAGGCGTTGGGCGTTGGCATTTTCAATTTGCCGGGTCATTTCAATCAGTTCGGCCAGTTCATTCTCTTCAATTTTTTCTGCCAATTTTTTTTGGACGAGTTTTTCGTGCCGCTCCCAAAAATTTTCGGAAAAACCGAGAAGGGTTTTTTCGAGCAGTGTGGGCAGTTGTGGTTGAATTGTCATAATCGATTTTCTAAAATTGGCTACAAAATTAGGCCAAAAATGGTTTTGGCTCAATTTTGATTTCGAGATGCTGGCTCAAAAAGGTGCGTAGCACCTCAATATTTGTAGAAAAAACAAGGAAAAATGATTCAAAAGGTGCGTAGCACCGTCATATTTCAATGGCAAATATTCCGGTGCCACGCACCTTTGGGAAATGTTGGCACACAAAATCTACAAATATTGTGGTGCTACGCACCTTTTTGGGTCAGCAACTTGGATGTAGCATTGAGCCATGTTTTTTAAAATCAGGCCACGCCAAGTTTTTGGAAATTTTCAAATTTCCGAAATCTCGCCCATTTTTCAATTCAAAATCGAAACTGAACCTTCATATTTCAACGGCTCACCGCGCGGCCCGTTCATCGAAATTTGATAAAAATACGTCCCCGGCGACAGCAATTTATTCGTTCCAACTTTTTTCCCGTCCCAACCTTCGTTCGGGTCTTTTGATTCAAAAAGCAGTTCGCCCCAGCGGCCATAAACCTGCATTTTAAAATTGGAATAACCCGGCAAAATGCCCAGCACCCCGAATTTTTCATTTCCCAAACCGTCCGTGCTGTTCGGATGAAAAACATTTGGGATGAAAAGTTTGACCTGTGGGACGACGTCCACAATTTTTGACAAAGAATCGGGGCAGCCATATTCATTGCTCACCGCCAAATTCACGATATATTTTCCGGTGTCCGGAAAAGTAAAAACCGGGTTTTGCTCGTGCGAGCCGTCAATATTTCCAAAATTCCAAAGCCAATAAATGCCCGTCGAGTCCGAACGGTTGAAAAAATGGACTTCATTTTCAATATTTGAAACCAGTTTTGGGGTGAAAATAAAATCGGGCGACGGGCGCGTCCGGACATTTATAAATGAAAAAGTATCGGTGTCCGCGCAGCCGTAGTCATTTTTTATCGCCACCGAGAATGTGTAAAAACCTTCCTTTTGAAATTGGTGGGTTGGGTTCGCGCCCAAAAAATTGGGCGTGCCGTCGCCAAAATCCCACGAAAAATGGTTGTCCGGTTCGAGTGCCGGGTCGAAAATTTGGAGCGAAAACGAGTCGGGCAGGCAGACCAATTGCTGGCCAGGATTTGGGATTTTTGGGATCAAATGCGGTGTCCAATCCACTTCTTTTGTGGCGTTCGATTCGCAGCCGTTCACGTCTTTCAAATTTAATTGAACCACATATTGCCCAAAATCGGTGTACTTAAAATCCGGGTTTTTCGAAATCGAAACCGCGCCCGGCAAACCAAAATCCCAGTCCCGCGAAACCAAACCGCCTGGTGCTTCCACCACCGAACTGTCCGAAAAATAAACGTAACCATCGGTGCAAACATCGTAATCGTAGCCAAAATTGGCAGAAATCGGCGGAAAAACGCGCACCACGAGATAAGCCGTGTCGGAACATTGCAAATTCCGGTTCAAATACAACCGCCCAAAATATTCGCCATAATCTGGAAAAGGCACGATGACATTGACCGAGGGCGAGGTGAAAATGTTCCCATTTTTCAGGTCAAACTCCCAAACTTGATTGGCCAGCGCAGTCGATTGCGGGCTTTGATTGACGATGGTGACATTTTTTTGGCCACAACTTTTTAACAAAAAAGTCTGGGGCGCAAGCATTTCATCTTCCAAAATATCGGCGACGACGGCAGATTTGCAATCCACCACATTGAATTGGAAATCGCGGAGGGCGGTGCTCAAAAGTTGCCCGTTCCGGTATTCTTTTACACAAATTCCGACGACAAATTGGCCGTTTTGGGTAGGCGTGCCGCTCAAAAGTCCTGTTTTTGGGTCAATTTTTATCAAAGGATTGCCAGCCATCGGTTTGGCAGACGTATAATTATTTATAAAAACAACAGTGTCGAACGGCGGGCCGCAGGGCGGATTTGGCACCGGCGTGTCGCAGCCGCCGCCGTTTCGGCCGCCACCGTGCAGCGGGGTGCAAAATTCGTAAACCAAAGAATCGCCGTCGGCATCGGTGGCGGAATGGTCAAATTCGAGGAAAAAATTATTGCAAATAAAACCGGGCGGAAAATTGGTAAAAATCGGCGAGGAATTGTTCCCGGCCATCGCGGCGGGCGTAATTTCAACCATGTACGTTGCGCCAAAATCCATGGGGCTTTTGATGTTTTTGATTTGGTTTGTGCGGCAACAACGCTGGTAAACCACGAAATAACTTTCGTTCGTGCTGATTTCCAAGTCAACTGTAAAAATATAAATGCCACGTTGCACGCAGGCCGCTGGCAAATTATTCAGGTCAGCGCAAGGCGGAATAACCGGAGCAACATTAGATTTATCGGTGAGTTCCGCATCAAAATCATCGATCAAAGTGCCGCCGGCGGCAAAACCTTTATAAATTCCGATTTTTCCGGGGTCGTCCAGTTGCGCTCCGCCGCTGTCGCAATCGCGGTAAACCGTCAAAATAATTTGGTATTTTTTTTTGTTTGGCGCGACGTCGGCGAGGTAAATGTAATTCATCTCGCCGCCGATTATGTGCGTGGCGTGCGCCAAAACCGGCCACAAAAAGACGAGGGGCAAAAACACCTTTCGGCAAATATTTTTCAAAGGAAAAAAATTGAGCTGTTTGAAAAAATGGACAATTGGAAAGTGAGTGTTTGACATGGGCGTGGGTCTAAAATTTTGTAAAAATGTAGTGCAAAAATCTGGTGTAAAAAGTTTCAGCAAATATCCAAACAAGTTTGGTTTGTGGAAGCAGCACTTTTTGAAAAGTCTTGAAATAGCGATTAGAGCCTAGATTTTCAGTTGTAACTTCACCTCATCTTTAAAACTCTTTGCTGGAAGCAAAAAAGTAAGAGGTTGAAAAATGAACTTCAAAAGTGAAAACCATCGAAGCCAATTAGAGAAAAAAACTAAAAATTTTTTGTGTGGCACTTTCTTCGATTCCTTTTCTCACCATATTTTCTTGGCTTGCGGCGATTTACGTTGCCCTTTGCGTGATATTTTACTTCGGGCAAAACTTGTTTTTTTTCCGCCCGGAACGATTGCCACAGTGGTTTAAATATGAATATCCTTTCCCATTCGACGAGGTAAATTTTGAGATGGAAGACGGCGGCTCGGTCAATGCCCTGCATTTCAAAATCCCGAACAGCCGGGGCGTGGTTTTTTACATCAAAGGCAATTCTCGGAGTATCAAAGGTTGGGGCAAGTTTGCCAAAGATTTTATCGGAAAAGGATATGATTATTTCATTTTGGATTACCGGGGTTTTGGAAAAAGCAAGGGCGAACGCAGCGAAGAAATTTTGTACAACGACTTGCAGCAAGTCTATAAATGGTTGGAAAAAAAATACGGCGAGGAAAACGTTGTGCTTTATGGCCGCTCGCTCGGCAGTGGTTTGGCGACCCGCATCGCCTCGTGGAACCACCCGAAAATGCTGATTTTAGACTCGCCATATTATTCGTTTTTGCACCACATCAATCGGTACGGGTTCATTTTGCCAATCCGTTGGCTGCTCCGGTACCACATCCGCACCGACCGGTTTATCCGAAAAGTCGCTTGCCCAATCCATATTATTCATGGCCGCCGCGACCGGATCATCCCTTTCAAACAAAGCGAAATGTTGAAAAAACTCGCCCCGAACCTCGTCGAACTGCACCCGGTGGACGAGGCATCGCACAACAATTTGCCGGAATTTCCGGAGTACCACGATTTATTGTACGACATTTTGAATGAAGAAGTGGCGGTGGCGATGCGGGCATGATTCCAGAATAGAGATACGTTTGGCATCATATTTGGTTTTATGAAAATGTACAGATAATCCAATATGATTCACTAACGAGTTCTTCAAAAAACTTTAATCATGTTTAATCGCCTCACGCTTGTTTCACTAACACATTTTTTTTTAATCCTTGCGTTTACGTCCGGCAAAACGACCTGTGCATCGGCACAATCCGCCGATGCACAGTTTGCCGTGATTGCCACGATTCGAACGCTCCTTCCAAAATTTGTCGAACGATATCAGCCCGGCGGCCCGGCGGTGGAAATCGCACCCAAAACGGTGGTTGAAAAACCGGTGATGGTCGTTCGCCGCGCGCGCAGAATCAATTCGGCCTACGAAGGTTTTGCCATTCAGTTGGCCGCGGTCGAACGCCCGCTTTTGCACGATGACCCGATTTTTCGGAAATTTGGCAACATCGTTTACGAAAGAACCGAAGATGGCAAATATGCCTACTTGATTCAAGTACCTTTTACAAACAAAGAATCTGTCCAGAGTTTTTTGGCAAATGTCATCGCGCCGCGTTTGCCGGATGCGAAAATTGCCGAATACCAAAATGGGATTTTAAAATATTGAGATCCTACTTTTTGGTTGCAAGGTGATTCATGCGGTTGGGCTCGAAAATTTGACAGAAATTTTCACCGATTTTGATAAAATGTAAACCACCCACATCAAAATACCCGGAACAATCACAAAAAATTGGCGCGGATAGGCACTCAAAAAAACCGAAACAAATAAATAAATGAACAAGAAAACGGTCAAAAAATTGATTTCTGCCCGGCATTTTTTGAAATTGTACAACCACAACGGCAGGCAAACGAGCATCAAAGTCAGAATGATGCTGTTCGGCAAAAGCACATAAAAAACGAGGCCAACACCTTGATAATAATAGGAATACGGTTGCCCGAAAAACAACCTTCCAATATTCGCCACACAGTTTTGAACGTATTTTTTCGGGTAGTTTCGAATGTTTTCGAAGGCCAATTTTTTGTAGGCGTCATCTTTTTCCACGCCTTTAAATTGATTGACAAAATCAATGTCTTTTTGATGGTTTTTGGCAAAAAATTCGGCGTTGCAAGGCCGCCAAGAATCGCAGTGGAACGTGAATTTTTCATTTGTCCAATCCCCAAATTCATGTTCTATCGGCGTACTCATCCAATAAAGGCTCATCCCGCCGCTGTTCCCAAAATAAAAAATCCTACCGGTAATCGAATAAGTGTAAATCAGATAGGGCAAAATCGTGGCAAAAGCAATGCACCACACGAAAAGTAGTTTTCGAACCTTGATTTGCATGGGATTTCTGCGCGTTTTGAGGATAAAATAGGCGATTCCGTAGCCCAATCCAACCATCAAAAGCACGTATCCAAACATGATTTATGTCAAAACCAGATAACCGAGGAGAAACCCAGCTGCCACTCCAAATTTTTTTTGTTCCGTAAAAAAGTATTTAGTCAAACAAAAACCAATGGCTGATATCAAAAACATGGTCAAGCATTCTGTCATAATCAAAGCTATTTCCTGGTATGCCAAATAATAGGTCGCCCACAAAAAAGTAAAAAACACGGCCATTTTTCGGGAGGCGAAATGCGAAACAGTTTTAAAAAATAAAATAATTGAGAGGAAATGAAGCACCGCATTGAGAAGGGAAATGGCAATCCACGGCAATTTAAAACCGACAAACGGCATCAATAAAATCGGGTAACCGGAGCCGTTCCAAAGGTTTACTTCCGATTTTGGGGAGTAAAAACCGCGCAGCAAATTTTCCGCAAAACCCACATATCTGCTTTCGTCGCCGACCATTTCGTCGGAATGAAAACGGAAAACCAATAAAATAAACAAAAGCAAATAGGGCGCAAAAAGCAGCCAGGGGTTGGAAAAGTGATTTTTCATAAAATTCGTGATTGGTATTTCAAAGGTAAAAATATGCCTATTTCATTTCCGCCACTTTTTCCAGCAGCCATTTTTTGGCACTCACCGATTGGTTTTCGATGATTTTTTGTTCTAATTTTTGCACCTCTGCCCGGTCGGATTTGGTGAGGTGCGAGAGTTTTTTCAGGAAGTTCAAAAAGTTGTTGAATTCGCGTTTGGCGTTTTTCGAAAGTGCCTTGTTCCGCCGCAGGAAAATGCGGAAACTGTCCATCTGTGATTCCAAAACATCAAATTCCCGGATTTCAAAATAAACAATCAGCAATGCTAATTTCGAGCCAACGGAATAGGTCACGTCTTTGTATTCCACGTCTCGGAGCAGCCGGATGACGCGGTCGTATTGTTTTTTTTGTAAAAAAATATTGGCAAGGTTGTAGGTTTTGGCATTTTCGCGGATGGCCTGCGGCAAAAACGGGGCGTGTTCTTCGACAAATTTCTCCGCCCAATCGAACTCGTTGAGCCGCAAACTGACGGTGATAATATTTTTAAAAACGCCTTCGGGCAGTTGTTTTTCTTCGTCGAGGAGGAGTTGGCGGTGGATAAGCGATTGAAAAATCTGGAACATTTCTTTGTAATATTCCACCCGGCCTTGATTGAGTTTAAAAGCACAATAGTTTTGGGCGATGTGATAAAATTCACGCAAATCTTCGGAAGAAAGTTCAGGTTCGTGTTTTTCTAAATTTTCCATCAATTCACGAAAAAACACCTCGTTTTCAGGTTCCGTCAAACAGGCAATCACTTTTTGATAAATAGAAATGAGCGGAACAGTCGCGAACCGCTCCGAACCGGAGTATTCCAAAAAACCGGGCATCAAAGGCAGTTCCCTGTCGGTCGAAAAATATCCGCGAAAATGAAGCCAACCGACATAAAATTTCAGTTTTTGAATGATAAAAAAACACTCCAAAAAATAATCGGCGGGCATCAGTTTTTCCAAATAACTGGCCGAAGATGCCACCCTTGATGACCGGTTGAACACATTCCAATGCGTCCTGAAATTGGCCAAATAATGGTCGGCGGTTTTGCGGCCCGGCGTTTCCAACAGTTTTTGAATCTGCCTTTCCACCCCGGAAAGGTGTTTTTCAAGTTGCGGTTGGTCAAGCAAAGTTTGCATTTCGAGCAGGTCGGGCAGGTTTTCTCCGGCGTGTTTTTCGGCCAATTTGAATTTCAAACCCAACTGATTGAGGTCGGACGAAAGTCTTCGAAGTTGTGCGTCGTCGTATTTTTTTGACCCGAAAATATGTTTCCAAACCACATTTTTTGTCAAATTGGAAACGGCTTCGGGCGACTCGCGGATGGCTTCGTTGCACAAATCGAAAAGTTTGATGAGGTCAGGTTGGTCGTTCAAATACGGTGAAATCAGGTATTTCTTGAACCGGTTAAGTTCATATTTTGAAAAAGAAAGGAGCAGGTTGAGCAGTTTTTCACTAAACATTGAGTGGGTCGGACTGAGTTTTTAAGCTGTTGAGAATCAGTTAAATAAGAATTTTGTCAAAAAATTTTTTCATCCGGCAAGTTTACAAAATTGTTCTTGGTTGAGTGGTGTTTTTGGCGAACCTTTGTACTTTAAGGACGTTGGATTTTGGACGTTGGATTTTGGACTTTTGAAAACCGAATCCAAAATCAAAAGTCCAAAATCC
>JANNMS010000097.1:0-1934 GCA_031398055.1 Saprospirales bacterium | reverse complement strand
TCCTCAAATCCCGAAGGGATTTTATGTTTTCAGGCGCGAGTTTTTACATAAAATCCCTTCGGGATTTCTCGTGCATGTCCATTTCAATTTCTATAAACATAGATTCCCTTCGGGAATGGATTTTAATGCGTTTGACCTGTCATAAATTACCCAATTTGAAAATCCCGAAAAACAGCATTGATAAATTCTTGAATTTTTCTAAGTGTGTGGGTTAAGGGATTCCTTTGATCAAGTTCAATGCACCTCAAATTTGAAGCATCGCAACCGATCAATTTCGCAACCTGTTCTTGAGTTTTTCCAGAAATCAGCCTTGCGTGGTACAACTGCTCTCGAACATCCGAAAAATCAACGTCGTAATTATTTTGGTTGTGGGCAAATTCTTCGCGGGCGTTCACTTTCACGGGTTGGATTTGGGGATCGCCAGCCAAAACTTTGATGGCTTCGTTCAAATTTTCGATCCCAAAAACTTCCAAATCGGCCACGATTGCGGCCTCGCGGGCATTTTCTTTTGGCAAAATAAAACCTTTGAATTTTTCTTTCAACGCGCGGAGGCGATGGGCAACGCGCCTTTTATCGGTCGCAAACTGCCGTCGAGCGAGAGTTCGCCCATGATTAAATATTTGTCCAAATTGTCGGCAGGAATGATTCCGGCACCGGCCAACATGCCAATCGTGATGGGCAAATCGTAGGACGAACCCTCTTTTCGGATGTCCGCCGGGGCGATATTGATGATGGTTTTGTACCGATCGAGATAGATTTTGGAATTTTTGAGCGCGGCTTCCATCCGTTGCAGACCCTCGCGCACGGCATTGTCCGGCAGTCCGACGATAAAATATCCGGGAGAATTCGAGCCGACGCCGATCGCGCCGCCCGTGTTTACTTCGATGGTGATCAGTTGCGCATCAACGCCGTGGACGGCTCCGGCAAAGGTTTTTACGAGCATCTGGTTTTCTCTGTTTTGATTGTAAGTGATTGATTTTCAGTTAGATGACATTGGTACTTTGCTTTGCTTCCGCAGGTATTTTTTTTGAAAATCCAATACTTTTTGGAGTGGGGTTTCCAAGATTCCTGCGATTTTTTCTGGTTCGAAGTTTAAGGCCAACATATTTTTTATGGCAATTTTATGGCTTTTTTCAAGTCCACTTTGCTCTCCTATTTCAAGCCCACGTTTGTACATTGGGTCTCTTTTAATATCAAACCAAGGGTACATAATTGAGCAGTTTATTAATTTGAAGATGCCAAAGCGCCATTTTTAACTTTTTTAATTGGCTTTTTTTTAAAAAATCCTTCCTTAATTTCCATGATTTCTTGGTTAGAAATATCAAGAAACTCGGAAATCGCGGTTAAATCCAGACCACTTTTGAGCATTTTTATTACTGCTTTTTGCTTCGTCGATTGAACGCCCTGTTTGTAAAGTGGATCTCTTTTTACATCAAATGCAAGCATATCGCTGGTGATTTTTAAAACCTCGTCTTCCAAATTTCTCAATTGGGAAAGCATCCGAAGTTGTTGGATAAATTTTAAAACTGGAATTCCTCGACTTTGAAAATAGAGCAGCCTGAGTTTGATGAGTTGCAACATTTCGTCCACCGACTGTGCTCCAAAGTCACAAAGAATGGACAAAGTTAACTCCTGTGGGATTTCAGAAACAAGAAATTCTTCCGCATTCCACGAACTCAAAAAGATGACTTCGAACCGATAATTGAAGTTTTCCTCGGTCAATTCGACCACCACTTTTGGTTGCCCATCGCCGATGTAAATGACCGTTGTCAAAACCGGAATTTTCCATTTCCTATCAGGTCAAACGCATTAAAATCCATTCCCGAAGGGAATCTATGTTTATAGAAATTGAAATGGACATGCACGAGAAATCCCGAAGGGATTTTATGTAAAAACTCGCGCCTGAAAACATAAAATCCCTTCGGGATTTGAGG
>JANNMS010000095.1:0-16267 GCA_031398055.1 Saprospirales bacterium | reverse complement strand
CCTCAAATCCCGAAGGGATTTTATGTTTTCAGGCGCGAGTTTTTACATAAAATCCCTTCGGGATTTCTCGTGCATGTCCATTTCAATTTCTATAAACATAGATTCCCTTCGGGAATGGATTTTAATGCGTTTGACCTGATTCCAGATGTCCAAAACCATTTGGTTTTATGTTCAAACATAACACTTTTAGGAAAACGCAGCCGCAAACCTGCCCTTCAATTTTCCGATAATCAGTACCCGGAACAGCGCATTTTGCTCAAAATCCGACGGTTGATAATCTTCGAACCGCTCGTGGTTGATTTCGTGGGTCAGTTCGCCTATCAGGTTTGGGTTTTCGGCCAAAATCTCATTGGCTAATTTGCGGTCCTGTTCGGCTTTTGCCCGTTTTTGAAGGTCGGATGCAGATTGCACCGCCTCGGTTTGTTGGGCAACCTCTTGTGCTTTCTGGCGGTTCGCGGCGCGCGATTTTTCCGCCGTCATTTTGAGGGTGTAATCTGCCGTTTCGATCAAAGTCCGCAGGTAACCGCCCTGTTTTAAAGGGTCAGTTTCGCGGATTTGGCCTTTTTTTACTTTTTCCTGAAAATCTGAGATGGCCGCTTCGAGGTGTTCGGAAGGGTATTTCTGCACCCAGCTGGCCAGCGTTCCGGCAGAAATCCCGTGCGCCCGGACTTTCAGATAATGTTTTTCGAAAGCATCGTCCATTGCATTTTCGCCGGTAGCCGCGGGCGGAGTGCTCACGATGGGCTGGTTTTCGGCACCGGTTTTCGCAGTGGAAATAGCAGTGCTGCCGGGTTGGAGCGACTTGGATTGCCGTTCGGCAGGCGCGTTCGGGTAGATCCGGAATTTGACGGCGACCACCGTTTTTCCTTTTCCTTTTATCTCGTCGTAATCGAAGCGGATGTCCGTTTTTTCGGCCAGTTCGCGCCGTGCTTTTTCGAGGAAACGCTGTTTGATGTTGCCATAATTTTGGTATTTGCCTTCCAGATCAAAAATATCGCGCAGTTCTTCGATCGAAAGTTCGCGCGAGCCAAGGTCGGCAAAACGTTTCAACAAAAAATAGAACCGCAGCATTTTCACTGGCAGTTCGACCACATATTGCTTGTCAAAAAGGGTGTAGTTTCCGTCGAGGCTGCCATTGATATTGATGAGAAATGGCTTGATCTGCTCGTGCAATTGGAGGCGGATGTACCCGTCCCTGTCGTCGTCCTCCATCGATCCGTCCTTTCCGAGTCGCACGGAATGGGCCGTTTCGGAAAAAAGGCTTTTGTTTACCCGTTCCCACTTGTTGGTTTCGGTGTTTTCTTGAAAAATTTGGATGGTCCTCGTCGCCAGTGCCTCGCGGGCATCGCGGAAATATTGGTACGATTGGCGGCTATTTTCCAACTTGAAATCCCGGATGAGCTCGCGGATCGGGATGATAAAATTCGTCACCCCTTTGTACTTCTCTTCGTTCACTAAAAAGATGATTTTCAAGAAGATGCGCATTTCCCAGGTGCCCAAACTGTGCCGTGCCTCGATTAGGTCGTTGCTTTTTTTGATGAGCCGGATGGGCCGCAGGTTTTTGCTTTTCGCCTGTTTCAGTTTCATAAAAATTGGATAGAAATCAGGGTGCTAAAATAATAACACAATCCGAAGCGGTGTTATTTTTAGTTGTTATTTTTTGAATCCTAACATTTTTAGGAAGGTGTGTTTTTCCTAAAAACGTTATTTTTCGTTCCTAAAAATGTTAGGATTCGCCGGGTTGCACTTTTGGGATCGGCAAAAAATTTCAATTTTTTGCTCGGCGGAAGGTTCCGTCAAAATCAAAAGGGATGGTTGCTGCTTTTTTTGGGTGTTTTTGCCCCCCTACCCTACCCATTTCGGCGCACCGCGATTTCCGGCAACTTTCCAAAACCCCTCCTTCCTAAAAACGTTAGGATACTTCCTAAAAACGGTATCTTCTTTCCTAATTTTGTTATTTTACCCTTCCTAAAAACGTTAGGATTTTTCCTGAAAACGTTATCTAAATTCCTAAAACTGTTAGGATTTTTCCTAAAACTGTTAGGATTTTCTTCGTAAATAATTGAAAATCAACGCGTTCCAGCGGTTGCAATATTTACAATACTTACAATTATTTCAATAAGATAACAACAACAGATTTCAAAACCGAAATTGTTGTTGTTGCTTTTTCTGAAAAAAAACTATTTCCGGGCAAGTTCCCGCTCGACCAAGGTCAAAACAAATTCCCGGATAGATTGCTTTTGCAAAACGGTGTGCAGTTTTACGCGTTCGTGCAGCGTTTCGGGCATATCGATCGTGATCCTGATGTTGCGTTCCGGATAGGCCTCGGCCGTATTTCTTGCGCCACGGCGCGGCGCGGCATTTCTTGACTGGTAAATGGGCGGCTTTTCGGGCGTTTTTTTTGCTTCCGGTTCGGGTGGCTGCGCTGTTTCTGCGGGCGCGGGCACCGGATGGCTTGTCGGTTGCGTGAGTTTGCGGTGCGCCTCCTCGATGGAAGATGCAGAAAGCAGTTTATCTTTCAATGATGGTTTTTTCATGCTTTTTCTTTTTTTAAATTTCTTTTTTTTGCAGATTTAGCCTTCCAGATCGATCAAAATACGACCCACCTCATCGGCAAGCCGGTTCATTTCGTCCCTGGCTTTCGGGTCGGAGTATTCGGCCACTCCCCTGCCCTCGATTTTTGCTTCGCGATAGGCCACGCGGTTCGCCAATTTGGTTTTGAGTACAGGGACGCCAAATTTTGGGATAATCTCGCTGACATCTCGGTCAATCCGCAGCGTTTCGCTGTATTTGTTCAGCACGATGTAGGCCTGCACCCGCCCGCCGAGGCTTTCTTTGGTCAACCGAGCCTCGTCGTATTTGTGGAGAAAACGTTCGAGCGTGCGCACTTCCTCGATGCTCGGCAAAATGGGTATCAAAACCATGTCGCTGAGCAAAACGGCCCGGCTCGACAACTCGAACAATGCCGGTGTGCCATCGATGATCACCAAATCAAATTGGTTTTTGAGTGCCAGCACCCGTTTTGAGATTTCATCTTGGTGGACCACTTCGATGTAGATGGGCGGCAGGTCCGCGCCCCGGTCTTTGCCCCAGTCGTTGCCCACTTGCAACTGGGTGTCGGTGTCCACCAAACAAACAGAGAGTTTTTTGTGGGCAAAACAAACCGCTAAATTTTGGGCAATCGTGCTTTTTCCCACCCCACCTTTCAAATTGGTGATCGAAATAACCATATCTTTATTTTTAGTTTTTACTGCAAGCAGTAATTACTTATTTAAGTTTTTACTGCAATACTGATTTTTATTTAAGTAAATACTGCAATTATTTCCAGACAAATGTAAATCAATGTTTTGAACTTCAAATACTGCATGAAGTAAATACTGCAAATTATTTTTTTAAAAAATTACTGCAATACTTATTTACTGCAACTAAAACAGAATTGCAAACATTCATTTTTGTAAAATTGATTTGAATATCTTTTATAAATTTTTGTAAACCAATAAATTAAAAGCAGTATTGCAGTATTTCAGTAAGTTTTTAATGACTGTTGGGCAGTTATTTTTAGTGATCGGGTTCAAAAAAGCATTTTTAATAAAAACCATGAAATGCTAAATTAGCAGTATTTACTGCAAAATAAATTTTAGTAAATAAAAAATTCGGTTAAAAATATTTTACTTAAATACTGCTTTACTGCAAATTATTGCAGTAAAGCAGTATTTAAGTAAAAGTGCAATGCAGTATTTAAACAAGAATAACTTCATGCCAATCAAATTTTTCAAGAAGGCCGTACATTTGCTGGCCGACCGGCGAGGGCAGCGGGAGGGCAAGCATTTGGGATTTCGAACCTAATTTTTGGGTTTGATTTTTTCTAAAAATAAACCAGTCCTTTGGCCACCTTTGTCAATAAAAAACGCCAAAATGTCAAAGCAACAGACGCTGGTCATCGAAGGAACTGAAATCATTTTGCAAACCCGGGAGCGGGATTTTTATGTGAGCATCACCGACACCGCCCGCCACCGGACCGAGCAGCAAGCCGGGGAACTCGTCCGAAACTGGCTCCGCGCCCGCGCCACGGTCGATTTTTTGGGCGCCTGTGAAAAGTTTTGAGCAACCTCGAAGCCATCAACGCGATGTTGATCGAGGACAGGCTGGGCCGCGAAGAACGGGCCGAAAAATTGCTGCGGATTGCCGCCACCGAAATGCAGGCCTTGTCAGCCGTCAAACCGATCGACGATTTGAAAAGGCTGTGAAAACTTTGGAAATTTACCTGTTGGCATTCGTGGCAAGCAGTTTTTTTGTTACTTAAAATTGTAATTTTGCCCACCTCAAAACCGCCGCGTCTCCCGTCCGTTTGATCCATCTTGCCCATCTTTTTCGTTTTCTTTTATTTATGGTTTTCCGCGCGTTTGTCCTGTTTTTGGCAATATTTTCCATAAAACCAACCGTTTTTCTTGGGCAAACCACGCCCCTCGAATCCATCACGATCGAAGATGGGCTGTCGCAGGGCATGATTTACGACATCCTCCAGACCCGCGACGGCTTCCTCTGGGTTGCGACGAAAGACGGTCTGAACCGCTACGACGGCCACAATTTCAAGGTTTTTACAAATGACCCGTTCGACCCCTTTTCGCTGGCCGAAAACACGGTGATCACGCTTTTCGAGGACTCGCGGGGCTGGCTTTGGATCGGCACGGAGAGCAAAGGGCTGGATTTGTACGACCCAAAAACGGGGCGTTTCCACCATTTCAATTTGAATGCCATCGAAATCAGTTCGGTCGTAAAAATCGAGGGCGGAAGGACCCGCGAGACCTCGGACGGAACGATTTGGGCAATCCGGACGGTCCTCGCCCGGATCCCGATCCCGGAAGATTGGAAAAACGGGCTGCCCGACGAGCCGGACCTGGGGAAATTGAGCCGGGCCACGCCTTTCCCGATCGCGCTTTCAAAAAGCCCGGGCGAGGATTGGCTGTTCGATTTTGCCCTCCTAAAAAACGACGAACTGTTCGTCTCTTCCCGGCACGAACAATTCATCGTGGACACCAAAAAAAACACCTACCGGCCTGTAAATCAAGGACTTCTGCCAACAATTATCAACCGGTTCGAGGTGGCCGGCGCGGAAAATCCTGCCGATGTTTGGGTGGGCGGCATCCACGAACTGCGGCGCATCCGGAACGGAAAACTGACGGTTTTTCCGACGAGCCTCGCCACGCCCGCCCTGCAACGGATGCTTTTGTTGGCGGGCGAAAACGGCCATATTTGGGTGGTCATCAACTATAGTTTGTGGGACGTCGCGCCCGGCGAGGACATTGATTTTTCACAACCCGACCTGGTTTCCGACCAACCGCCGACCGCCGTGAAAAGCGACCGGAACGGCAACATCTGGATCGGCACGCTCGGTTACGGCCTGCGGAAAATCAACCCGGCCAAAAAACTTTTCCACGCCGGGGCTGCCGGGAAAAGCATCGGCGGGCTGTGGCGCGACCCGAGCGGGCGGTATTTTTGCAAATCATACATCAACATATTTCCATTCGACCCCAAAACGGGGCAAATCGGCCTAAAACCCGCCTTTTCGGATGCGCTGGATGCACAAATAAATATGGCTTTTTCGCCGTCGGGCGATACGTGGCTGCTTTGCCGGGGGCATAAAATGGGCAATTTTGCGGTGCTGCAGCGGTACGACCCGAGCGGAAAATTTGTCCAATCCTACACGTTCGAGGCCAAACTGAACCTTTTTGACCAACTGATTTTGAGCCGCGACGGCCGCCTTTGGATTTCAGGTTACGGCTGCCAAATGATCCGTTTTGACCCGCGCACCGGGCAGGCCGACCATTTCAGTTTCGCCCATCTTTTTGGGGAAAAAGTAAGCATCGTGCGCACCACGGCACTCGCCGAAGACCCCGACGGGACACTTTGGGCAGGCACTCAATTGGGTTTGGTAAAATGTGTGCCGAACGCGCAAACCTTTGATTTTCAATTGATTCAGGCCGATCCGACCAACCGGCAGGGCCTGAACAACAACTCGATCGCCTGCCTTTTGTCCGACCCCGGGGGTGTACTTTGGATCGGCACAAAAGGCGGCGGCATCAACCGGCTCGATTTGAAAACGGGGAAAATTTCGCACATCACCACCGCCGACGGCCTGCCGAACAACGTGGTTTACGGTATTTTGCCCGACGGAAAAGGCGAGTTTTGGTGCAGCACAAACAGGGGTTTGGCCAAAATCGCCCCGCGAAAAACTCCCCTCTCCGTTGGGAGAGGGGCTGGGGGTGAGGTTTTTGAAATCACCTCGTTCACCGCCGCAATGGGTCTGCAGGACAACGAATTTAACACCTCCGCTTTTTCAAAATCCGAAAATGGCGAACTGCTTTTCGGCGGGGTAAACGGTTTGAACCGTTTTTTCCCGGAAGAACTGCGGTTGGACACCACGCCGCCGCCTGTTTTTGTCGTCGGTCTGGAAATAAACCACGAGCCTGCGTGGCCGGGAAATACTGAAAACCCGTTGGCCGGGCCGCTCGAAAACCTGCAAAAACTGGATTTGAGTTTTGACCAAAACAACCTGTCGTTCGAGTTTGCCGCGCTCGATTTCACCGACCCGGCCAAAAACCGGTACCGCTATCGCCTCACCGGTCTCGATGCCGATTGGGTCGAAACGGGCGGCCAACGTTTTGCCCATTTCACCCACCTCGCGCCGGGAAAATACACGTTCCGGGTGCAGGGCAGCAACGGCGAAAGCGCGTGGCGGGAGGCGGCGCACCCGATTTTGATCGTCATCAACCCGCCGTGGTGGCGTTCGGGGCTGGCCTATTTTGCCTATTTTTTCCTGTTGGTTTGGGTCGGCTGGCGGGCCTACCAATTTCAGATCCGACGGATAAAAGAACGCGAACAACTCGCTTTTGAGCACCGCGAAACCGAGCGCGTCAAGGCTTTGGAACAGATAAAAACCAATTTTTTCTCGAACGTCGCCCACGAATTCCGCACGCCGCTCACTTTGATCATCGAACCGCTGCGGCAGGTTTTGAAAAATCCTCTCGCCTTAGGCGAGACCGCGACCGAAAAAATCCGCTTGGCCGAAAAAAACAGCCAACGGCTGCTCGGCCTCGTCAACCAATTGCTCGATTTGGCGAAAATCGAAAGCGGCAGCATGATGCTCGACTTGCGGCGCGGCGATTTTTCAAAAACCGTCCGCACGGTTTTTGAGTCGTTTTTGCCGTTGGCCGAAAAACGAAAAATCAAACTCACGATGGCCGTCCCGCCTGAAATCCCACAATTTGAATTTGATGAAAACAAGGTCGAATTGGTGCTCAACAACTTGATTTCCAATGCTTTGAAATTTACGGAGAAAGACGGCACGGTGAAAATTGAGGTTGAAACGGGTCAAATCCTCGAATCTTCAAATCCTCAAATCTTCATCAAAATCGCTGATTCGGGCATCGGCATCGCGCCGGAAAATTTGGGCAAAATCTTCGACCGGTTTTATCAAGTGGACGGCTCGAACACGCGGGCAGGCGAGGGCACTGGAATCGGGCTGGCTTTGAGCAAAGAACTGGCCGAATTGATGGGCGGCGGCATCGCGGTCGAAAGTGAAATGGGACGCGGTTCGACCTTCAAATTTTGGCTGCCGACGGCAAAAAGGGTGGGGGAGCGCGGGCCGAAAAATGCGACCGCGCTGCCGGAAATGGCCGTGCCGACCGCCGAATTTTTGGGAAAAACAGCACCGCGCCGCGCCGCCGATGCCGAAAACCCAGTCGTTTTGGTGGTCGAGGACAACGCGGAATTGAGGAATTTTATCAAACAATCCATCGGTGCGGGCTGGCAAGTGGTCGAGGCATCGGACGGGGAAGAAGGCGTGAAACGCGCGGTGGAACTGCTGCCCGACCTCGTCGTTTCCGACGTGATGATGCCCCGAAAAGACGGCTACCAACTCCTCGACGAACTGAAAAACAACGAACTGACGGCGCACATCCCCATCATTTTGCTCACCGCAAAAACCAGTTTTGATTCAAAAATACGCGGCCTGCGGATCGGTGCGGACGACTATTTGTCAAAACCTTTCAACACCGAGGAACTGCTCGCCCGGATGGAAAATTTGGTGGAAACGCGCCGTCGGCTGCGCGAAAATTTTAGGAAACAAAACCAAAACGCGCATTTTTCAAAATTTGAAATTTCGGAAAACGGAAAGCAGGGTGGGGCGCAGCCCGAATTTTTATCGCCGCCGGACAAGGAATTTTTAAGAAAATTCAACCTCGTTTTGGAAAAAAATCTTGCCGACGAAAAACTGGGCGTGGAGGATTTTGCGAAAAAAATGTTCATCAGCCGCGTCCAACTTCATCGAAAATTGAAGGCCACGACCGACCAAAACGCGACGGATTTTATCAAAAACTACCGCCTCGACCGCGCCCATTCGATGTTGAAAAACCGGGAAGGGATGGTCGGGGAGATTGCGCTGCGGGTCGGTTTTGGCAACGAGAAGTATTTTTCGACGGTTTTTAAGGAAAAATTTGGGGTGTCGCCGAGCCAAGTGGCGGGCGGCTGATCCACGTCAGGCATCGGGCGCAAACAAAATTTCCATTGAAAAAGCCTTGTCGATCAGCCCGAGGCTGTGCTCGTTGTGCTTCAACCCGAAGGTGGTGAGCAGATTGAGGAAGATCTGTTTTTTGGTTTTGGAAATGGCCCGGAACTGTGCTTTTTTTTCCCGCAATGCATCGGCGTAGGCTTTGGTGAGCGTGAACGCTTCGCTGTAAAATTTCAACTCGAACAGGTTTATCACATTGTCTTTTCGGTCAATCAACAGGTCAATTTGAACACCTGCACCTTCGGTATTTCCCTTTTTCAAAAACGCGGACGACTCGGCGTACACCCCAGAAATGCCGAGGGCTTTTTTGATTTGTGGGATGTGTTTGAGGCAAATGCTTTCAAAAACATAGCCGCTCCAACTGGTGTAGTGCTGCGTTTGGCTGAGGTGCAACCAGATATCGGCTTCCCGGGAAGGCCTTTTTTCGATGAATTTCAGGTAAAAAAGGGAGTATTCATCGGTGAGGCGGTACAGCAGGTCCTGTTTTGTTTTTCCGAAGGGGAAGTACGCGGACACAAAACCGGAGGCTTGCAGTTCTTCCAGATAACGGCTCGTGCCGCCCCCGTCGGGCAATTTGCCGGTTTCGACCAGTTCGGTCCGGGTCATTCCGCGCCACAAACCGGCCAGGGTCCGGATGATTGCGATGTGGTTTTCGGCGTTATCGAACAAGGCCGGATAGAGTTTTGAAAACTCGTCGTGGAGGATGCCGGTGGCGGAAAAACAAATCTGCTCGATGTTTTGGGCAGCACTTTTCCCCGCTTCCACTTCTTTCAAATAATGCGGGATGCCGCCCATGGCCATGTACAATTCGATGATTTGATAGGGGTCGAGCCGAATGCCGCGGCTTTCCAAAAACGTCTTGGTCTCGGCCAAATTGAAGGGCAACAAATGGATGCGTTTCGTGATCCGGTTGTGCAGGCCGCCCCGGTCGTTGACCACTTTTTGGATCATCCACGAGGCCGCCGAACCGCAGATGACGACGACGAGGTTTTTCCGGGAAGCCCAACTGTTCCAAAAATAGCCAAAAGCATTGAGGAAACCCGATTTGTGGGTGGCCAGCCACGGCAGTTCGTCAAAAAACACGACCAATTTTTCCGCGCCCAATCGCGGTTCGAGGCTCCGGGCGAGGAGGTAAAAGGCTTCTTGCCAATCTTTCGGTTTGGTGGTTTTTATCGGCAGGTCGAAAGATGCGACGAGTTGTGCCGTGAAGTTTTTCAATTGCTCCTTCGAAAGCGCGTTTTGCACGCCGCTGATTTCAAAGACGATTTTCTCGCCGTAAACCGAGCGCACCAAAAAGGTCTTCCCGACCCGTCGCCGGCCGAGGACAGCGACCATTTCTGCTTCATTGGAAAGCAGCACGTTTTGAAGGATTTCCTGTTCGCGTTCGCGGCCTGTGAGCATACTGATTCAATTTTATAAGTTATCGGTGGCGGAAACCTTGCAAAAATAGGTGATTTCCGCCACCGATAACCATTTTTTTAAAGTAACGCCAGCAAACCCCGATGTAACCACACCAAACCTCCCCCCAAAATGTAACCACAGCAAACCATTTTGAAACACCAGCGAACCCTTCCCGCCCTGCTTTCCGCCCAATTTTGACCCCAGAAAAGCATGGACAGACGGGTGGGAATTCGTACTTCTCGCACGGTCGGCCGGAGTCAGTACAACTTTGGTCGGCCTTTCCCACCCGTCGGTTCGGCTTGCTTTTCTAATTTTCACCCTTCTTTTCAATTTCCCCCGCCGCGTGCGGATTGGGCAAAAACAGTTTTACAAATGAAAATCAGTACGAATTCCTGCTGCCGCCTCGCGGCAATCCTCACCTTTTTTTTGCTTTTTGCAAATGTAAAAATGACCGCCCAGCCAATTTCCGATGCCAATGGGCTGACGGCCACGGGCGGTATTGTTACCACCCTCACGATTTCCAATTTTGCAGTCCCGGCGAACGATGACCGCGTGTTGGTGGTGTGCACGGTCAATGCTTCAAACGCTGCCATTCCCAGCCTGACTTTCGGTGGCACGGCCATGAATGTGGCCACCTCGCGGGGCAATACGAACGGATTGAAGACCGCGATGTACTATTTGGTTTTGGGTTCCGGGGCGACTTCTGTTACGGGAAATATCACGGCAACGGGCACGGCCCTGCTCCGAATGGGTGCCAGTTCCTATCATAATGTCAGTCAAAGCACCGCGTTTGATGGGGCAACGGACCAGTCAGTAGCAAGCGGGGCAACATCGAGCACGCTCCCCATCAGCAGCACGGTTGACGGTTTGCCCTGCGATTGCATTGGTTATTTTGCGGGTAGTTTTACGGGTTTTACCGCCGCTTCGGGACAGACCCAAATCTTCCAAAGCCCCTTGACCCCGACGCCAGCAGCCGGGCTTGCAATGAGTACCAGAGCAGGTGCTTCCCCCTCGGTCAACATGACCTGGACGCTCAATGGAACAACGACCGGCGGCGGCGGCGTGCAACTTGGTATCAATCTCAAATCTGCTTCTTGCCCCACAGCGGGCACTACTTTATATGTCGATGCGGCGGCGGCGAGCGGCGGCACGGGCGCGACTTGGGCTTGTGCTTTTCAAAATTTGCAGGACGCAATCAACGCGGCGAGCAGCGGGAACGAAATTTGGGTAAAATCCGGCACCTATTTGCCAACCAAAGAACCCGACGGCACGACCGACAGCCCCCGCGACTTTACGTTTTACCTGAAAGATGGCGTGGCAGTTTACGGCGGTTTCGACGGCGCGGAAACGATGCGTTCCGAGCGCGACCCGGCAGCGAACACCACGATTTTGAGCGGCGACATCGGCACGGCAAACGTCACCACCGATGACTGTTACCACGTCGTTTTGTCCGTCAGCGATGCCAGCACGACCGTTTTGGACGGCTTCACCGTGACGAAGGGCAATGCGAACGTGTCGGGCAGCATCATCGTCGAAACAAAAACGATTGGGCGAAATGACGGCGGCGGGATGAACAACAATTCGTCTTCCCCGACCATCGCCAACTGCGTTTTCTCCACCAATTTGGCAACAAGCGGCGGCGGGATGTCCAACACTTTGTCCAGCCCGGCAGTGAGCAACTGCACTTTTTCTGCCAATTCGACTACAAACATTGGCGGTGCGATGACCAACGTCGGAGCTTCCACCCCGACGCTGACCAACTGCACCTTTTCCGGCAATTCGGCAACCAATTACGGGGGCGCGATGGAAAACAACACATCCGACCCGATAGTGACCAACTGCACCTTCATCGGCAATTCGAGCACCAACGGCGGGGCCATGGACAATTACTCCGGTGCCGACGTCATTTTGATCAATTGCATTTTCTCCGGCAATTCGGCCTCGGCCGTCGGCGGCGGGATGTACAACCTCTCCGCCAGCCCGACCCTGACGAACTGCACCTTTTCCGGGAACAAGGCCACCACCAGCGGCGGCGGGATGCAAAACTCCACCGCCTCCCCCACGCTGAAAAACTGCATCATCTGGAACAACCGCGCCGGCAGCACGACCGGCTCGGCGGACGCGAGCATGACCAATTCCACTGCCACCCCCGCCATTACCTACTCGCTTATCCAAAACTGGAACCCATCCGGCACGGGAAACCTCAACGGCATCCCGAACGCGGCCACCTCGAATTATCCAAACTTCGTCACGCCGCTCGACCCGGCAACCGCGCCTGCGACGGGCGGCGATTTTCACATCCAAACTTGCTCGCCAGCCGTCAACAAAGGCACAAACACGGGCGCACCCACGACCGACCTTTTTGGAAATGCCCGGCCTTTCGGCACCACCGTTGACATGGGCGTTCACGAATTGCAAGCCGCGCAGCCAACCCCGACCATCACTTGCCCGGCAAACCAGACCGCGACGGCACCGTACAATTTGGCAGATTTTACCGGTTTGGTTTCGACTGGCAGCGGCTGCGGTTCGATTTCCGTCATTCAAAGTCCTGCAAGCGGCACGAGTTTGGCCGTTGGAAATCACACGATTACGATGACCGCAACCGATGCCAACGGCACGACGGCGACCTGCACATTTTCAATTACTGTAAATTCAAACTGCCCCGCCACCGGCACAATTTGGTATGTAAATCCGTCGGCAGCGAGCGGCGGAAACGGCGCGTCGTGGGCTTGTGGATTTCAAAATTTGCAAAATGCGATTGACGCGGCGAGCAGCGGCCACGAAATTTGGGTAAAAACCGCGACGTACAAACCGACCACCGTCCCGACAAACTGCTCGAACTGCGGCGACCGCGACAAAACTTTTTACCTAAAATCCGGCGTGGCGGTTTACGGCGGTTTCGACGGCGCGGAAACGATGCGTTCCGAGCGCGACCCGGCAGCGAACACCACGATTTTGAGCGGCGACATCGGCACGTCGGGCAACAGTTCGGACAATTGCCACCACGTCGTTTTGTCCATCAGCGACGTAAATACGACAGTGCTCGACGGTTTCACGGTTTCCGGCGGCAACGCCAACGGCTCGGGGACGATGAACAACGTCGGCCCCACCATCAACCGCAGCGAGGGCGGTGGGATGCACAACAAAAACACTTCGGTGGTCGTGGAAAACTGCATTTTTTCCACAAATTTGGCAGCGGCCTACGGCGGCGGGATTTACAACAGCAATTCCCCAATCACCTTGACAAACAGTACCATTTCAAACAACACGGCCTCAAATCTCGGCGGCGGTGTGTACAATACCACTTCCGCTGCCACCATCACCGGCTGCACCATTTCGGGCAACACCGGGAGCAACAACGGCGGCGGGATGTCCAACGACTTCTGTTCGCCCACGATTACCGACTGCGATTTTTTGAACAATACCACGCCCAACGCGGGCGGCGGGCTGCTCAATTTTTCATCCTCCCCAATCGTGACAAACTGCACATTTTCAGGCAATTCGGCGGGTACAAGCGGCGGCGGCGGCGGCGTTTCAAATTACAACAGCAGTTGCTCCCCGACCTTCGACCGCTGCATTTTTTCGGGCAACACGGCCACTTCCTCCGCCGGGATGGGTTTTTATCAAGGCATCATCAAAAACTGCATTTTTTCGGGCAACTCGGCGAGCGATTCCCATGGTGCGCTGTCAGTTTTCGGCGCGGCGACGACCATCACGAACTGTACTTTTTCGGGAAATTCGGCGGTCAATTCTTCCGGTGGCATTACTTGTGGCGTTACTTTCGGGATTCCGGCATCCGTCAGCCTGACCAATTGCCTGATTTGGAACAACCGCCTCAACGGCGTGACCGGTTCGGCGGCGGCGAGCATGGAAAACAACGGCTCAACCATCAACATTGACCACAGCCTGATCCAAAATTGGAACCCATCCGGCACGGGCAATCTCGACGGCATCGCCAACGCCGCCGATTCTAATTTTCCAAACTTCGTCACCCCGCTCGATCCAGCCACCGCACCTTCGACGGCGGGCGATTTTCAAATCCAAACTTGCTCGCCCGTCGTGAATTTGGGAACGAACACCGGCGCACCGACGAACGACCTTTTTGGAAATACCAGACCATATAATAATGGTGTGGCCGACATGGGCGCGCACGAATTGCAAGCCGACCAGCCGACGCCGAGCATCACTTGTCCAGGAAACCAGACCGCGACCGCGCCGTACACTTTGGCAGATTTTACGGCCGTGACCACGACTTCGGGCGGCTGCGGCACGATTTCCATTTCCCAAAATCCCGCCATCGGAACGAGTCTGACCGCTGGAAATCATACAATTACGATGACCGCAACCGATGCCGTCGGCTCGACGGCGACCTGCACTTTTTCAATAAATGTACAAGCCGGGTGCACCGCGCCAGTTTTGACTTGCCCCGCGACGCAAACCGTTTCTGCAAATTCAAATTGCCAGTCAATTTTGGCGGATTTCACGGCTTCGGCCACGAGTTCCGGCGGCTGCGGAAGTTTGACTTTTTCCCAAAATCCAACGATTGGGACAACTTTAAGTCTTGGAAATCAAATAGTTACGCTCACCGCGACCGACGAAAGCAGCAACACGGGGACTTGTAATTTCACGGTTTCCGTCGTGGACAACACCGCGCCGAGCATCACCTGTCCGGCCATCCAAACCGTTTCGGCGAGTTCAAACTGCACCTATTCTTTGGCAAATTTTACTGGAAATGCAACCGCCACCGACAACTGCGGCACACCGACAAAAACGCAATCGCCGACCGTCGGGACATCGTTAACCGTTGGAAATCATACAGTTACGATGACCGCGACCGACGCGGCGAGCAATTCCGGGACTTGTAATTTTTCAATAAATGTGGCCGACAACACCAATCCGGCGGTTTCCTGCCCGGCCATCCAAACCGTCGCGGCGAGTTCGAACTGCACCTATTCTTTGGCAAATTTTACGGGAAATGCAACCGCCACCGACAACTGCGGCACACCGACAAAAACGCAATCGCCGACCGTCGGGACATCGTTAACCGTTGGAAATCATACAGTTACGATAACTGCAACCGACGCAGCGAGCAATTTTGCGACTTGCAATTTCACCGTGACCGTCGCCGATCAGACCGCGCCGAGCATCACCTGCCCCGCCAACCAAAACCTCAACCTAAATGCCAGTTGCCTAGCCACGTTGCCAGATTACACGAGCCTCGCGAGTGCGTCGGACAACTGCACGGCCAATCCGTCAATCGTGCAATCGCCGACCGTCGGAACATCGTTAACCGCTGGAAATCAAATAGTTACGCTCACTGCAACCGACGCGGCGAACAATTCCGCGACCTGCAATTTCACAATTTCCGTCGCAGACCAGACCGCGCCGAGCATCACTTGCCCAGCCAACTCGACCGTCGCGGCGAACGCCAGTTGCGTTTATATTTTGGGAAATTTCACGACTTCCGCTTCCGCAAATGACAACTGCGGCGCACCGACAAAAACGCAATCGCCGACCGTCGGAACCACGTTAACCACTGGAAATCATACGATTACGATTACGGCAACCGACGCGGCGAGTAATTCGGCCACCTGCAATTTCACGTTGACCGTCGCTGACCAGACCGCGCCGAGCATCACTTGCCCGGCCACCCAAACCGTTTCGGCGGACAATTTTGGAAACTACATTTTGGCAAATTTTTCTGGAAATACCACGTCCTCCGACAACTGCGGCGCACCGACGGAAACCCAATCGCCCACCGCCGGAACGACCTTAACCATTGGAAATCATGTGATTACGATGACCGCGACCGACGCGGCGAGCAATTCCGCGACCTGTAATTTTACTGTCCAAGTTCAGGCAGGTTGCGCCGCGCCGATTTTGACTTGCCCAGCGACGCAGACCGTTTCTGCCAATTCAAATTGCCAGTCAATTTTGGGAGATTTCACGGCCAGCGCCACGGCTTCCGGCGGCTGCGGCAGTTTATCTTTTTCCCAAAATCCAACGGTTGGAACAACTTTAAGTCTTGGAAATCAAACGGTTACGCTCACCGCGACCGACCAGAGCAGCAATTCTGGGACTTGTAATTTTTCGGTAAATGTCGTTGACGACACCGCGCCGAGCATCGTTTGCCCGACCACCCAAACCGTTTCGGCGGACAATTTTGGAAACTACATTTTGGCAAATTTTTCTGGAAATACCACGTCCTCCGACAACTGCGGCAGCCCGACGGAAACCCAATCGCCCACCGCCGGAACGACCTTAACCATTGGAAATCATGTGATTACGATGACCGCG
>JANNMS010000088.1:0-4138 GCA_031398055.1 Saprospirales bacterium | reverse complement strand
TCCTCAAATCCCGAAGGGATTTTATGTTTTCAGGCGCGAGTTTTTACATAAAATCCCTTCGGGATTTCTCGTGCATGTCCATTTCAATTTCTATAAACATAGATTCCCTTCGGGAATGGATTTTAATGCGTTTGACCTGCCATTTTCACTTCAAAACCGCCGCTTCCAAAATATAATCGTACCGGTACCCCGCACCAAAATCCTTGTTCAAAGCCATCACGCCTTCCAAAGTCACGATGCCGCCCAACTGGACTTGCTCGGTCGTGGTCACCGTCAAATCAAGGTCTTTTCCAGAACCATCTTGGACGTGGAGCCAATTTCTGCCCATGATCATCGGGTTGATTTTGACGACTTTGCCGGTGACTTTGACCGTTTTGCCATCGTATTTTTGAATGTTCGCTATCAAATCTGAAAGTTTGATGGCTCCGGGCGCAGGTTTTACATTTTTTGGCGCAGCCAAAGCCTCGGCTGCCGGGGCAACATTTCCAGCCGAGCCGCTTGCCGAAACGCCTTCTTCCCGGAAATCGCCGACCAACCAAACCGTCTCGAAAACGCGGTTAAATTCCTTGCTCTCAAAATTTTTCTTCATCAAACCGCCCCGATAATATGCCGTCGAGCCCACTTTGATGTCGCGCCGGGTGATGGCAATCCAAGTTTCCGCGCCGTTTTCTTTGACCCGCAGGTAGGAATATTTGTCCGTGTTCAGGACTTCGGCGACGGTCACTTTATGCTCGGCGGCGTTCGTTTCCGGCGTGGGCGCGGCAGTTCCGGGCGCGGCGGCGGGGTGGTTGTGGCCATCGGCATCCTGAAAAATGGGCGCGTTGCCCTGCCCGTCGGCTTCGGCTTCGATGACTTTTGGTTTGGAATTGCAGGCGAAAATGGCCAGCGCGAATATTGAAAACAGGATGAATTTTAAATTTTGCATTGTCTTTTTTCTAAAAATTTTTGGATAAAACAAAGGTAGCCAAAGTTTGAAAATAGGGAAATCGGGTGGGGCAGTGCATCAAAACCGCCGAATCAACTTGGTATTCACCCGGTTGAACGGTTTGTTTTTTTCCTGAAAAGTGCCTTCGTAATAAATATAGAAAGCCAATTTCCGGGAAATATTCCACGACAAATCCACGCCGCCGGTCTGCTGCTGGATTTTATTTTCGTAATTTTTATAATTGTACTCGACCCAGCGGTAATTAAAATCGGCGTTCAATTTTCCCCGGACGAGTTCTTTTGAAATGCGCGCGCCGTAAATTTTGGAGTCCAAATAATTGGTCTGCAAAATGTTCGCCGAGAGCGAGGCGGTGGCTTTTACCCACGGCAGGCGGCTGAAATTGAGGTACGAATTGAGGTTTTTTGAAAGGTTCAAATCGCTTTTTTGAAAACGCCAACTGGCGTTTGCGCCCCAAGTTATCAGTTTTGAAAAACGATAATTTGCGCCAAAACGCAAGCCCTGCCGCGTCTCGTTGTCAATCAATTGGTCGATGTAACTTTTGTACGACTCGTAATAAATGATGTTTTTTCGGTTGTCGTAGGCCGCGTTGATGCTCAGTTTTTTTGAAAAACGATAGCGCATCGAGAGCAGCAAATTGGTCAAACTCGGTTTTGTGGAAATCGTGTCGTGGCGGTTTTGAAAAAGGTCGACCTCGAACGAGCCGAACAAATTGAGGTTTTTGACCATCGAATTTGAATGTTGAAAATATCCGAAACGGCGGTCGGTTTTGGCGTGGTTGCGTTGTTCGACGAACGCGAGGGTGCTTTCTTGGCTTTTGTCATTCGTCCGGGTGGCGTGCCCGATGAACGCACCGGTCTGGAAAAGTTTCAAGTTCAAACCGTAATCCGCGTAATCCGGCCTCGACCCGGCGATGGCCCCGGCGAAAAATTTCCCAAAACCATGCTCGATTTGCAAACCATCGATCGCGCCCATGCTGGAAATCCGGTTGTTGATTTTGCGGCCCAAACTGATGCTCGAATTTTTGGCAAAATCGTATTTCACCGCAAGCGAATAGACTTTCAAAGCATCGCCGAGATTGTCTTTCACCGCCTGCCATTCGCCAATCGTGTGGCGAAAAGAAATGTAACTGTCCGTCGAAAAGCGCGATTTTTTAATGTTGTTTCCCGAAAAAGTAAAGGTGTACCGCATCCGGTGGGTCTCGTCCGCGCCGTTGAAATTGCTGTACGAACCTGCGGAAATGCGTCCTTTTATTTTTTGTTTGACTGAAATTTCGTCTTTCTCGTCGGGCGGGATGACCAAAAGTGGCTTGCCCGTGCTGTCTTGGCCGCCGGATGGTGGAGCGGTTTTTTCCTTTTTTGGCTTGCTTTTTTCCGGTTTTTTTTCAACCAAACTTTTTGAAAAAAAGGCATCGCCCACCTTCGCTTTTTCAGTCAAAAAAGAGGAGCAAACGAGGGACGTGGACGATTTGTCCTTGACCAAAAGTGCTGGCAAAAACTGCTCGTTTTTTTGAAAAAACAGGGTGTCGCCCTTGTTTATATTTTCGGTGGAAGAAAATTTGACATAAACATTTTGGCTGGAAACGTAGGACACCGTGCCGCGTTCGATAACTATTTCCTTTTGCCCGAACAAAAACTGCGCGGAAAACAGCAGGAGCAATATTGGTAAGTAGTGTTTCACCTTTTTTATCTGTTTTAGGGCTTTCGCAAAACAGACCTCGGAGAGGTCAAACATTTGTAGTAGTGTCAATTCCAAATTTTCCTCGACCTCGGAGAGGTCGAACCTTTGTTTTTGGCGAAAAATCTACAAATGTGCGACCTCTCCGAGGTCGAGGAATGGCTGTAAATCCGTCATTCTACAAATATTTGACCTCTCCGAGGTCTGTTTTGCGAAAACCCTATGTTTAAAAAATCTTTCAAAATACCGAAAATTTAATCTGCCTCGCCGTCCGGATGGCAGGTGTAGCAGGCCGGGCTGTTGTATTGATAATTGTTCACGTCGTCGTGTTCATCAGCAAGGTCGGCTTGGTCATCGTGGCAAATGATGCAACTGAAAGCCGTGAAATTGCCGGGCGTGGTGTGGCATTCGATGCACTGGTCCCATTCTTCGTCGTGCTTGCCGCTGTAAATCGGGAAATATTGCTGGTCGTGGTTCCATGTGGACGGATCCCATGCGGTCGTGTTGTGGCAGTTTTGACAAGTCGTCGGGAAGCCCGCCGAGGCGTGGTTCGGGTCATTTGCCTGATTGTAATCTGTGAGATGGCAGCCGACGCAGGTCGTTGGCGTGTTCGTATAATTTCCGCCCGGATGGCATTGCGCGCAAGCCGTACTCGCATGCGCCCCGGTCAACGGCCACGAATCGTGATCCCAAGTTGAGGGCTGCCAAGCGGTTTCGGAGTGGCAATTTTGGCAGGCCGTCGGGAATTGCGCGGCAACGTGGTTCGGGTTGGTGGTCTGGTTGTAATCCGGCAGGTGGCAGCCGACGCAGGTGTTCGGGGTGTTCGTGTAATTTCCACCGACGTGACAATCGGCACATCCGGCAGCGGCGTGCGCCCCGTTCAACGGCCACGAATGGCTCCAAGTCGAGGGAATCCAAGCCGATTCGGAATGGCAATTTTGACAAGTCGTCGGGAATTGCGCGGCGGCGTGGTTCGGGTTCATCGCCGAATTGTAATCCGACTGGTGGCAGCCGATGCAGGTCGTTGGGGTATTGTTGTAATTTCCGTTGTGGCAGGTTGCGCAGTCGTTTGCGATGGCTGCGTGTGCCCCATTTAACGGGTAAAAATTGTTGTGAATCGCAAAAGTCGCGGGTTCCCAGCCCGCTGCGGTCGTGTGGCACGAGGCGCAATCGGTCGGTAAATTCAAAGCGACGTGGTTCGGATTTGTGCTCGAATTGTAGTCCGGGGTGTGGCACCCGGCGCAGGTGTTTGGGGTGTTGTTGTAATTTCCACCGACGTGGCAATCCACACAATTTGACGAAATATGCGCCCCGGTCAGCGGCCAAATAGTGTTGTGGTCAAAAGTCGAAGGTGTCCAAGCCGTTTCGGTGTGGCAAGTCGCGCAGTCGGTTGGGAACTGGGCGGCGGCGTGGTTGGGGTTGGTTGTATTTAAATAATCATCGTTGTGGCAGCCGTTGCAGGTGTTCGGAGTGGTGTTGTAATTACCGTTGTGGCAAGTCGCGCAGTCGTTTGCAATC
>JANNMS010000082.1:0-11514 GCA_031398055.1 Saprospirales bacterium | reverse complement strand
CATCTCGGGGCGCCGCATCCACGCCATTGCCTGGGCAGGGTCGTCCGTGATTGCCGGCATTGCCGGTAGATTCAAAAAAGTTGTTGGCGAGGACGCCAACAACGGCAGGAAATAAGTTTTTGCCGTTTTTCAAATGAATTTTAGAAAAAACACCTGTTTCGATTTTTTTGGTACAAAATTTAATAGATAAGAAATACCCATAAAATAGAAGGAAACTTCAACACAAAACTGGCTTGCGATTCCCCCAAAATCGTAAATCGTAAATCAAAAATCTTAAATCATTTTAATCCACCCCGTTTTACTAAACGCTTCAAAAATTAGTTTTGAAATGAGAAAAATTACACTTTTCGTTCTCGCATTTATCTCGATGAATTGCACTGGTCTTTTTGGGCAACAAGACCCCATGTTTACAAAATACATGTTCAACAGCCTGATTTTCAACCCCGGTTACGCTGGTTCGAACGATCATTTGGCCATGAATTTAATTCATCGCCAGCAGTGGGTTGGCCTCGAAGGTGCGCCGACGACCCAATCTTTTATCATTCATTCGCCGCTCAAAAACGACCGCGTGGGCGTTGGTTTGAGCGCAATCAATGATAAAATCGGTCCGGTCGGGACTTTGGATGCCAACTTGTCCTACGCCTACCGGATTCCGATTGGCAAAAAAACCAAACTCGCCATCGGTTTGCAGGCGGGCATGACCAACTGGCGCGCCGACTGGACAAAACTGAACATCAAAGACGAACCTGACCAAGTTTTTGCGGAAAACGTGAACAAATGGTTGCCCAATTTTGGCGCGGGTTTGTATTTGAACAGCAAGTATTTCTACGCTGGCCTCGGCTGCCCGAAATTGGTCGAGTACGATTTGCGCGATGCCGACGCGACGAGCACGCCGATTTATGCCAAAACTTATCGGCATTATTTCACGACGGTCGGCGCGGCGATCCCGCTTTCTGGCGACAATTTGATTTTCAAACCGAGTGCTTTGATAAAAAGCGCGGCATGGTTTGGTTCTTTGCGAAAAGACCAAAATTTCGAAAATGTTGGCGCACCGACCGAAGTTGACCTCGACTTGTCCTTGTTTTTCCAAAAAACTTTGTGGGTCGGCGTGGCCTATCGCACGGCCATCGAACGCGGGACGTCTTCCGATGATTCGATAGATTTTTGGGCGGCATATTTCCTAAAAAATGGACTCCGCATCGGCGCGGCTTACGATTATACTTTGACGGACATCCGCAAAGTTTCCGACGGCTCGTTTGAAGTCATGTTGGGCTACGAATTTGATTACAAAACCAAGCGGGTAGTCACACCGCGATACTTTTAACTGAACTATGAACTATGAACTATGAAATATGAACTGCAAGAAGTTTATAGTTCATCGTTCATCGTTCATAGTTAAATAAATTTTCCATCCCATGTTTTACCGCAGTTTCTGCATCGCTTTTTTGCTGGCGATGATTACAACCACCACTGCCTTTGCCCAAACCGGCAAATTGAAAAGGGCAAAAGATGCCATGGACGCGCTTGATTATGTCAACGCCATCCAGCAGTACCAGCAAATACTCCAATCGGACGACAACGCCGAGGCCAAAATCAATTTGGCCGAATGTTATCGCAAAATCAACGACTCGGAAAACGCCGAATATTGGTACGGCCAAGTCGTGCGGTTGCAGGAAGTGCAGCCCGTCCATAAATTATATTATGGAATGATGTTGCAGGTCAACGGCAAATGCGACCTCGCCAAAGAATGGTACGACCAATTCACGAAAGAAGTCCCGGACGATGTCCGTGGCCAATATTTGGTGAAGGCCTGCGATTACGAGGACGAATTGATGACGAAAAATGCGGGCATTTTTGAAATTGCCCACATGCCGTTCAACTCGAATTTGGACGATTTCGGCCCGACCATCCACAAAAATTCGGTCATTTTTGCCACGGACAGGTTGAAAAGTCCTTCCATTCCGCGTGTCAATATGTGGACAGGCAATCCTTTCCTGGAACTTTTTGTCGTGGATTTCAAACCAAAAGGCGAAACTCCTGCATCGTATGAATACGGTCGTCCAGACAAATTTTCAAAGGTTTTGAACACCAAATTTCACGAGGCGATGGTGTCTTTTTCGCCCGACGGCAAAACGGTCTTTTTTACCCGGAACAATTTTTTGAATGGCAAAACGGGCAAAAGCGATGATGGACTTATCAAATTGAAAGTTTTTTACGGCGACGCAAAAGGCGACGACGAGTTTAAAAACCTCCAAAGTTTGCCTTTTAACTCAGATGAATATAGCGTTGAGCATCCTTCGATTTCTGCCGACGGCACAAAGTTGTTTTTCGCTAGCGATATGCCCGGCGGTTTTGGCGGTCAGGACTTGTATGTCAGCGAGTTAGATGGAAATCGTTGGGGGCCGCCAATCAATTTGGGGCCGATGGTGAATACCGAAGGAAATGAAATTTTCCCATTTTCCGATGCCACAAAACGGCTGTATTTTTCTTCGGACGGCCACATTGGTTTGGGCGGTTTGGACAATTATTACACCACCGAAAAAGCATTGGGCGAGTGGAATGTGCCGGTCAACCTCGGTTATCCAGTGAACACGAACCACGATGATTTTGCTATCACTTTTCACGAAGATGGGTCGTGGGGATATTTTACCTCCGACCGCGATGGCGGTGCTGGCCGCGACGATATTTATGGTTTTAAAAAATTGGCCGCACCGGTTGAAGTTTTGGTGGTGGATGCCACAACGAAAGAGCCCATTTCCGGCGCAATCGTCGACAACAGTTTGACTGGAAATAAAATGACGACCGGAGCCGACGGCAAAATTTCGTTCGACATGAAATTGAACGAGTGCGCCAATTTCACGGCGAACAAAGAATTGTACGACGCTGGAAAAAAAGAAGGTTGCACGAAAAACGTGTCTGCCGGACAATCGGTTTTGGTGGAAATTCCGCTCGACCGCCAGTTGAAATTTGACATCACGGGCATCGTTTTTGACATGACCGACGGACTTCCGGCGGCGGGCGCAAAAGTTACAATCACGAACGATTGCGGCAAACCGGCGCAAGAATCTGTGGTGACGACCGAAGATGGCCGTTTCAAATTTATGTTGGACAAAAACTGTTGCTACACCATCAAATCCGAAAAAGACGGTTTTATCGCCGTGACTTCGGAAGGAAATTGCACAAAAGGTTTGACCAGCAGCACGACTTTGAACGCGAATTTGAATTTGCAGCCGTACAAAGCCATCAATCCGGTGAATGAAAAACCAGAAGTTGACCTGCCGCCAGCCTATTCTGACGTGGTCAACAAAAAATTCCCGGACGCGAAATACAATCCGCAGACCAAACTTTGGGAAAAAGATGGCAAGCCGTTGACTGGGAAAATTGACAAAGATTACTCTTTGAAAAATGGCCAATTGTTGTACCGTGGCGAGCCAGTCGATGCCATGGCAGTGACCACGCCGAAGCCAAAAGATTCAAAACTCCCGAAATATGACCCGCTCACCGAAAAATATGTGGACAACGGCGGCAAACCGGCGAACACAAATTTGGGCGGCGGATTGGAAGTAAAAGATGGGGTTTTGTACGACAACGGCGTTCCGAAAATGCCGAAAAAAGGACAAGGTTTCGACGTTTCACCGGCGGGCGATGGGTTTTTGGTGCATATTTATTATGATTTTGACCATTCCAACATTCGCGGCGAATCGGAAGAGGACTTGCAAAAATTGCTGAAAATGATGCAGGACAATCCAGATTTTATCGTCGAAGTTTCTTCGCACACCGATTCACGGGGTTCGGATGGCTACAATTATCAATTGTCGCAACGCCGGGCGGATGCCGTGATGTCGTGGTTGGTAAAAAAAGGAATTGACCGCAACCGGTTGGTTTCGCGGGGATATGGCGAGACGCAGCACGTCAATAATTGCATCAATTTGACACCGTGTTCTGAAAAAGAGCACCAGTTGAACCGCCGGACGGAATTTCGGATTCTCGGTTGCAAAGGTGGCTCGAACATCAGCATCTCGCGGCCATTGGAAAACCCGAAAGTTGACCCTTGCCAAGGTTGTCCGTTTTAGTCAATTTATGATTTTGTCATGTTGAGCAAAGCGAAACATCTGGGTGAATACCGGGTGTTTCGCTTTTTTTGTTTTTGAAAAATGGATTTTGAAACCTTAATTTTTTTGGTTCAAAATCAATTGTTTTATTTTTCAATTTCTATCCATTCCACATTGAAAACACTTCTAGCATTTGAAAAACAACTCGAAAAACACCCTGTTTTAATCCTGAATTTCAATTCAAATGCTGACTTTCAACCTCGTTTCCTATTTTATTTACGGCATCATCACCTACCTGATAACCGTCAAAATCGGCTGGATTTGCTACAAAAACGGCTACCATTTTATCCGCGAAGAAATGCAGGACGAAATGCTGGCGACGAGCCTCAACAAGATTTTACTGGCCTGTTATTACCTCACCAATTTGGGCTACATCACCCTGATGATTTGGTTTTGGGAACCCATCCAAAACTCCCGGCAAATGTTGGAAAGCCTCAGCACAAAAATGGCATTTATCATTTTGGGACTCGGCGTGCTTCATGTTTTGAACATGACGGCGATTTATTTATTCCGCAGAAAAAAAAATTCTAAACCATAAATTTTAAATATCATGTCTGATAAATTCATTTTGATTGCCTATTTTATTTATCTCCCAATTGCACTCGCGCTGACTTTTTACGTTGCCAAAGTGCTTTTTCAAAATGGGAAAGTGTTCATGCTCGATATTTTTCACGGTCGGGAAGACATCGCGCTCAGCACGAACAAGTTATTTGAGGTCGGTTTTTACCTTTTGAATGTGGGGTTTGCACTACTGATTTTGCAGATAGATTATCAAGTTGAAAACCCGCAGCGGTTGGTTGAAGTATTGAGCCGGAAAATTGGTGGGTTTGCGATTTATCTCGGCGTGATGCTTTTTTTCAATCTGTTTTTGTTTTTCCGGGGACGGCGGGCAAGTCGAAATTCTAAAAACCCTGAATAACCTTTTGATTTGAAAAGAAAAGACATTTTTTCAAAAAATGTCTTTTCAGGCCGTTGATTCTTCCTCAAAAAAAACAGGCGTTGACCAAAAGTCATCGCCTGTTTTTTTTGTGAAAAAATTGAAATCCCTCTGTTTTCGCGGTTCATCGTTCATAGTTCATCGTTCAAAAAAAAAAAGCCCCTCGCCGCGAACCAGTTGAGGGGCAAACCATGAGATTATAATGGTAAAAACCCAGCAGAAATGAATTGACTGGATTGATTCCGAAATTCTTATGATATAATAGTTGCCAAAAAGCGAAGGATTAAAGGAAAGCGATACGATACTTTAAACTCGGGGAAATGATTGCCAAGGAAGTGGAACAATCAGTGATTGGAATGGTGAGAAAAAAACGGCGGACTAAAAGAAAGATAAAAAACTGGTGTCGCGTGTCTCAAATGTGGCACAAATATACACCGGGTTTGAAATGGACAAAGCGAGTTGAAAATTTTCTTATAAAATTGGTCAGCCGTTGTCAATTTCCTAAATTTTCATGGCGCGACTTTTCTTTTAGATTAAAAACCACCGAAAAAATGTGCGAATACAAAACTTGGCTCACGTTCCCGACATCCGTCAAAGCATAATCAATTTGCAAGCGACCGAGCCGCAGCCCCAAACCGAAGTTCGGTTGCAAAGTCAAACGCTCTTTCGTCGGGTCAAAATCATCTTTTACTTTTTGAAAATTGCTGACGCCAGCGCGGATTTGAACCCGGCGGTCGTAGTCAAATTCCAAGCCGACGCGCGGTTCGAGGTTCAAAGTTTTTGAAGAAACCAGCACGTTTCGTTGGCCGTCGGTCGTGATTTCAAAATCAGCGGCGGCCAGCAAACTCGATTTTTGTTTTATTTTAAAACGGTAGGCCGCGCCGGGAACAAATGCAGGGCGCGTGATTTCGGTGTTGGAAGACGGAATTTCGTTGCCGGTCGCGGTGAAAACTTGCTTTTCTTTTTCCGACAAATTAAAACTCCAAGCATTGAAAGTCGTCGTCAAATCGCGGGCGTGCAACCCAAACATCCAACTTCCTTTCCGATATTGAATGCCCGCGTCCGTCCCGAAACCCCACGAACCGCCGATTTTTCCGATCCGTCGCCGCACCAATTTGACGCTCGCCCCGACCGAAAATGCCGGGTTTTTCAATTTTTTAGCATACGAAAGCAGCCCAGCGTAGTCGGCAGCGGAAAAAGTAGAGAGGTTGTCGTAGTTCACCGTGCCGTCGTCGTTCAATAAATTGATGGTGTACGGAATGTTGTCGATGCCCAAACGGATCAGTGAAAACGCCAAAAACGAGCCATTTTCTGGGTTCAATTTTTTTCCAACAGTCAAATAATCGTACTGCGCCACGCCCGCGAACCACTCGGCGTGCATCGCCCCGATTTGCCACGGTGCTTCGATTTGGGTCAGCCCGGCGGGGTTCCAAAACGCTGCGGTGATATCCGAAACGTGCGCCGATTGGGCGTTCGACATGCCCTGCGCACGTGCGCCGACACCGATGCTGAGAAATTCATTGGAATATTTTTGGGAAAAAATAGCGGTGGCAAAAAGGCAAAAGGCAAGTGCGGTGGTGAGTTTTTTCATCGAAAGATTTTTATCAAAAGTTTTCTGGGTTGGCGAAAATTGCGGGTTTGCGGTTGCCTTTTTGATTGAAAATTGGATCGTTGGTTAAAAACAAGATTTCGGAAAATTGAAAATTTTCCGAAATCTCGCGTTCCTGTATTCAATTTTCAGATTCATCCCCCTCGTCATCCCTTTCATCATGCCCCGCCGAAACCAAACTCGGCGCAGGGACATTTCCATTTACCGTGATTCCGAGGGCGGCCATCGCCCGTTCGCTCGCCAATTGTTCGGCGGCTTTTTTGTTAAAATCGTCGGCAGTGCCCAGTTTTTTGCCATCGACGTAAACCGCGACCTTGAATTTGTCGCGTTTGTCGGCCTTGTATTTTGCCATGACTTTGTAGTCAATGGATTTGCCGTTTTTCTGGCACCACTCCAAAAGTTGACTTTTGTAATTGTCGTCAAAAATTTCGAGTTCGTGGATGTCCAAATATTTCCGCAGGACGCGGTTGATGACGTAGCGCTTGGTTTTGTCGTAGCCCAATTCGATGTAAACCGCGCCGACCAAAGCCTCCAAAGCATTGCCGAGCATGGATTTCGAGAGCCGCGTCTGGTTGTAACTCGCCAAAAAAAGGTCGAGCCCCATTTTGTCGCCGATTTCGTCGAGCGAGTGCCGTTTGACGATTTTCGAGCGCATTTTTGTCAAAAAACCTTCATCGCTGTTCGGGTATTTTTTGAACAAATACTCGCCGACGATGGTCGAAAGCACCGCATCGCCCAAAAATTCGAGCCGTTCGTTGTTCGAAATGGCGTAATCCGCGTTGGAAAAAGTGCTTTTGTGGAAAAAAGCCAATTTGAAAAGCGAAAGATGGACGGGCGTGAAGCCGAGCAATCCGTGCAACCGCCGCGCAAAATCCTTTTCAGGATGAAAATTGTAGTTGTAAATTCTTCTGATTAAACGCATTTTTAGGAATGAGGAATCAGGGATGAGGAATGAGAGTGAATCAAAAAATCATCCCTCATTCCTCAACCCTCATCCCTTTTTAAAAATAACTGTTGCATTGTGGCCGCCGAAACCAAAAGTGTTGCTCATGGCGGCGTTGATTTTGCGGTGTTGCGGTTCGTTCAACGTCAAGTTCAATTTCTCATCTATGCTTGGGTCGGGGGTGGTGTGGTTGATGGTCGGGGGGACAAAATCGTGCTGCATCCCCAAAATAGAAGCAATCGCTTCGACCGCACCAGTTGCGCCGAGCAAATGGCCGGTCATGCTTTTGGTCGAAGAAATATTGAGTTGGTAAGCTGATTTTCCAAAAACTTTTTTGATGGCAATCAATTCCGCCACGTCGCCGAGCGGGGTGGAAGTGCCGTGGACATTGATGTAGTCAATATTTTCCGGTTTCATTTTGGCGTCTTTCAATGCCGCACGCATCACATTTATCACGCCCAAACCTTCCGGATGCGGTGCCGTAATATGGTAGGCATCGGCAGATGCCGCTGCACCGACGACTTCGCAAATGATGTTCGCGCCGCGTTTTTTCGCGTGGTTGTATTCTTCAAAAATCAAACCGCCCGCGCCTTCGCCGAGCACAAAACCGTCGCGGTGCAGGTCGAACGGACGGCTGGCCGTTTTGAAATCGTCGTTGCGTTCCGAAAGTGCTTTCATCGAATTGAAGCCGCCGATGGCCGTTTTTGTCACCGTCGCCTCCGAACCGCCGGTCACGATGATGTCGGCTTTTCCCAAACGAATATAGTCGAACGCGTTCATCATCGCGTGGGACGACGAGGCGCAAGCCGAAACGGTCGCGTAATTGATGCCCATAAATCCATATTGCATCGAAATCATGCCCGCCGCGATGTCCGAAATCATTTTTGGGATCAAAAACGGGTTGTGCCGAGGCGTTCCGTTGCCCAAAACGTGGTCTTCGATTTCTTTTTCCAAAGTCGCCAAACCACCGATTCCCGATGCCCAAATCACGCCGACACGTTCTTTTTTCACTTTATCCAAGTCCAAACCACTATTTTGGATGGCTTCGGCGGCGGCGGCGAGGGCAAATTGGGTGAACCTGTCCACCCGTTTTACCTCTTTTTTTTCCATAAAATCTTCCGGCACAAAACCTTTTACCTCGCAGGCAAACTTGGTTTTGAACAAAGTAGCATCAAAAAGGGTAATCAAATTTGCCCCGCTGACCCCGTTTTGCAGCCCTTCCAAAAAGGCCGGAACGGTATTTCCAATGGGGGTAATGGCGCCCAGCCCGGTGACGACAACTCTTTTCATCAAAAAGTTACTTGTTATTAGTTATTGGTTTGTGGGTTGAAATTTTGTGCGGCAAATGTAATTCAGGAAGGTTTGAAAATTGGTGGATGGGTTGATTAGTTTTTTGGCTGAGGGCTCGACTTTGTCTACATTATTTTTTGCCGAAGGGTAGCAAGGTAGGAATTTGAATAAAAAAATCCCGTCGACAAATCTTGTCAGACGGGATTTTTTTTTATTTCCAGAATAATTTATTCACATTCAAAATCGGTAGTTTTTATGGGAAACTGTTCACCAAGATGTCTATGCTTTTTGCCTTTTTGATTTCCATAATACCATTTATAAACAAAAAGCAAGTCATATATTTCAGAGTGGTTGGCAATTTCGGTAGGATTTTTTGCAATGTTTTCTGGGTTTGTTATCCTAGTTTTGCGAAAAACATGAACAAAATAATCCTTGTATTCTCTATAATTACTGTCTAAGTTGCTACAAACATAGTCGTCAATATGCTTGCAGTTTGTATCTGAATCATAGAAATTATCGACCAAAAAATAGTCAACTTTACTTTTTCTATCTCCTGGTTTTCTTTTTGATTCAAACCATTTATTGGCACCTCGTGCTTCTTCTGCTGCCTTAAATGGCTCAATAATCATTTTGCGTTGGCAAAAAGCATAAACCATAGAGATGATAGTAAGTGCCATTATGCTGATGAATTTGTATGATTGAGTCTTCATCTTAGTCATTAATATTCCCAGTGATTGTTGCTTTAATGTTTATTTCAGTTATAAATGGGACAAATTCCCTTTGATGTTGCAAGACCCACCAAGCAGGAAAGCCTAGATGGTAAAGTTGAAAGAGTTCGGCGTCATGCCTATCTAATCCAAAGTGGTCGATGGTTTTTATACAAAATGTGCCTTCCCAATTCCCTGATCCATCTGGTGGGATAAAATTTTCAACATAGACAAATGACTGCTCTGTATTATGGAGCAGGATGAATAACCCTTCAAAATGTTTAATACCGTAAAAGGGCCTCAACACCCCTAAGTTGAATGAAGACACCAAGCCTATTTGGCCTCCCGCATTTTTAAGTCGAGCATTAAATTCCAAACCAAATTCTTTTGTAAAATTTCTAAATTCTGTCGATTCGATAACTTTTAATGTCAACGTACCATTACTGTATTCATTAGTATTATCGTCGTTTACAGCAAAAATACTAATAAAATTATCGCCGACTGCTTCCAACGGCTGAGTACTTGATAGGTGAAACAGATCGGTCATGGTATTAAGCAAGGTGGAATTCGGGGTGTTTGAATTGCCAAAGATGATGCCGGTGCCATCCTCAACTGTAAATTCTAAATCCTCGGGATTTGCAACGGGGATATTTTCTGCGAGCAAGTTAACTAAATCTGTACAATCGTCCAGAGTTGCAGTCAAACTCAAAATGTCAATTCCATTTTCAACCTCAGCCATGGGCGGCAAATTGGCCGCATTCCCAGCATAATCTCCACTGTTTAGCAATTTGAAATTTTCAACATCATCACAAGGGTTTGGATCGTTCCAATAAGCATCGAAAGTAGAATTAACAACTTCCAGATTATCCAGCGCACCAAATTCTTCCACTTGATCCTCGGTCAAATCCAATAACAGTTTCAGGTAATTTAGTTTTATGGTTTGCGCATTGTGGGGAGCAACGGCAGGATGGTTCAGCAATGCTTCAATGGCACATCTGGGATTGCAACTTGCAGAACCGCAGTAATATGAATCAGCATTTGCACCCGGAGGCACACAAGAAAGTAAAGATTCTTCTACAATATACTCCCAAGTAGAAGTGGAGCCAAACACCATACCCAAATTGGAGACATATCCCATCACGGTAGCATGAAAAACGCCTTTGCAAAGGTCGAAACCCGAGAGTATTGCAGAATGATCCGGTAACTGGTACGAATTGTTGGTAACAATAGTGGGCACACCACTTGAAAAAGTAATTGCCGCATTTGCACCGAAAACGGTTTGAATATCCGTGTTATTCAAACTCTTTTGAGTCAATTTATTAACTGGCAGTTCAAAAATGGCTCTGATTTCCTTTGGAATTTCAATGTTCTGTTTCTTGTCGTGTAAATAAGGATTCTGAGTTAGTGTTAGGATATAGCCTTCATGGTTTTCATTGATTGCAATCAATGTGGGTTCATTAGGAATCATTTCGGTATATGAAATATTCCAAGTGCTACCGCCCGTTGAACTCACCCGAGCATAGACTTTGATTTCATCCACAATTAGTCGTGCTTTACACAATTCTGGTACGGAAAGGCAGTCAGTATTGTCTCTTGGTGATGAATATTTGACGGATGGGTTTGACAAATTAGTTTCAGTTGTTAAAATAAGGTCTTTTGTACAACCCCATAAAAATAGGACGGTGGTCAATACAAAGAATTTCACGATTTTAAAGCTGACTGATGAAATCGGGGATTTAACTTTCCCACGTTTAGGACATTTGATTCCTTTCATGATACAGGTCAAACGCATTAAAATCCATTCCCGAAGGGAATCTATGTTTATAGAAATTGAAATGGACATGCACGAGAAATCCCGAAGGGATTTTATGTAAAAACTCGCGCCTGAAAACATAAAATCCCTTCGGGATTTGAGG
>JANNMS010000261.1:0-4464 GCA_031398055.1 Saprospirales bacterium | reverse complement strand
GTTTTTTGCCAAAAAACCTATGTGAACCTATGTGAAAAAACCTATGTGGCCTAAGTGTCAAAAAAAAAATTTTTCAATGAAAAAAACTTCTCCACGGTCGGTTGACCGCCGAAAATTCCTCAAAACTTCCGCCACCGCCGCCGCCGGTTTTTTCATCGTGCCGCGCCATGTTTTGGGTCGGGGTTTCATCGCGCCTTCCGACAAATTGAACATCGCCGTCGTCGGGGTTGCAGGCATCGGCGGGATGCACATTTCCAGTTTGAAGGACACCGAAAACTTGGTGGCTTTTTGCGATGTGGACGACCGCAAGGCCAAAAAAGTGTACGAAGAATTTCCGAACACGCCGAAATACAAGGATTTTCGGAAAATGTTGGACACCGAGGGCAAAAACATTGATGCCGTCATCGTGGGCACGCCCGACCACTCGCACACCGTGATTGGCCTCGCGGTGATGCAGGCGGGCAAACATTTGTTTTTGCAAAAACCGTTGGCGCACTCCGTTTCCGAGGTTCGTGCCCTGCTCGAAGCCTCGCGAAAATACAAAGTCGTCACCCAAATGGGCAACCAAGGTGCTTCGATGGATTGCAACCGTTCGATAACCGAATGGATTCAGGCCGGGACGATTGGCGAAGTTCGCCGCGCCCATGTTTGGACGAACCGCCCGGTTTGGCCACAAGGTTTGCCGACACCCGTCGCGCCGGAGGCCGTTCCCTCGGAATTGGATTGGGATTTGTGGCTCGGCCCCGCGGCTTATCGGCCATATTCTTCGAAATATATGCCGTTCAACTGGCGTGGTTGGTGGGAATTTGGCACCGGCGCGCTCGGCGATATGGGCTGCCACCTGCTCGACCCGGCGTACCGTGCCCTGAAATTGACCGTCCCGACATCGGTCGAGGCGAACGCGACGACCGTTTGGTCAGACTTTTTTGTCGAATCAAATTACCCCGATTCCTGCCCGCCGTCGTCGGTCGTGAAAATGGATTTTCCAGCCCGCGAAGGCATGCCGGAATGTGAATTGATTTGGTACGACGGCGGAATCAAGCCGATGCGCCCCGCAGAATTGGGGCCGAACGAAGAATTCGGTTCGTGGTCGGGCGGTGTGATTTTCGAGGGAAGCAAAGGGAAAATCATTTGCGGCGAGTTCGGCGACGGCGCTGTGCTTTTGCCGACTTCAAGAATGAAAGATTTCACCCCGCCAAAACCGTGGTTGAAACGCGAAAAACATGAAAAAAACCACCCGCTGGTTTGGGCGGAGGCCTGCAAAGGCATCGGCGCGGCGACTTCGCCTTTTGAATACGCCTGCCCGTTGACCGAAACTTTGTTGATTGGGAATTTGGCAGTCCGGATGTTCGATGTGAAATATTTGAAAGCAGGAAAAACCCCGACGAGTTGGGCACCATACGATTATCCAGGGCGCGTCAGGATGTTGTGGGATTCGAAAAGTATGCGGATTACGAATTGCGAAGAGGCCAATAAATTTGTCAATCCGACCTACCGGGACGGCTGGTCGATGGCAGTTTGATAAATATTTAGTGAAAATTGCTTGTCGCGGTTGTCAATTTAAAACCCAAGTTCTCGTTGCTTCGTTAATAAAATAAACGCGACGCACCCAAAAATGGTTTGGTCGCGACGGCAACCCAATTAATTCACAAATCAAACTTTTACAAAAAATGAAAAGACAAATTTTGATAGGCATTTTGCTGACGCTGACCATCGTGGCCTGCAAGGAAACAGCCTTCACCGGACGGAAATCTTTGAATTTGATTCCAAATGCGCAACTCAATCAAATGAGTTTTGCAGAGTACAAAACTTTCTTGGCTGCAAACCAACCGATGTCGTCGGGAAAAGAAGTGGAATTGGTGCGCCGAGTCGGCAACGACATCAAGATTGCCGCCGAAACCTATTTCAAATCCAAAAACGAAATGGACAAATTGAAAGGTTTTGCCTGGGAATTCAATGTGATAAACGATAAAACGGTCAATGCTTTTTGTATGCCCGGCGGAAAAATGGTGGTTTACACCGGCATTTTGGCGGTGACGCAAAATGAAGATGCGCTCGCGGTGGTGCTTGGGCACGAAGTTGCGCACGCTTTATTGAACCACGGCAACGAAAGGATGAGCCAAGGTTTGATTGCCCAAGTTGGTTTGGCCAGTTTGGAAGTGGCACTTGCCCAAAAACCGAAAGCGACCCGTGACCTGTTTTTGACTGCTGCGGGGGCAGGCGCACAGGTGGGCGTTTTGTTGCCGTTCAGCCGAAAACACGAAAGCGAAGCGGACGAAGTTGGCCTTTATTTGATGGCGATGGCCGGTTACAATCCTGCGGAAGCCGCGCCTTTTTGGGAAAGGATGAACAAATCGGGCGGCGCACGGCCACCAGAATTTATGTCCACGCACCCCGACCCAGCCAAACGCAGCCAAAAATTGAAAGAATTGCAGCCAAAAGCGATTGGGTATGCTCGAAAATATCCGGCGAAGGGCAGTTCGAAATTGAAATGAGAAATTAGATGTTTTGAAAATGAAAAAGCCGCGAGTCGTAAAACTCGCGGCTTTTTTTTGTGCTGCCAGAAAAGACATTTTTTCAAAAAATGTCTTTTCTCAAAATTTCAAAACATCGCCGACCCGAACTTTTTCACCCCCGTCGCCGCCCATCCAAACCAGGTTTTGCCCAAAAATCACCCGGTTTCCAATTTTTTTATATTTGGATAAAGTCCGCAGCGGCTCGGCGGAACGCACGCCAGAATCTTGGTCAGTCGTAATTACTATGCAGCGACCGCAATCTTTTACACCCCGAAACTGGCAATTTCCAATTGAAAAATCGACCAATTTTTCCTCAAAAAAAGGTTCGCCACCCGCAAAAACGAGGTTCGGGCGAAAACGGTTCATCGGCACTGGCTCGGCCAAACGGCTGTTCAAATCTGCCAGCGAGGCTTCTCCGGCAATCAAAATCGGGTAGCCGTCCGCAAAACTGACGACGTGGCCGACGGCAAATTTCGGGTCAGTGCGGCGTCGGGTTGTCGTCGGCATCCAAAGCAAACGAAGGTCGGCGTTCAGTTTTTCGGAAAACCAACGGTTGATTTCATCGGGCATGATTCGCGCCGAACACTTTGATTCCCAGATAGTTGCGTTGATTTTTTGCAGTTGGTTTGCTTTTGGGAAAAGTGGGATATCAACTTTTTCCGAAGGATTTTTTTTCAAAAAAACTTCCAAAAATGGTGGTCGAATCGCTGCGCCAAAATGGGTAAATTCTGGCATTTCGCGTTGGGTCAAAAACCGCCCGGTCGGGTCGGCGAGCATCCATCGGCGGTCAAATTGCAAACCTCGCGGCTCGACGACGGACTCGGAAAGCGAAATTTGGCCAAGGCCTTTGATGGGGTAGATGTTGATTTCGGTGAGGTGCAAAACAAGTTTTTTTAAGAAATTTACGCCCAAAAATACGGTTTTAAATAGAAATCGTGTTTGCCTTGCATTTCAAAATTCAAACTAAAAAACAAGTCATGCTAAATTTTGCTTCCCATTTTTTGTGTTTTTCAATCTTGCTTTTACCGCAGCAAACGGTTGAAAATCAAACATTTAAATCAACCGACGAACAAATTTTTTCTGAAAAACTGGAAATCGCCTGCCGCGAAAAAACGACCACCGCCGCCGCGCTCGCCGTCGCAAAATCGTTTGTCGGAACGCCTTATTTGGGTGAGACGCTCGACCAAAATGACGCCGAAAATTTAGTCATCAACCTTCGCGGCCTCGATTGTTGGACTTTTGTTGAAAACGCGGTGGCCATCGCTTTGACTGCCCAAAAACTGGACGCCGACCCGTCCGAATGGGGCAGCCGGGCGGGTTTTGAAAAATACAAAACTGAACTGCAAAATTTGAGGTATCGAAATGGCAAAATCGATGGTTTCGGTTCGCGCATCCACTATTTTTCAGAGTGGTTTTTGCAGGCGAGCGAGGCTGGGGTTTTGGAAAATTTGACCGAAAAATGCGGCGGCGTGGCCTACAAAAAAAAGGCAACCTACATTTCAGATTACCCACCGGCGTACCCAAAAATTTATTTGAAAGCTGAAAATTTGGAAAATATCAAGTCCGGCGAGGCGAAAATCAATGCCCAAAAATGGTTTTTTATCCCCAAAAACAAGGTTGCCGCAGCCGAGAAAAACATCCGCGACGGCGATATCATTGCTTTCACGCCAACTTATCCGAACCTCGACATTTCGCATCAGGGCTTTGCGATTCGCAAAAACGGGCGGCTGCACTTGCTCCATGCTTCGACAAATTTGGGGAAAGTGGTCATTTCGCCGCGACCGCTTGCCGAGTATATTTTGAGGAATAAAAAGCAGACGGGCATCATGGTTTTTCGGTTCAATGGAGGTGGGAAATTTTTTATGACCAAAACATGGTGGTAAAAAAATTAGAACAAAAGCATGGTGGAAAAAAAATTAGAACAACAAAAAATTATATTTGAAAAATT
>JANNMS010000079.1:0-16331 GCA_031398055.1 Saprospirales bacterium | reverse complement strand
TACTTTCAAAGGGGCTGAAAACTTTGCACGAATTCAGGCTTTTGTTTCCACCCTCAGAAAGCACAAAATGAATGTATTCCTAAATTTAGTCGCCATTTTCAACCACAAACAGGTAGTGTTCAAGGCTGCCTAAGTTTTTACCATAATTTCTAAAAATTTGAAGCACCGCCCAGCCGATGCCCGCCCCCAAAAATCCACCCGCCAAAACATCCGACGGAAAATGTACGCCAACATAGACTTGCGAAAAACTGACCGCCGCCGCCCAGCCCAAAAACCACCACCTCGCCCGACGAAAAAATTGCCCAAAAAAACCGCTCAAAAAAACCGCTGCCGCAAAATGATTGGCTGCGTGCGACGACGGAAAACTGAACCCGCCCCCGCAATTTACCCGGCGGACGAGGTGTTCGGCCAGTTCGATTTGATTGCAGGGGCGGAGTCGTTTGACCGTTTTTTTTATCACTTGGCTGCTAGTTTGGTCGGCGAGCGCGACGGCAAAAACCAAAGCCAAAACAACTGGCCAACCTTTTTTTCCAAAATTTAAAAACAGAAAAACTGCCACAAAAAAATAGAGCGGCGACCAAAACATTTTTTCTCGAAAAAGGAAGCACAACACGTCAAAAACGGGGTTGCTCAGGCCCTCGTTGATCCATCGAAAAAGGGTGTGGTCGAGGTGTTCCATCTTTATTTTTTTGCAATTAAAATCAGTCGCGGGGAAATTTTTGGGTCAAATTTTTGGAGGTCGTAGCCACCATAAATTTCCAAAATTTCCAACCCCGCTGCCGCGAAAAGTGATTGAAAATCAACGAGTTCGAACAGCCGGACTTTTTCACGGAAGTAAAATTTTTTGCCGCCTGTTTCAAATTCGACCGTTTTAAAAACGTGGCCGTCGCGGATTGTTTTTTTCAAAATGAAGGTAATTCCGTCCACTTTTTTCTCCGCCCGGCGGACGATTTTTTTCTTGACCAAAACGGAATTGAAAAAATCCAACACAAAAAAACCGCCCGGTTTCAGGTTTTTCGCCACGTTTTTCAAAGCCAAAAGGTGCTCGTTTTCGCTGTCGAAATATCCAAAACTGGTAAAAAAATTGACCACCGCATCGAAGTAATTTATCCGAAACGGCAGGCGCATGTCGTGCTGGAAAAAGGTCAAATTTTCATTTTCAAATTGCCGGGCAAACGTGATGCTCGCGTCCGAAATGTCGAGTCCGGTCACTTCAAAACCATGCTCGGCGAGGTGTTTTGAGTGCCGCCCTTTTCCGCAGGCCAAATCCAAAATGGTGGATTTCGGCGGCAAATTCAGGACTTGGAGCAAGTTGTCGATGGCTTGCTGCGCGTCGCGTTCGTCGTGATTTTTGTACAATAAATGATAGTACGGCGAGTCGAACCATTCCGAAAACCATTCTTTTTTCATTTCTTTATTTTAAGTTTTGCGCAGATGATTTATGATTGTTACGTGACTAAAAACAGATACCCATTTGCCATTAACCAAACCCGGCTCGATTTTGGATTATTTTTTTTGCAGATGTAAACCTTTCTAATCCATAACATTTATCCAATTTTTTCGCCCATGAATGTCTTATTAATTCACCGCGAAGAGCGGTTGCGTGCTATTTTGGAAACTGCGCTGGCTGGCAAAGGTTTCTGTTTTTTTGAAACGAACGACAGCCGTCGCGCCGCTTTCAAACTTTCGTTGCTCCGTTTTCAAGCCATCATTTTGGACGAGGCTTTGCCAGAAACGGAAGGTTGTTCCTTTTTGAAACGCCTCGCCGATGATTTTCCAGAAATTCCAGTCGTTTTTTTGGTAGAAAACCCTGGCGGCCAAGTTGCGAAAATGGCCATGGATTTGGGCGCTTTTTCGGTTCTGCCCAAACCTTTGCACCCGTTCAATTTGATGCAAATTTTGGCAGCTGCGAATTTAAAAAATCAAAATTGCTGCTGCAATTCGGTTTCCGATGATTCCGCTATGCCATTTGTTTCAAAAAATGCAAGGCCAAAATTTGTTCGTCAAACCGGTTTTTCATCGAGCGCAGCGTCGTTGTAAAAATCTAAGTCCTTGTTCTTCAATACTTTGACAGCAAAAGCAATCTGCCCGGTGTGGTACGAAAAATGCTCGATGACGTGCACCATTTTGCAAAAACCCGACTCGACATAAATTTGAACGGGGCTGATTTTCAGCAAATCTTCGACCGTGATTTTGGGTAAATATTGCTCCAAATCGGCCTCTAATTTTTCCATCAAATCAATCAATTCTTGTTTTGAAATGCCGCCCCGGCAGTCAAATTCCGTTTGCCGCTCCCGAAAATCGGCTTGCCCGGCCATCGTTGCCAAAATCCATTGCCGCACATTTCCACACAAATGCAAAACCAAATTGCCGATGGCATTCGAGTTTTCGTTCGGTCGCCACCAAACTTCGGTTTCAGAAATTTCAGCGAGGCATTTTTTGATGCGGGGCATATTTTCTTCAAAAATCCGGCGGCGAAATTCCCCGACCAATTGATTTTTGAGATTTTTAGATTTTTTCATTTTTCACTTTTGACAATTCCATCGGATCTGCATGCCAGAAACATTTTCTTGCGTTTGGCCAATCCAAATCATGGTGAAACCTTTTTCCATGATTTTCCAAGTATTATTAAAATAAGGATTTGGACAAGACAAATAAATCAACATTTTATCATCATCAAAATTCCACTTGCCAGAATTTACGATTTTATTTTTTTCCAAAATATCGAAGGTAAAATCTGGTTTGAAATTTAAAAATTTGCCCAAATAATTGTGGTGAACCGTCGTGTCCGAAGATTGGTAGGCCATGACCGGGTACCACAAACCGGAGCCCAAATATGCTTTTCGGCTGGTGTTGGTCGGCGGGATTTGATGAACGTCTATGAATTGTTGACGCGGCGGTGCTTTGACCTGGCGCGTGCCTTGAACGGTGTCTGCCCGTTCTTCGTTAAAAACATGTGCCGCGTTGAACGGGTTGGGTTCGGGGGTGTTTTCCAAAGGTTTTGGAGCGGCAACGGTTTCGGTCGCCTTTTTTTCACTGCCGCAAGTGGCGGAAGTGAGCGAAATGAACGCGAGCAAAATGATTGGGAAAAATAAATTCAACTTCATTTTTTCAATTTTCGGGCGAAGGTAGCCAATCGAAGTTTTTTTGGGTAAAATTGCCAAAAAACGGGAAATGAATCGGAAGTTTGCAATCCCAAAAACGGGAAAAGCAAAGATTTTCGGGTCGGGCAAGATTGGCGGAAAATTTACGTTTGTCTGTTTGAATTTAAAAATCGTTTGCTTCTGACCCACAAATACATTCAAAAATGAGGCTTCGCGTTGGTTTTTTACTGCTGTTGTTTCTCGGGCTGTCGCCTGAAAATGGCCGGTGCGCAGGCAAATTCGATAACTTTTTTGGGGTATTTTTTCCGTTTTTTATAACCCACCAAGACCCACCTTTCAATTATTTGGCAGACGAACCTGCCCCAAACACCGCGCAGTGTCGCATTTTGGTTTTTGAATACGCGGCCTACGATTCAATTTATGCCTCGAAACTGAAATTTTATATTTCCAAAAACCTGCCCGGCGCAGATTTCAAAAATTTCTGGAAAGGCACTGCCGCCGATCTCGAAAATGCGCTCGCCGACCGTCAAATCGCGCTGCTGCCCTACCCATCGAAAGGCGATTTTTCAAAACTCAAAAATTTCGGGATGGTGCTCCGGGCATTTGTCCGTCGGGGCGGTTCGGTGATTTTTACAGGCACACACGATTATGAAGTTTTGCGACAACTCGGGCTCGTCGATTTGGATTATGCCTATTATTTTCCTGACCCAAATATCCATCGCCAGGCGGTTGACCATCCGATTTCCGCAGGGCTGCCTGCCAATTTTTCGTTGACAAATTATGCCTACCCGCTCGATATTTCTGACCCTGAATTTGTCACCCTCGCTGATGTAAATGGTTATGCCACAGCGGGTTACAAAAATTTGGGCAAGGGTTCGATCATCTATCTTGGTTTTGAATTTTACTACGACGAAGTGGTTTCGACGCGGCTTTTGATCAATGCTTTGACGTGGGGAAATCGTTTTGCCGTGCCCGTCGCAGCACCAATTTCTGAAAAACCCATCCGCCGCCCAAAACGCATCACCCTCCAACTCAAACCCAACGAATACCCTGCAAAAGACTCTTACAAGCTCAATATTTACCCAAATCCATTTTACGAAAAAGCCGATTTGGAACTTTCCATCGGCGAACCAACGCCGGTCAGTATCGAAATCACGGACAATTTGGGGACATTGGTCACGAACATGATTGACCGAAAAACCCTCGGCGCAGGCAAGCACGTCTTGGAACTACCCGAACTCCCAACTGGAATTTTCTTTGTAAAAATCAAATGCGGAAACTCAACGACCGTCCGAAAAATAGTGAAAATCGAGACGCAGTAAAAACGGAAATCGCCAAAAAAAACGCCCCTGTCATTGAATTGCACCAAAACGAACCGCGCTGGTTTGCCGTGCACACCCGTTCAAAATGTGAAAAACTGGTGCGCGGGATGCTCGAAAAAAAGCAAATCGAGGCCTACGTTCCCCTCCAAAAATTGATGCGCCGCTATTCTCGCAGCACGCGCTTGGTTGAAAAACCGCTGATTACCTGCTATGTTTTTGTCAGAATTTTAAAAAACGACTACGTTCCGGTGCTCGAAACCGAAAACGTGGCCGGTTTTGTGCGGCTCGGAAAAGACCTCCGGGCCATCCCCGAAATCGAAATGGATTGGCTGAAACGAATCACGATGGACAAGGAATTGGATGCCGAAGCACAGCAGGGCAAATTTTCGGAAGGTGATTTGGTTGAAATCGCCGTCGGCAATCTCGCCGGGATGCGCGGCCGGGTCGTGGAAAAGGCTGGGAAAAAGCGTTTTGCCGTCGAGTTGGAAAATATCGGGTACTCGATTTTGATTTCGTTGGAGGCGGGGGTGCTTTTGAAAGTTGGGTGAGCCTAAAAAAATGCCCCAGTCATATTTTGGCTGGGGCATTTTTGTTTTTGATTAATGTACCACAATCAACTTACCTACCCAAGTTTCGAAATTTTCTTGTTCGACCGCAAGAATGTAACCGCCTGCTGGCCAATCGTAAACAGGGATGCTAATCACATCTATTGTGCCAATGTAATATTGTTCGTGAATCAGTTGACCCAAAACATTGTACACCTTAATCCAAGTATTGGAAACAGGAGAATTGATAAAAACCTGAATTTCAAAAGATGCGGGATTGGGTTTGAAATGAATCACAGGTTTTTTAAGGGTTGTATCCTCGTCCAAACCAAAAGGATTATCAATGCCGAGCGAATCGCAATAACTTCCGGCAATATCCAATAAATTATAGTTTGGGAAGTGTGGCAGATCGAAATGTTTATAAGCAGGGAAAGCAATCTGGTTTTGTTGAAACTTACAATTTTTTCCAAGTTCATTTGGCGTATTAATAACGTGCAGTGTTTTTGTGCCGTTGGCATGGCTCATATAAATTTTTTTATCTCTGCCAGTTGCCATGAAATAAAAAGTAGTTGCCAATCCAAATGAATCTTTATACCCATCATATTTACCAACAAGTTGCCAACTTGGGGTGAACCTATCAGAAAACAAATCACATTGAAATAGTTTAGAGGCAAGGTTGGTGAGATATAAAAACCTTGAATTGGGTGAAAATTCAATAGACGGCCAGAGATAAGCTGTATCGGGAACATTCACCACGATTTGATTATTAAACAACCCACTGCACCTGTCAAAATCATATAAAAAAATGGTGGGTGGCCGGTCTGTGCCAATTTTTGCATATTTTTTTCCATTTGGAGAAAAGGACGCGTCTGAATAAAACCAAGTAATATCGCTTGATTGCTCTTTTTTGAAGTGATGTTTAAATGTTTGCGACCTAATAAATCTCAGTGAGTCGGGATCCAACAAATAAGTATGAAACATACTGGTATCAGCACGATTTAAAACAACCCACCAATCCCTTCCATTGCCATGTCGGTTGCAGGAAATGGATGAATTGAATGCCCCTCGTTCGATCGGTACATTTTTACGGATTACCCGCCCACGTCCATTGTTCTCATTCATGTCAATGATGCTGTACATGAAAATGGATTCCTTCCAAAAAGTTGTTAAAAAAGATAAGTGAAATAGCACATAAACATTTTTTTTATTTGGAAATGGCAAACAAACAATCCCTCTTGCACTGGGATAAAAGCCTCCAAAATTACACCAGTAATCAAATACTTCTTTTTCGAAATAATTTATACTATCCCCGTTCTCCATCAATTGATGCTCAAAATTGTAAATTTGGCAACCATTTGTATAAAATTGTAAATTGCCCAACTCATCGCTAATCGTCACCGGGCTTTCAATTTCCATTGGAACATCAAAATATGTAAAATCAAAAGTGTCGTCGTCAAAATTAATGTTTAATCCTCCAAAATTCGGTTGAAATGAATCAAATCCCAAAATCCAGTGATTATCATATTTACTCTGTGCGTTTGTTGGGGAAATTAAGACCGATAGAATATTGAATATTAATATCAAAAAGGTTTTCATTTTTCATATAATAAACACCCATCCTATTGTGTGCACAATAGGATGGGTGAAGGTTTAAAAATAAATTTTACCGGATAATTTTTGCGGATTTTACCGACCCATTTGGGTAGTTGACTTTCACAACATACACACCGTTTGGCCAAGAGATCGAACTTATTTCAAGTTGATATACCCCTTCAACATTTTGGCTGAAAACTGGTCGGCCAGAAATGTCAAATACCATGATCGTTCCCGAAAACATTTGATTGCCAAATGAAAGCAAACACTTGTCGTTGATGGGATTGGGCGATATTGAAAATGACAAGGGAAGTTCAGGTTCAAAATTCCCAGAAGTTTTGGGGGACGACCCGCATTCATATTCACCCATATCTTCTTTCAAATAAATGGACTGTTCTTCGGAAGGAAGCAGGCCAATGGCCATTTCTATTGATTTGCCCGCTATTTCTGGGCATTCTGCGGCAATTGTTCGTAATTGATTCAATTCAGCCTCCGAAAATCCCATGCCTTGCACATAGTGGAAATAATAGCCAAAGACCTCTTTTTGCAGCGATGTCCAAGTTGATTCGGTTGGCAAGGTTTGATTGAAAGATCCGGCAATCGGATAAATCGTGGCATTAAATTGAGCAACTTCAACCCGCAAATTATTGAGATCATTGTGCAGCGGTTCAAGATTGTCAAGGATGCTTTGCTTGGTTGTCCAAAAATTGGTGTTAAAATTTATTCCATCCACAGATTGGTCAAATGTCCTGTCAATCAAGTCCAATTGCAAAAGCAAACTGTTGATGTTCGATTGGTTTTGGGTCAAGGCTGCACCTAAAATTGTTGGAATTAGTGTTCCTTTTGCAATCAAGGAGTCCATTTTGGCAAACAGATGCGCGGAAGTGTTTTTGTACAAATTATAATAGGTTTCGTTTTCGGGGGTTGCAGTTTTCAATGCTGGCGAGTTGATAAATTTATAGAATATTTCACGCTTCTTTTGCCATGTTTTTGCTGTCTCGGTTGGAAAATGCTGCAAGGATTCACTGATAAAACTGGATTCGCCTGCTGTCAATCCTTCGTTGCCTGTGCCCGTTCCGCTGCCACAAGTTGGGGTTATATTTTCACAACTTGGGTGCGAGGTAAAAAGAGTACCGGGGGATTGGGATTGGCTTGGTGGTATTTGAATATTGTTTTTCGTTGGATCGGTCCAAAAGTTGTTTGTTAATACAGGAGCACCTTCTGACAATGCTCCAAAAACAGCATAACCATGATTTGGGTTAAATTCATTGGCCATACAATGTTGCAGGCCAAAACCACTGGTTTCCAAATGCATCCCGTAATCAAGGTGGTCAATTTTATTTTTGACAATCCTTACCGGAGCAACATTGCCTGCTAAATGAAGGCCTTTGTACAATAAATCCATTTTATTATCGCAGTATTCCGTTCCTACCATGTCTTTGGTATGGATTCCACAACCTCCGTTGTCCAAAATATTCTGTAAATTAAGTTCATTAAAACTTATAAAATTACCCTTTGTAGTACTATTTCCAAATGCAGCAATAAGCCATCGCCAATTGCCATGCGGATCATTTACAAAACCTCCACCTGGATTTATTGAGGTTATTTTATTATCAAAAATTGAATAGTTTTCACCTCCAAGGATAGCATCTAATGCAATTCCTGCGGAATACTGATTATTACCACCCGTTCCGAATGTAATTCTATTTTTTGACACCGACACCCTATCTACCGCTGGTTTTCCTTTTAATTTAAACACTATTTTATTTACGTCATGACCAAAAGTTTGCTGAATAATTGGATAATTTTCAATAAACTCCACCCTATTTATGGAAGTAGGTGTTTGACTTCCTTTCGGACGATCAACGTAAATTGATTCCAAAAACTGGTGGTTACCCAAAATATCAAATGAGTTATTGTAGATTTTTATCAATTGCATACCATCGTTTTTATCGCAAAAAATAGTTCTTTTTTTAGTTTTTTCCATGTGGCAATATTTCATGTCCAGATTTGAACCTGTTGTCAAAACATCGCTTTCATTTTCAGAAAATAATGATCTAACCGAAGCACCAAAACCGCTCATCGTTAAGTTTGAGATATTTGCACTAACCGCTTCATTATTCCTAAAAAACTCGTTAAACCCAACGAAAACAGTAGAATTATGCATGAAAATACCATTACTTAAATCATTAAAGGCATTTTTGAAAGGACCAACAATGCCAATTGAAGCTCCCGGAACACCAGTAAAATTGATACCTGTTGGTGAATTCCCTAACTCATACATCAAGGGAGCCGATTTAGAAAATGAGTTATTCAGGATAAATCCGTTCACTTTTATGCCAACGGCAAGGATTCCCCTGCCATTTCTATTGAAGCAATTCTGAACGATTACGCTTTTCGTATTTTGACCAGTAATATTGATGGCTACCTCGGCATCTTCAATATTATTTCCCGAAAAAGTAAGTTCACCATTTCCAGACAACTCAATCCCCTTCCAAGGAACGCCGTTGAGTTTAGCGAAAAATTTACTGTTTGAACTTGTAAATCTATTTTGAACTCGAATCGGGCCAATTTTCGTGATACTAAAACTTTCACTTTTCAAAACCATCAAAATACAATTGGTCATTACAAACGGAACATCAACTACCAATTCTCCGTAATGTTTTATGGTTCTGTTTGTCCAATTTTTCACACCATTTGCATCAATTGTTATCCCATGTAGTGCAGGAGTTAATTGCGACACGTAAGTAGTGGGTGTCCCAGAAATAACATATGATGCGCCAACTTGGATGGGAAAATTTGTATTTGTGTAAATCTGTTGCAAGGGAGTTGCTGTTGCACATTCAATGTTTTGTGCATCCATTTTTTTACATGGAAGCAAGAAAAAGAAAATCAGGAAAGTGGAAAGTGGAAAGTGGAAAGTGGAAAGTGGAAAGTGGAAAGTGGAAAGTGGAAAGTGGAAAGTGGAAAGTGGTTCATGATAGAAAATTTAGTTTTTGAAAAAAATTTTGAATATACTCCAAAGTTAATAACATTTTATTTTCTTTTGCAAGAAGAGCCAAACAATTTTAAGCAAATAGATGCAGTATTAACATTTATGATAAATACGGTGGAGCCCAAATTAGTTTCACCAAATTATCGCGATTCTTTGCCCTCTCGCTCGCCGGAATGCGCGGCCGGGTGGTTGAAAAAGAAGGAAAAAAACGGTTTGCCGTCGAGTTGGAAAATATCGGGTACTCGATTTTGATTTCGTTGGACGCGGGGATGCTCTTGAAAATCAGTTGATTTCCTCAAAATCAACATGATAATGGTCATCGTGCACCCGGTTTGTCCAATATGGCAAGTTTTGCGCGAAATAAATGCCCCGTTCTTTCACTTTTTTGCCCGACAGCGTGGCGTAAAAATCATCTTTCAATTCCAACATAAAAATGACTTTGTTGATCCGCAGCCCATTTTTTCGGGCGGAATCGTCGAGTGCCAAAATGTGGCGAGCCATCGTTTCAAAATCAAGTTGGATAGATTTTGCAAAGCAAAACCTCCCATTTTCATCAAAATCTTGCAAATAATCAAAATATCCGAGGTGGTCGAGAATCGTGGATTGGCTCGCCCCACGTTTTTTGGGGGTCATAAAATCCACCGACATCCCATTTTGATGCGTGCGGTGGATCAACATTTTCCCACCATTTTTATCCGAACATTCGTCTATCCGAAAAAAAATGCCGGGGCAAGTAGTTTCACAAATTTTGTAGGCATCCAAAATCGTCCGGCAAGTTTTGGAATGCGTGTAACCGTTGTTGAAAACGAAATAACTCAGCCCACTAAAAAATTTGAAATTTTTCCCGGAAAACGGCACGAGCCACGCATTTTCCAATTTTCCCGCCCGCACCGAGCCGATGGATTTGCTTTCGCCATCATTTTTATGTTGGATTTCGGGGATGGCCGCGAAAAAATAGACGACCGCGAAAATGATGGCCGGCCATTTTAGTTTTTTCAGGAAATTTTTGAGACGAGTCATTTGCCTAATTTTTTATGATTTTCCCAGAAAAAACCTGCCCGTTTTCCGCCTCGATTTTCCAAAAACAAACGCCCGCCGCCGAAAATTCATTTCTCAAAATCACTTGCCGAAACTCGCCGCCCGGCAAATTTATTTTTCTAAAAACCAGCGTTTTGCCTTGATTATCAATGATTTGAAAATCAACCACCTCTTTTTCAAAACCTGAAAATTGAAACGCCGTGCCGTTTTCGCCCACCAAATTTTGCAGACAAACCACATTTTTCGAGGGCAAATTTTGGGTTGATTTTTTTTGTAAAATCGGGTTCATCGCCGTGCCATCGTTTTTGAAAACAGCGGCTGCTGTGAGTTTTGAACTCAGTTTCAACGTTGAAATAACGTTGCCCGGTTTTTTCATTTTGAAAATGGCAGAAAACAAATTCGAGAATTGGTTTTCGCTAAAATTTCGCTCCACCGCAACCGAAATTTTGCCTTCCACTTTTTTGTTCAAATTAAAATTTTCCATCCCAAAATCCGGCCGCAAGTTTTTGATTTCCAACAAATTAGCCGCCGTCGGGTCAAATTCCAAAGTGAATTGCATCGCTGCCCAATCTTCATTTTTTGTTGAAAAAATGACTTCGACCGTGCCGTCTGGATTTTCATTTTTCATTTCAAAAAATATCGGAAAATCTTCCGCCGTCCGGTCGTCCGATTTTGAAAAACCGAGCCACGCCGAGTTGTTCAAATCACCAATTTTGTAGCCCAAAAAATCGGGCACGAGCGAGGACGAATTTTGATAATCAATTAAAAATGAATTCGGTATCGAATCCAAAAAAGGATTTCCGGGGTTTTGAAATTGATAATTTTTGGGCAAAAAATCCCACGAATGGCGTTTTTCCAAAACCGAATCAATCCCTAAAATCAGTTTCCGAAGCGTCACGATGTCGTTCGTCGTTACCGTTTTTGAATTGTTGGCATCAGCTGCGAGCGATTGAATTGGCGACGAAAACGGCAAAACGCCGAGCACGTGTTTTGAAATCAGCAGCAAATCAAAAGTCGTCACGCCGTTCAAAAAACTGTCGTTTCGGAACGGTTTGAGTTCAAAACTTTGGCAGGCGTTCAAATTTTGGATGAAAAATCGCCCGGTCGTGTCCGTTTTTTCACCCAAAATATTGACGTGGGCAATGCCTTTTCCGGCCTCGTTTTTTACAAAACCGTTGGCATGAAAAAACACGGCGTTCGTTTGGGCGAGCATCGAATCAATTTTGATCGTCCAAATGCCGCGAGCGTACGTTCCGATGCCGATTTTTTTATTGATATTGTCCAAATCGAGGTCAAAACACGGGACGTTTGGCAAATTTTGGCCGACCCGATTCCAAGTTGTTCCATAATTTTTTGAAAAATAAACGCCCACATCGGTCGCCGCCACCAAAACTGAATCTTTTCGGTTTGGCAAAATTAAAATTTCATTGACGGGGAAGTTCGGCAGGTCGGCAGAAATGTCTTGCCAAGTCGCGCCGTTGTCGTCTGAACGATGGATGTGCGGGATGTATTCATTGTTTCGCCAACCAGAATGGGTTGTAAAAAGTCGCGCCGCGAGGGTCGGTGACATTTTCACCGAAGTCACGTAACGATTTGGCAATGTGGAAGTTAGATTAAACCAATTGCCGTTCGGCTCGCGCCGCCAGACATTTCCGTCAGTCGTTCCGGCCATCAATTTTCCCGGCACGAGCGGCGATTCCGACAAACAAGAAATGGTGTGAAACCGGTCGCCGAAAATGACACCATCCGTCAAATCACCTGAAATTGCCCCAAAACTTGGCGAGCCGCCGTTGCCATCAGTTTCGTAAACTCGATAAGTTGCAGCATATAATTTTTGGTTCGAGGCGTGCTGTCCGGACAAAATCGGCGTGTCCCAATTGCACCGGTCGTTCGAAAAGCCAAGACATTCGCCGGTTTGGTCAAAATTTTGGCCGCCGTTTGTGCTGGTCCAAACCACACCATTTTGGGTCGTTCCCCACATTTGCAGCGGGTCGGTTTGGTGAAATTGCATCGAAAAACCATCGTTCGGCAGCACTGCTTCCCACGCCGCGAGGGTTTGGGAAGTGCCTTTCGAAACACCGTTGTCCTGCGCTCCGCCGTACCATTTTTGGTCAAAACGGTTAAAATTGGTGTGGTAAAACTGCGTGGTCGGTATTTTTAGACGCGTCCAGGGATTTTGGCCGGGCACATTTCGATAAACTCCGCCATCCGTGCCGGAAAATTTTTTGCCGCCCGGCGTGAGCAAAAAATCGTGGACATCGGCGTGCATCCCGCCAAAAATTCCAAATTGGCTCGCGCCCGCCGCCCGCCGATAAATTTGCGTGCCGAGAAAATACAATTCTTCATCATTTGTCGGGTGCAACCGCATTTTTGCAAAATACCAACCGAAACCGCCCAAAGCCAAATTCAAACCCGCCGCCGGGATGTTTTGCCACGACGCGCCGCCGTCGTCGGTTTTGAAAACGGAAGGTTTTGAATACGTCGTGTCCACAAAAACGGCGTACAATTTTTCAGGATTTTGTTGCGACATGACGAGTCCGGTGCGCGACCATTTTCCAGTCGGCAGACCGTTTGTCAATTGTTGCCAATTCGCGCCGCCGTCGGTGGTTTTGAAAATTTTGGCGTTCGGTCCGAAAGCTGTGGACTCCGTATTTGTTCGAATTCTGTCCCAAAAACTGGCGTACAACTCGTTGGTATTCAATGGATTCATTTGCAAATCGCTCGCCCCGGCCTGTTCGGCGACAAACAAGACACGTTGCCAATTTTGCCCGCCGTCGGTGCTTTTGAAAATGCCGCGCTGCTGATTTCTTTGAAATGGATTGCCCATCGCCGCCGCAAAAAAGACCTGCGAATTGGTCGGATCGACCGCGATTTTGGTGATGATTCCGGCGTCGGCGAGGCCGAGAAATTGCCAATTTTCGCCCGCGTCGGTGCTTTTGAAAATGCCACTGCCGTTGAAAAGTGTGCCGGGAACGTTCGGGTCGCCGGTTCCGCAGTAAATAATATTGTCGTCGGACGGGTCGAATTTCAATGTGCCGATGCTCAAATTGAGGTGATTTTCAAAAACAGGCCGCCACGAATCGCCGCCGTCGGTGGTTTTGAAAATGCCGCCCTGCGAAAAACCGGCGAGCAAAACATTTTCATTCGACGGTTGCACGACCAAAGTATTGACGCGCCCGGCGATGTTTGTTGGGCCTTCGAGCGTCCATTTTGGTTGGTAACCGGTGCAGGGGTCGGCTGATTTTGCGGCGAAAATTTGCTGAATATTTTCCGCTGCGCGGTGGTAATCTGCCCAATTTAACTCGCGTTCTGGCCAGGCGCGTTGCTGGCCGAGATATTCGTTTGGGAAGTATTTTTCTTCGCCGTTTTCCTGGTACTCCTCTGAAAATGAACGGTTTGGGTGGATTTTGAAAGTACAGGCGGCGAGGAATATTAAAAGAAAAATCGGTGGGATGATGCGCATGGGATGAAAGATTTTGAAAAAATGTGGTAGCAAAACTACGAATGGATTTAAATCTTGGGGAGATTTTCAAACTTGAATCATTGAAACCGTCAGATTGAAATATCAGGAGAAAAAATAATTTTTGAGCATGGTAAGGAATTGGAGATTTAACGATTTTTAAATGAAAAGTGCTTTACAATGGTAAAACCCAAAATATCGCACTACACAATTCTATTTACCAATTAACTAAATCCAAAAATGGAAAAGCAAATTTTGGTTGAAACAACTGCGCCATCCGTGGTGACTGTTCAACCTTCTCCCGTTCCTGATCACCGAGACCAACAGATCAATGAACTCAAAAAAGAAGTACAAACATTGGCCACGGTTGTTCTGGCTAAGAAAGAGCAAGTTCCCGACCCAAGAGATCAAGTTGTTGCAGAATTAAAGAAGGAAGTGAATTCATTGTTGGCCATAGTCCAAGCAAAACCTGAACAGGTTGTCAACCCATTGGATGACCAAATTGCCGAACTTAAAAAGGAAGTGCAATCATTGGTGAACGTGGTACAAACCAAACAAGATCAAAGTGTTCGAAATTCCGCATTTGATAATACGATGGCTGAAATTAGGGAACTCAAAACCTTGGTCAAAAGTAGCATGGCGGTTGCCCCAAAGATTGTTGCAAATCAAACAGAAGTTAAAGCCGATTGCTGTAATGAGCAAAATTGTGATTGTGTTAGCGAATCTTGTTGTTGCTTTGATATCGTCATGACTTTTGTTCGTGTGCTGGGCATGCAACCACTTGAATTGGATGATTCAAATGCTAACCCCTGGGGCGAAATGGAGGTCCGGCTGTTTGCTTATCTTGATGGCGGGATTGGCATTGTTGTTCCTAGTATGTTTTCAACACTAACGCTGCGAAAGCTTATTCAAAATCCTGGCCTTAAAGTCAGTATCAACCGAACGATTGGTACGGTATGTTTACCGAAAGGAACAACAAAAATGATAACATTAGGTGTTGATGCCATTGAGGAAGATTCAGGATTGATCGAACGGGCAACAGGCGGCCGCGATGAAGAAGGTTCAAACAGTTATCCTATGACTTTGGACTGCTGCTGCTGCTCTCCAATTACTGCTACTTTTGATGTTTCTTTTACTTCGGGTGGACAAGGCGGCGGATCCATTGAAGTCGGGTTTGCAGCAATCAAGAAATGTTGAATTACTTTGTTGATTTCGATAAATCATTTTCCCTTCAAAAACCGCCTGTCCTTTCCCAAAGTCAGGCGGTTTTTTTTATATTCGCAAAACCAACCGCCACGCCTCCATTTTTCCAATTTTACCATTCTAATTTCATTCCTACCTTTACCTCTTCACTAAAATTTTTGAAAAATGAAATTTCTAAACTGTCTAATTGTATCGGCACTTTGTGCCACTACTTTTTTTTCGGCTTGCCAAAATGACGCTCCGGCGGCCACAGATGCCGCCACCGAAACCAATGCCGCCGAACCGGCCATCACTTCGCAGTCACCTGTCCCCCTGCCCGGTGACAACGCGCTGCCATCGCCGGTTCCTGTTCCCGGAGTCATGCCAAGTCCTGCACCGAACCCCGCAGCCACTCCGCCGGCCACCGAACCAGCCCAAAATGCCACCGGTGTTTGGCATTATACTTGTTCAAAAGGCTGTGCGGGTGGATCTGGAACGGCTACTGCTTGCGCAAAATGTGGTACCACGCTCGTCCACAACACATCTTACCACCCACCAAAACCGACCCCGGCAGCCACAAACACCCCCGCCGGAGCACCGGGTACGACAACTCCACCGAAACCCGAACCCGCTCAAAATACCGCCGGCGTGTGGCATTACACCTGTTCTGGTGGTTGTGCGGGCGGGGCTGGCACCGCTGCCGATTGCTCAAAATGTGGTAAAAAACTGACACACAACGCGACATACCACCAATAAACCGCTCGAATCCTCCCATTTTTGGGAAAACCTGAGCACACAAAAGACACTGATGAAACAAAAATCTACGGGTTTTCCCTTTTCAAAAAAGGGAGGCTGCCTGTAAAATCTTGTTTCGTCAGTGTCTTTTTTTGTTCCATTTGACCAAAAATCAAGTTGGCTCAGATTTTCCATTTTAGGTTTCCTTTCATAATCTAACAGGTCAAACGCATTAAAATCCATTCCCGAAGGGAATCTATGTTTATAGAAATTGAAATGGACATGCACGAGAAATCCCGAAGGGATTTTATGTAAAAACTCGCGCCTGAAAACATAAAATCCCTTCGGGATTTGAGG
>JANNMS010000076.1:0-49333 GCA_031398055.1 Saprospirales bacterium | reverse complement strand
CCTCAAATCCCGAAGGGATTTTATGTTTTCAGGCGCGAGTTTTTACATAAAATCCCTTCGGGATTTCTCGTGCATGTCCATTTCAATTTCTATAAACATAGATTCCCTTCGGGAATGGATTTTAATGCGTTTGACCTGTTTCCGCATCCAAATGTGAAATTGCTTTGGGCTTCGCAAGTGAAATAAAAAAACCGACTGGCAAACTTCGCCAGTCGGTTTTTTTATTTCAAAAATTCAAATCTTCACTTCCACTCCGGCACCAGCCCCCGCAATCCCATGTCCACAATTTTCTCCGCCGGAGTCGTTTGGTCGGCATAAATATCGAGTTGTCCGTTGTCGTTCGTGTCCACCCATTCCAAACTTTTTTGGATGGAAAATGAAAGGGTGACGGTCAGGTCTTCCGTTTCTTTTCCGGTGATAACCAATGGATTAGCAAATTTTCCGGTCACCACGCAACTGCCCGGCGGCACGGGCGAAGTTGCAAAAAGCGGGTTCACCACCGTCGTCGCGCCTGCCGGAGCCTCGCCCGAAGAAATATCATTGTAAACATCGTAAGGCGCAGTCAAACTGGTTTCAAAAACCCAAAAACCCTGCTTTTTGTCGTCGTTCACCGCAAGCGTTTTGGTGTTCGGTTTGACGGTCGTCAAATAAGTATTGAACCCAACGAACGACGAAACACGGCCTTTTTGGTTTGGCAAATTTCCCAAAACCGGCACGTTGTTGATGTTAAAAACGATGTCGTAATTTTGGTAAGTTACGCTCGCCCGCACCCATTCGTAAGTTCCGGGCGGCACGTTTTTCAGTGAAATGGTCTGAAAAATTTTGCCCTCGTCCGACTTCGCGGCTTTGTCAAAATCAACGGCATTTTCCCCGCCAATCGTGGTTTCTGCGGCTTTGTAAACAATCGCGCCTTTTCCCAACAAAGTCAACGCGCCCGGTGCCAATTCGATGTAATGCACGCTAAGTTCATGAAAATCAGGCGTTTGCGCAGCATGGCCGCTCGGCAAAACTGCTTGTTGGCCGATGTTGTTCAGCCTCGGTTGGGTCGCGTCGAATTTGAATTGGAAATTGAGGTTGGCGGAAGTTGTGGAGTTGTTTTCCTCTTTTTTGCATGCCGAAAAACTGAAAATGCCCGGCAGCAGGGCAAGTAAAATGTATTTTTTCATAAAAATTGAGTTGAAAAATTTAGGTTGGAACGGCGGCAAAGTTGACGCTATTTTAATTTTGGCTGGCGGGAGATTTCAATTAACGCTTATTTAATGTACCTCGGAACTCCGTTCCGAGACTTGGCCGGAACGGAGTTCCGGCATACAAATCCCAATTTCACGCCGAAATCCCTCCAAATTCCGGTACATCACCTCCTCGATTTTCAGCCCACCGATGGGTTTGCATTTTTTCCCCAACCGAAAATGTCGCGGCAAATCATGCCAAACGTCGGGTGTCCAAATCAGAAAAATCGAAAAAGTAAAAATACTAAAAACCGAAAACCCAGCATTTCCAAACATGAAGGCCTGCATCCGCATTTCGTCCGGCGCGGTCGGCAAATAGCCCAAAACGAGGTGTTTCAAATCGTGTTTTTCGTACCAAGGCACGAAATTGATGCCGTTTTTTTCCATCATTCGATGGAGTTCTTTGCCGATTGTGCCGTCCGGGAGTTCAGAAATTTGAATTTGCAAGCGGTCGTATTTTTTCTGGTCGCCAAAAAATCGCAAGATTTTTGTTCCAAATTCCAACTGCGCCGGGAAAATGACTTCGTGAAAAAAGTAGAGTATTCTTGATTTTTTCATTTTTTAAAAGTACTTTGTATTTCAAAGTAACTAAACGAAGCATTTTTTAAATCTGTTGCCGAGTCGATGATTTTTCCTCAAAATTTTTAATTTTGTCTTCTCGCTTTTTCAATTTTGCTCAAAATTTTAGGCAAATGAAACTTTCTCTCTCCATTTTTTTGCTCGCCGCAACCCTCGCCGCAGCCGTTTGGCTGACCACTTCCGCTTCCAAAAAAAGCGAAAACGGCCTGCCCGAAACTGTCAGTTTCAATTTTCATGTCCGCCCGATTTTGGCCGACCGATGTTTCAAATGCCACGGCCCGGACGAAAAACAACGGAAAGCCGGGCTGCGGCTCGACACCGAAACGGGTGCTTTTTCAAAACTCGAAAAAGGCGGTTTTGCCATCGTCGCGGGCAAACCGGAGGAAAGCGAACTGGTTCGCCGCATTTTTTTAACCAATCCCGACAGTTTGATGCCCGCGCCGGAAAGCCATTTGGAATTGAGTTTTTTTGAAAAAAAGATTTTGGAAAAATGGATTTTGCAGGGCGCGAAATGGGAAAAACATTGGGCATTCGTGCCGCCGGTTCGCCCCGAAATTCCAAATTCAGAATTTTCTAAAAAGGCAAAAAACGAGATTGACCATTTTATTTTTGAAAAACAAAAACTGCACGGCCTTTCCTCCGCCGAACCAACGTCACCCGAACGGCTCGCCCGCCGCGTCAGTTTTGACCTGACCGGGTTGCCGCCCGACCCCAGATTTTTGGAAAAATATCTCGCCTCAGGCGAGACCGACCCGACCGAAAATGCCTACCTCGAATTGGTGGACAGCCTGCTCGCCTCGCCAAATTACGGCGAACGTTGGGCTGCAAATTGGCTCGACCTCGCCCGATATTCCGACACGCACGGCTATCAAGATGATTTGACGCGGACGATGTGGCCCTGGCGGGATTGGGTGATTTGGGCGTTCAACAAAAATATTCCGTATGATAAATTCGTCACCGAGCAACTCGCAGGCGACCTGCTGCCAAATGCAAATTTGTCAAATCTCGTCGCCTCGGCTTTCAACCGAAACCACAAAATCACACAGGAAGGCGGCGTGATCGATGAAGAATATCGCCTCGAATATGTGGCCGACCGGACGAACACTTTTGGCAAAGCATTTCTCGGCATCACAACAGAATGCGCCCGCTGCCACGACCACAAATACGACCCGATTTCGACGCGTGAATATTATGGTTTGAGTGCTTTTTTCAACCAAGTGCCCGAAGTTGGGTTCGTGGACAACTTGAAAACGCCCGCCCCTTTCATAAAAATTACCCGGCAAAAATGGCTCGCCGAACTCCCATTTTTGAACCTCGGCGGTGTTTTGAAAACTGAAAAAGACACGATTTTTCAAATGGTGATGCGCGATTCCGTCGGCATCCGAAAAACATTTGTCCACATTCGAGGGCAATATGATTTGCCGGGCGAGGAAGTTTCAGCGACGACGATTTCAGCGGTTTTGCCTTTCGACACTTCCATTTTTCAAAAAAATCGGCTCGGTTTGGCGCAGTGGCTTTTTGACAAAAACAATCCGCTGACGGCACGGGTTTTTGTAAACCGGCTTTGGCAGGAGGTTTTTGGGCGCGGCATCGTAGCGACTTCCGAAAATTTTGGGATTCAGGGCGACCTGCCAACGCACCCGGAATTGCTGGATTGGCTGGCCGTCGAATTTCAAGAAAATGGTTGGGACATCAAAAAAATGCTCCGGCTGATGGTGACTTCGGCAACTTATCGGCAATCGTCCGCGATTTCCGAAAAAATGCTGGCCGCCGACCCCGAAAATCGCTGGCTCGCTCGCGGCGCGCGGCATCGTTTGCCTTTTGAAATGATTCGCGACCAGGCACTTGCGGCGGCTGGTTTGCTGGTTCGAAAAATCGGCGGCCTGCCGACGCGACCGTACCAACCGCCCGGAATTTGGGAAGAACTCGCCACCGAAAAATCGAACGATGGTTATCGCGGCGAGTTTTCGTACAAAATTGACACGGTGCCGGAAAATTTGTACCGCCGCTCGATTTACACTTTCAATCGCCGGACGATTCCGCCGCCGACTTCGATGGCTTTCGATGTTTTGCCGCGCGATGCCTGCGAGGTGCGGCGCGGCCGGACAAATTCGCCGCAGCAGGCTTTGATATTGTTGAATGACGAACAAATTTTGGAAGCCGCCCGCGTTTTGGCCGCCGATGTTTTGAAAAATGGGAATTTGAAAACCGCCGAAGCAAAAACATCTGCCGTTTTTCAACGCATTTTGCTTCGGCAACCTGAAAAAAAAGAGTTGAAATTACTGGCCGAACTTTTCAAAAATCGCCTCTCCGATTTTCAAAAATCGCCCGGCGCGGCTGAAAAATTACTGCACGTCGGGCATTTTCCGCAAGCCGAAAATTTAGATTTTTCGGAAACGGCTGCGCTGATGTTGGTGGCGAGTGCGGTTTTCAATTTGGACGAGGCGGTTTCGAAAACTTGAATATTCAATAAAATACCAACCAAAACACCCCGAAAGAATTATTTTTGTACCAAAATTTTAAAAAATGGTAGCAGATATCGCAAAAAGGAAATTGGAAACCATCAGCCGTTTGGCTTTGCTCGACGACGATGCTTTGTTTTTGTTGATTGAACAATTATTGAAAGACGAGGAAGGCGATTGGGGTGAAAATCTAACTGCCCAGCAAAAATCTGACCTCGAAGAAGGCCTGCAAGATTTGGAAGCAGGCAGCAGGGAGAGTTACGATTCTTTCAATTCCAGAATGAAAATGAAATATCAATGACAATTTTCCTTTCTCAAAAAGCATTACGACAACTCGAAAACCTGCTCGATTATCTCGAAACCGAGTGGTCGCCAAAAGTCAGGCGCGATTTTCAGAAAAAATTAGACCGCAGCATTCGAGCCATCAAAATGATGCCCGCCGCTTTTCCTCCATCCGAAATTTTTCCAAACTTTCGAAAATGTGTGGTGACGCCGCAGGTTTCCTTGATTTACAGAGTGCTGGCCGACAGCATTGAGGTTGCCGTGATTTTTGATAATAGGAGTGGCGATTGATTGAGTGTTGAATTTCAAAAATTTAATTTTTTACAAAACATGAGACTTCAATTTCTATTTTCCCTAGTTTTTTCCTCGCTTTTTTCCAAAATCTTGAAGGCCAAACCTTCGACCTGACCGACCGGGAACGTTTCGGCCATGAAATGTTTTCAGCAAAAAAAATCGCCGAGCAGCACGAGCCGCCCGGCGATTTGGTCTTTTCAAATCTCAAATGAAAACCATTTGAAATTTTCACTTTGCCACAACTACTTTCAAAATCGTTGCCCGCCGCTCAGCCGTTTCAATTTTCAAAAAATAAACGCCGGTTTGCATTTCCGAAGTCTCAATTTCAAAAAGTTCGCTGCTCGCGGCGGCTTCCCAATTTTTCAAAACCCGGCCATCGAAACCGATCAATTTCAAATTGACATTTTCATTTTCCAAAGGCAAAAGATTGACAAAAAACCGGTCGGAAGTTGGGTTTGGAAAAACTGAAATTTCATCCAAATTATTGAAAATCAATGGTTTGACTTCCTCTCCTTCCCGCAATTCCGAACCCGCCGGACGGCCAGCCGCCACCGTGACGAACTGCTCTTTTTTGCAAATCGCAGCCCACGAAGCATCTAAAAAGTCAACTTTTACAAAATATTGGCCAGCCGCGAGACCCGAAAAAGTGTGGGTCGGTTTCGAGCAATTCCCGACGCACGACGCCACCGGAGAAAATGCCGCATCGAAAACTTGGATCAAAACGATCGGTGCCGTCAAATTTCCGCAGACAATATTTCCCGCGCCCGGCGTGATCGTGATTGCGTTGCAATCCGTGCCGCCGCCGCCGGAATTTGCGTTGACAACAACGTTGAAACAAGCAGTTTTTACATTGTTGCAGCCGTCGGTCGCCTCGAAACAAATTTGGGTCGTGCCGACTGGAAATTGCGCCCCGCTCGGCAGACCAGAAGTTTGATTTATGGAAATATTTCCAACCGTGCAAGTCGTCGAAGCCGTTGGTACTGAATAAGTTACGGCGGCAGATGTGGCATTTGGCGCAGCCGTCACCGTGATGTTTGCGGGTGCGTTGAAAGTCAAAACTGGGCCGCCCGCACCGACGGGAACGTACTGTTCTTTGGCACAAATCGCATTCCAAGTCGCGTCCAGCAAAGTTGCTTTGACAAAATAAACGCCCGATGTCAAGCCTTCGACCACCACCGTCGGCGAGGCGCAATTGCCCGCGCAGTTGTAAACTTGGTTGAATTGTGGGTCAAAAACCTGCAACATCGTAATCGGTGAAACCAAATTCGTCACGGTAATTGTGCCGCCCGTCGGCGTGAAAACGATGTTGTTGCAATTGCCCGTGCCGCCGCCGCCCGATTGGACAACGATGTTGAAACAAGCCGTTTTTGTGTTGTTGCAACCGTCAGAAGCCACAAAACAGACCTGCGACGTGCCAACTGGAAACAATGCGCCACTCACCAAACCGGAAGTTTGGTTCACCGCGACCGCGCCGACCGTGCAAGTCGAGGTGGCTGCTGGCATCGAAAAATTGACCTGCACAAAATTTTGGTTCACCGGAGCCGTCACCGTGATGTCGGCGGGCGCGTTGAAAGTCAAAACGCCCGTGCCGCCGCCGCCGGACACGCTGATAAATTGTTCTTTTTTGCAAAGTGGCGACCACGAGGCATCCAGAAAGTCAACTTTTACAAAATAAGTCCCCGCCGCGAGGTTGTTGATGGCCTGCACCGGTTTGTTGCAATTGCCCGTGCAATTGTAAATCGGGGAAAAAGTCGCGTCAAAAACCTGAACCAAAACCACGGGAGCGGTCAAACCGCTGCACAAAATGCTGCTGCCGGAAGTCGTAATTTGAATGTTGTTGCAGTCGAGCGGATTGGAATTTTGCGAAACATTTATCGTAAAACTACAAGTCGCGGTGTTCAGCCGAACGTCGGTCGCCGTGTAAATTACGGTTGTCAAACCGAGCGGAAAAGTCGCGCCGGGCGCAAAATTTGAAACCAAATTCACCGTGCCGGGGCAATTATCGGTCGCCGTCGGGGCTGTCCAAGTTGCGGTGGCCGAATTTCCAGCCGTCGTAATCGTTTGATTTGCCGGGCAATTCGCAATCACGGGCGGCGTGGTTTCGGTCAAACACGGATTGGTTTGCGAAACATTTATTGAAAAATTACAGGTCGCGGTGTTCAGCCGAACGTCGGTCGCCGTGTAAATTACCGTTGTCAAACCGAGCGGAAAAGTCGCGCCGGGCGCAAAATTTGAAGTCAAATTGACAGTTCCGGGGCAATTATCGGTCGCCGTCGGGGCTGTCCAAGTTGCGGTGGCCGAATTTCCAGCCGTCGTAATCGTTTGATTTGCAGGGCAATTCGCAATCACGGGCGGCGTGGTTTCCGTCAAACATGGATTGGTTTGGGTAATATTTATCGTAAAATTACAAGTCGAAGCATTTAAACGCACATCTCGCGCCGTGTAAATTACCGTTGTCAAACCGAGCGGAAAAGTCGCGCCGGGCGCAAAATTTGAAGTCAAATTCACCGTGCCGGGGCAATTATCTGTCGCCGTCGGAGCAGTCCAAGTTGCGGTGGCCGAAGTTCCAGCCGTTTGAATCGATTGATTTGCAGGGCAATTTGCAATCACCGGAGGCGTGGTTTCGGTCAAACATGGGTCAATTTGGTTGACCGTGATTGTAAAATTGCAAGTCGCAGCGTTCAATTTTACGTCGGTCGCGGTGTAAATTACGCTGGTCACGCCGAGCGGAAAAGTCGCGCCGGGCGCAAAATTTGAGGTCAAATTCACAGTCCCGGGGCAATTATCGGTCGCCGTCGGGGCAGTCCAAGTTGCGGTCGAAGTCGTTCCGGCCACCGATTTTGTTTGATTTGCAGGGCATCCGGCAATCACTGGCGGCACGGCATCAAAAGCACATGGATTGACAACTACTGTAATTATAAATTGACAAATCGCCGTATTTCCACCGATATCAGTGGCTTTGTACAAAACAGTGGTATTTCCAACGAGGAAAAACTCGCCCGGAATGTGGTTCGTTTCAAAATTCGGAATGCCGCAATTGTCGTTCGGAATCGGCGAAGTCCATGAAACTGTCGCGCCCGTTCCGCTTGAAATTGGTTGGTTGATGTTCGTCGGACAGCCCAAAATCGTCGGCGCAACCAAGTCATTTGAACATGGATTTGTGGAGGTGATGACCACGTTAAATTGGCAAACCGCCGTGTTTCCGCGCGCGTCGACTGCCGTGTATTTTACGATGGTCGTGCCGGGCGCGAAATTTTGGCCGGGCGTGTGCGTGGCCGAAACATTTGGCGTCGAGCAATTGTCGGCAGCCGTCGGAGCCGTCCAATTTACAATCGTCGTGATGTTTGCAGTCGATTGCGAAATGTTCGTCGGGCAACCGGAGAAAGTTGGTGCGGTTACATCATTTGCGCAAGTATTATTTATAGAAACCGTAAATTGACAAGTTGCTGTATTTGTTTTTGTGTCAAATGCAGTATATCTCACGGTCGTCGTGCCGAGCGGAAAAGTCGCACCGGGTTGAAAATTTGAGGTAAAAAGTGGGTTTCCGCAGTTGTCGGAAGCGGTCGGTGCAGTCCAAGTTGCGGTGGCCGTCGTGCCGGTTGTGGTTTGTGAAATGTTCGCCGGGCAGCCCGCGATGGTCGGAACGGTCACGTCGCCGGTGCATCCGCCGCCGCTCGAACCAGTCGTTCCGCCGCAATTTGTGATGGAAATGGTCTGGTCGTTGCAGCCCGCAATCGTGAGTTCACGGATTAAACTGCCGTCGGACGAGCGGCGCAAACGCCAAATTTGGGTGTCAAAACTTGGGAAATTTCCAGTCGCGCCCGCCAAAATATCTGCCGAAAAAGTCTCGGTCGAGCCGTTGAACGAGTACAATTTTACGGTGCAGGCCGCTGAATTTATGACCCGCAATTTGGCCGCACATTTCGTACCGTCGGTCAAACAAAACTCGTCGGTGTAGATGCAACCCGTTGAATTTGTGTGAGTTACCCAAAGATTTACCCAATAAGTATTTGCGGGAGCGACGCCAGTCAACGTGTGCGTGGTGAAAGTTGTGGCCGTAATACTTTGCGAAATCACGCTGCCCAACTGCGTGCCGTTGACATCCGTGAAATTCATGTTGACCGTTCCCGTCGCGCCAGTCGTGCTGCGCCGTGCTTTCACATTTAAAGTCAAAGTTGAACCAGCGGTTGCGCGCGCGGCCTCAGAAATTTGCCCATTCAAATTGCAAGCCTGCACCCCGCGAGTCCCGGCGGAAAAATTCCCGGCGGTCGTCGTGATTGCCGCGCCGTTCGTGGCCGACCATGCAAAAAGGTCTTTTTCAAAAGAGCCATTTCCAATCAAATTTTGGTTGCAAACATTGTTGTTCACCGTCGCGCAAACTCCAACATGATAATTCTGCGCAATTTCCGATGGCGAAAGTGCCCGATTGTAAACCGCGACCAAATCGTATTCTCCGAGCCACGGCGCGTTGTTGGTCAATTCATTGCCAAGTGCAAAATTGTAGGTCGAGTTAAAATTGAAAGTCCCGGTGCGAGTGCCCTCAAATGTCAGTTCGCCATCGACATAAATTGCTTCATAACCCGCTGCATTTCGGAGGTAAACAACGTGTTGCAAATTGGTCGTGGCCACCGCGCCGCTCGAAATTTCAGGTGAACCGTTCGCGTCGCCAGCCGTCGTGCGCAGCCGTTGGACGTAAGTATTTGAGGTTTGAGCAAGCGTAAAATTCCTGTTTGTCAAGTCGGACGAATAAGTTACGATGCGCGCCGGGCCAGTTTGGGTCGTGTTCGTTGGTTTCACCCAAGCCTCGATGGTCACGGCATTTGTCGCGGCCAAAGCAGTCGAAATTTTGGAAGAAGAAACGCCCGTCGCAGGTTTGATGATGGTCGCGGTGTTAATTCTCAAACCACAACTTCCAGCCAGCCGCGAAACATTTGCAGGCGTATTTATCGTCAAATTCAAAGGCGTACCGTTGCCGGAAACGTCGTTCACCACATTTCCAGAGCCTTCTTTAAAATCGTACAAAACCACCAAACCGCTCGAAACCCGGCTCGCCGCGCCCGTCGAAGTGGTCGAAACCGGGCAGTCGTTTGTGATTGGGGAAAGGTTGGCGAGTGGGATTTGCACCGTCGTCGTCGTGCTCGGAGCCGTCCAAAAAATGCCCCAGCCGTCGCCGCCCGTGCCTTCTTTTTGCAAAAGTTCGATGTAATAATTTTGGCCAGCGGCCATGAAAAGTGCGGTGGATTTTTGGCTGGCCATTTTTGTAAATTCCAGTTCGTTTGTCCAAGTTGGGATGTTGGCGACCAAAAATTTGTTGTTCGGGTTTTCATTTTGGGCAAAAAACAACTGCGTTTCGTCGTCGCCAGTGATCGTGAAAACGTAATTTCCAGAAACCGTCGGCGTGATGAAACCGCGAACCCGCGTGCCGTAATTGTCCCCAGAATTCCAGACAGATTTCGCTGCCGCAAAAATTTCGGTCGTGTTCGGCGAGTTCGGGTAGGCCGCATTTGAAGTCAAATTTGAAACCAGCGAACCCGTGATTCCCGTCCAAGTTTGGCGGGTCAAACCGAGGCCGGTCGTGCCTTTGCAGATTCCCAAGGCATTATTTATGGTGTAAGTTGAGCCGCCCTGCGGTGTTCCGGACGTGGAAAATTTGGTAATATTTGGCGTGCAGGCAGTCGCCGAGCCAGCCGCGTTTTTGGGGACGACGTACCAGAAATAATCTGTCCCACCATTTAAAGTGTTCAAAACCAACGAAGTAGCGGTCACGTTCGGCGCTACCAATTTGGTCGGCGGGTTCACGAGGTCGAGAAAAACATCGTAAGCCGTGGCGTTGGCGACCGTGTTCCAAGTCAAATTTAAAGTCGCGGTTGGTTGCGCGGTTGCATTGTTGATTGGGCTGGCGTTCGTCGCGCAGCCCGGCGCGTTTGTCACGATAACATTGAACGCGCACGACGAAGTATTTCCCTTAAAATCCGCAGCCGTGTAAACCACCTGCGTCGTGCCGACCGGGAAAATTGCACCGGAGGCATAACTTGAATTAAAACTCGCCAAACCGCAGGGGTCACTGGCCACCGGGGCAACCCAAGTCGCGGCAGCCGTGGCTGCCGTCGTGCCGACCGTCACGTTCGCCGGGCAGCCAGAAATGACTGGCGGCGTGGCATCAATTCCACACGGAGTTTGAACAATGATATTAAAAGTGCAAACCGAAGAGTTGCCTTTTCGGTCGCTGGCCGTGTATTTTACCTGCGTCGTGCCGATGCCAAAACTCGCGCCGGACACAAAATTTGAAACCAAAGTCGTCGGCGTGCAGGCATCCGAAATGGTCGGTGCCGTCCAAGTTGCAGGCGAAGTTGAGCCAACCGGAATTGTGATGGTTTGCGAAATTGGGCAGTTTGAAAATGTGGGCCCAGCCACGTCGCCGGGGCACGGGTCCGCGCCGACGAAAACCGTAAAATTGCAACTTGCAGAATTGTTCGAGTTGTCCGTCGCCGTGTAAATCACTGACGTTGAACCACTTGGAAAAACCGAGCCGCTCGAATGCGTTTGGGTTTGGGTGTTGACCGCGCAATTATCCGAGACTGCCGGAGCCGTCCAAGTAGCCAAAGCACCGTTCAAATTTGCATTTAAAGGCAGGAAAATATTGGTCGGACAAGTCAAATAAACTGGTTTTTGGGTGTCCGTCAAACACGTTTCATTTTTGAAAACATTGATTTGAAAAGTGCAGGTCGACGTGTTGTTGTTGCCGTCGCGGGCGGTGTAAACGACGTTGGTTTTTCCCAAACCGAAAGTCGTGCCCGGCAAAAAATTTCCTGAAATCGAGGTCGGCGCGCAGGCATCGGCGACGGTTGGGATTTGCCAATTTACTGCCGCGTTGTTCCCAAAAGTTGCCACCGCGAGATTTGCTGGGCAATTTTGGATGGTCGGCGCAGTCACGTCTCCGGCGCAGTTCGAGGTGCCGCCGGTTTTCACCACGTTTATTTTAAATTGGCAAATAGCCGTGTTATTTCTGGCATCGGTGGCCGTGTAATTTACAGCGGTGATGCCGATTGGGAACGAACTTCCGGGCGCGGCGGTGGTCGAAATTGTTGGGCTGGCCGTGCAATTATCGGTCGCGGTCGGGGCAATCCAAGTGACGTTCGCGGTGTTGTTTGGCGTTGAAACAAAAACATCGGTCGGGCAATTTGCGATGGTCGGCCCGAGCAAATCCGCCGGGGTGACTTGCGAAACGCAGGTCAAAGAATCGCCCAAACGAGTACGGACGACGAGGTTCATATTTTTAATCGTACCAATATCTGCGCAGCCAAAACTTGGTCGTGCGATGCCGTTTGCCCGGTAAATGATGTTTTGGCAAGAGTCGAAATTTGCGAAAGCGACGAGGCTGGTGGCGTAGGCTTTGACCACGCCGTTGACGTCGGCGGAGATGGTGCGGTTGGCGCAAACCGTTGGCGCAGAGGAAGTTGCAGCGGTGTGGGTGTAGCCGCCGAGCGAACTGGCCGCCGTTCCGGTCATCGTTCCGCGCTGGAAAAAGATACCGCGAAACTGAAAAAGCCCCGAATTTGAAATCGCCCCGATGTTGACAATCGAGGCGCAATCGTCGGAGAGAAAATTGCTGGAATTGGTGATTGTCCCGGCGTTTTTTGTGTTTCCAGAAAGTTGGGAAAAGAGGCCGGAGTTGTTCAAAGTCGCGCCTGTCGCTACAAAAACGTCGCCCGGATTTTCAAAATAGGCTTGGTTGGCGAGCGTCCCGGCATCCACAAAAAAGCGGACGAGGTTTATCACTTTTCCTTTGTTTGTAAATGTCGCGCCCGGTTTATTGTAAATTTCAAATTCGTTGTTGATAGAGCCGAGCGGGTTATTATTGAAAGTCTTATTGTTCGTTAAGATTGAACCGCTTCCAATATTTATCTTAAAATCGTTATTGACGACATCATCATTAATAAAGGCGTTAAAACTATTTAAAGTACCCGTGTTATTGAAAGTTTTGTTGTTGTCAATAGTGCCGCCACTGTTGTTTGTTAAATTAAAAGCATTGCTAAAAGTGCCGTCATTTGTTATCGTTCCAAAAGAATTTATATCTGCTTTATTGATAAAAGTACCGATATTCAATAAAATAGAACCAAAACCCATTGTTATTGTGCTGGCAACTTCATTGGTAAAAGTCGCGCCTAATCTGTTTTCTAATCTATTGTTTTGTGCAAATGTGCCTTTATTAATTGCTACATTTTCATTGTAAAAATTATTACCGTTGATAACAGTTCCGTTGTTCGTAAAGCTGGCTTGATTCAATAACGTACCATTATTATTGATACGCGCAGTTGCCGCAACAATCAATGAACCACCGGATTGGACATTGAACTGCACATTGTTGTCCAAAACGCCCGCGCCGATGATATTTCCGGCTCCCGCCAAATTTACCGTTCCATTATTTGTCAAATTTCCGTTCAAATCGAGGGTCGCGCCCGTGCCGGAGATGTTCAGGTTTGCCCCAAAATTGTTCAAAAACTGGCTCGCCGTGCTGATGGTCAACGATTTACTGGACATCGTTTGGTTGTTCGAAAACGAGCCGGAAGTTTGGACGAGGCCGTTCGCGGCGTTCAAAGTACCGTTGTTCGTGACCGAACCAGCGTTTGTCAAAGTCCCGGGCAGCGTGAAAGTGCCTGCGTTCGTGAAATTTCCAGCCGATTGGTTGGTAAAACTGGCCGTCGCGACGAAAACCGCCGTGCCGAAATTGTTGAAAGTCGCGGCGTTCGTCAGGCTGCTCCCGGCGTTCAAATTTAAATTTCCAGAGTTGGAAAAATTGCCGCCGCTGGCAATCGTGATGGCCGCCGTGGCCGTCATCGAACTGAAATTGTCGATAGTAAAATTGACATTCAAAGCCGAGCCGATGACCACGTTCACGCCGCCGCCGGGAATCAAAGCGTTGTTTCCGGCAGCCGGAAGACCGTTCGACCAGTTGGTTGCGGTGAACCACGAGCCGCCGGTCGCGCCGATAAAAGTGGTCTGGGCGGTTGAAATCACGACTGAAAAAGCCGCAAAAATCGAGGTCAAAAAAAGTGCTTTTGTGGCACGTCTGGATTGTAATGTGTTGCGCATGAGGTGTTTGTGTAAATTTTTCTATTTGAAATTTGATAAAATACAAACTGAATTGCCCGAAGTTTTGCTTCGGGTCAAGTTCTCCGAAATTGATTTTTCGGAAAAATTTTTACAGTTTTAAAATGAAAAATTGAAAATGCGCGAGGAGGGAGAAGCGCAAGGAAGATTAAGTCAAAATGCCGGAGGACTGGGCAAATTGTAAAATTGAAAGATTAACAGACGTGTTTGGTGGGTCAAAAGTAAGTTATCGTTTTTTGGTTTGGTTTTTTGGGAAAGAAATTGCGGGATTCGACTATGCCAATTTGGGGTAAAATGGTTTTTGGTGGGTTTTGGGGTTGGATTTTTGTGAGGGAATGAAAAAAGCCCTGTTTTTCAATGGGGGTTGAAAAGCAGGGCTTTGATTGTTTCAATATCAACTATTCAATGTGCATATTCAAATTCAAAAATTAAATCCACTTTTTTTGCCTTGAATCTGTCGTACTTAATTTCCACAGGAGAGCCATAATATTCATGAAACCCTGCCGGGCTTTGAAAAATACCGGGGGGTGAACATTTCAAACCATTCCAGATAATGGTATCATCAAAAGTGCCATTTACTGTAAATTGCATTCCATAGACACCTTTCATTCGTGGCACTATTGCAGTATCCAATTTTTCTACATTTGAGTCAATTTTGATTATTACATCCGGCTTTCTTGAACAACAACTAAGACAGACGATAACCAAAATAGAAATTGACCTAAAATTTTTCATATCATCACTGGAAGGCTAAATAGTATCTTAAACCCTAGTAAGAATAAGACCATTCAATTGAAATTTTACCTGTTGTGGCTTTGTACGGCAAATAAGTAAAAGTAAAAGGTTTACAGCCGTAGTGATCATTGTGATAAAGCAAGCCAGTCCAACCGGGAGCAATTTTTATATAATTGCTAAATTGAACTGTATCATTCGCTGTATTTTGAGTAATTCTTATCCCAGCAGTACACCAACCATCATGCTTAATTATAGGAATATTGAAAGTTTGGGATTTATCCAAACTGTCAATTGTCAATTCATAAGTTTGGCTCTGACAAAAACTGCAAGTTCCCATAACCAGAATTGAGAGAATAAATAAATAAATTCGATTACTCATTTGTTGGTTTTGTAATTGTGGTAGGTAAGATTCCATTTAAGCATGTAGGACAACCAAGGTTAAAAGCATCTGATACCTCATGGTCTACTGGATCAAGATAAACACAACGCCCTTGATGAATGGCTGATTCTACATAGAACACCAAAGTATTTAAATCACCATCCGGATAAGGATGTTCAGCACTAATTGCCCTACCAATGCTATTATTGAATAAATCCATCTCCCATTCAAGGTGTAATATCGGAAGTCGGGGAAATTCATGGTTGTTCCCCACTTCTATTGCAAGGGTTTCGCCAATAGCATGTGCATTCAAAGCATTCCAATATGTATGCAAAAAAGCATCCCCTTTCCCAAGCCACGTTACATTAGCCCCGTATGGTCCATATATGAAGGCTTGTCTTTCGCGCGCCATACCAATATTGAACTGTACTAATAATGCTTCATACATATGAATAGTTGACCAAACAAGCTCTAAAGGATTTGGCCACAAGATTGCCAAACTTCCTTCAACATTATAGTTCAGGGTATTTGACCATTGAAGTGTTCCAATTTGTGGATAACCAGCATTGATATTTTTCGTGCTATATTCGGCATTACTTACCAACAGTTGAATATGCAAATCGACAGCCTGTTGCGCATCACCACTTGAAGATTTCGCGATTAAAAAACTCTGAATATTTGCAAAGGCTTCAAAATGATCTTTTAGCCAAGTATTTTCTTGTGCCGTTAAACTAATTTTTGGGTTATTTTCTAAAAATTCAGAAATCAGCGCATTTTTCACATCTTCCTTTTCCTCAAAATCACAACCCAAACTCCCGTTCATCCCCAACAACTCAGTTTCTGAGAAAGTCATCCCATATTTGGCCTCAATTTGCTCAATCCTATCCCCAATAATCACATTTTTTGCACAATCCGGCAAGTTTTCCGGTGCTTTCAAAAGAGATTCTTTTAGTTCAAAAAACAATTCGTCCGAGTCATCTGAAAAACCACAACCCGCTTTGATTTTATCAAAAATAATTGTAGAAGAGGTCGAAAGGCAATATTTTTCCTTAAATTGATTGATCATTTGGGCGTTTTTCCGCTCCATTCCTGTGAAAAGATCCAGGTTAAAATAATTATTTAAACTTCCAGAGCTGCCATTGCCACCAGATGCATTGTGACCTGAACTGACTCCGCCATAAATATTTCCAAAACCAATAACATAGTTCGTCCAATCTGTGAAAGCATCCTCGTTTCCTAATCCACCTTCCGAACCGCTTCCCGCATGCAAAAAGTCCCAGATATTAGAAAGGATGTTACCGAGATTGTCCCAAAATTCTGACGAACCACCACCGCCACTTCCATTTGGGTTTGGACAAGGGTCTAACCAAGGCCACCACCAAGGCCAATCCGATTCATCCGCCAAAATACCACTACCACTGCCGGTTTCGATAAAAACACCATTCTCAAAAAATGAAGAGCGGTTGATTTGCCCGTTCGGGGCAACAATAAGCACCCCTCCTGTAAATGTTTGAAGATTTAAACGATGTCCTGTTGAATTCCAATAATCTGAACGGGGAACATGAATTAGCATTCGATAATCCATTAAACTATCTTGATTTCTGAAAAAAATCAAATTTGCCCCAGCACCGGGCAGCCTGTTCGAATCAAGTGCAACCGGAACTATTAAAATGTCGAATTGACCTTTATATTTGGAATTGATTGCAGCGTCCCAAAGCGGTTCCATGCCTTGAATGTGGATGGTGTCTGTTCGTTCGATTGCCTTTTTTGAATTAAAAATCGCTCTCGCTTCTTGAATGGATACGGCTGCAATGCTTTTGTTTTGGTGAACAACATTGTCAATTGGCTCCTCTATCTCCTTTTTATTGCAACTCAAAAATGTCAACCCAAAAAGCAGCAAAAAAAGGCTAAGTAGCCTAAGCCGTCGGAAGTCGGAAGTCGGAAAAAATATTTCATATTGTAGAAATTTTGGTGAATAAATAATCTGACAAATGTAGATAACCAAAATCCAGTACTGCGACAATTCAAAAACATATTTTTTTCACGAAATTGTTTTGTTCTTCATCCAACCCATCCCCGAAAACTATTTTTCGACACCAGGATTTTACCTTTGTTTCAAATTTTTTCAAAAAATGCGGCTCAAAATCATCCTCGCAACCACCACCATTTTTGCTGGATTTTTGCTCTGGCAAAATATCTGCGACAGCAAAAAAGTAGATTTCAACACCGAAATCAAGCCCATTTTCAACAAAAAATGCATCGCTTGCCACGGCGGCGTGAAACAATCCGGCGGCTTCAATTTGCTCACCCGCGACTTGGCTTTGCGCCCCACCGAAAACGGGAAACTCGCCATCGTTCCCGGCGACCCGGATGCCAGCGAACTTATCCAACGCATCTCAAACCACGACCCCGAAATTCGGATGCCTTTCAAAAAAGAACCGCTGTCTCAAACCGAAATCGAGCTTTTTAAAAGGTGGATTTCGCAGGGCGCGGAGTGGGGAATCCATTGGGCTTACCAACCCGTTCAAAAACCAAAAGTGCCATCCAGCCAAACTGCCTTGGGATTTTTTGGTAGAAAAACCGCTGAAAATCAATGGATTAGAAATGATATCGACCGTTTTGTTTTTGAAAAATTAAAAGAAAAAAAACTCACGCCAAATCCAGAAGCCGACCGCCCCACCCTGCTCCGACGACTCGCTTTGGATTTGACCGGGCTGCCCGCGCCGCAAAATTTATCGGAAAAATTCCTCGCCGACACTTCCGAATTTGCCTACCAAAATCTGGTGGATTCCCTGCTCGCCGCGCCCAGTTTTGGCGAACGATGGGCATCGGTTTGGCTGGATCTGGCGAGGTACGCCGATTCGAAAGGTTACGAACGCGACGCGAGGCGTTTTGCTTGGCGGTACCGTGATTGGTTGATCCGTGCGTTCAATGTTGATATGCCGTACAACCAATTTTTGACCGAACAAATTGCAGGTGATTTATTTCCTCAACCAACTGATGCTCAACTGATTGCGACTACTTTTCATCGAAATACACCGACCAACGACGAGGGGGGAACCGACAACGAAGAGTATCGCACAGCCGCTGTTCTCGACCGCGTGAACACGACTTGGGAAGCCGTTTTGGGTACCACTTTTGGCTGCGTCCAGTGCCATTCGCATCCGTACGACCCATTTTTTCACGATGAATTTTACAAATTCGCGGCGTTTTTCAACAACACCCGCGACGCGGATACTTATGATGATTTTCCGTTGCTGCGGATTTATTCCGGCGCGGATTCAGCGAAATTTTCGGATTTGAAAAATTGGCTCACCCAAAATTCCCAACCGTTTGAAAGCCAAGAATTTATCAATTTGGCGCGGCTCTGGCAGCCGGTTTGGTATTCGATCGAAACGGATTCCCACAAAAATTGCGCCTTGCTCGACACGAAATGGCTGGGCATGTCGAACCATTCTTCGGCGCGGCTACCGGGCGTTTCGCTCGATGGAAAGTCAAAATTGATGCTCCGTTTTCAAATAAACACGCCTGGCGGAAACCTCAAAATCCACCTCAACCGATCCGACGGACCGCTGCTTTTGGCCTTGCCTTTGAAAAAGCAAATGACCAATTTGGAAATCGAAAGTTTTGATTTTCAAGAAGTTGCGGGCAAACACGACTTGTTTTTAATTTATGAAAATCCAAAACTGGCGGCGAAACCAGATGATTTTGGCTTGCGTTTGGATTGGTTTTCATTTTCAAAAAAATTTCCCGGCGCGGGCAAACCGGGGCAAAAATTGGCCGAGCAAAATTTCATGGATTTGATGCGGGCGGGCTGCGAAACCGTTCCGGTGATGTTTGAAAACCCGTCCGATTTTCGGCGAAAAAACTATGTTTTCGAACGCGGAAATTGGCTGGTGCATGGCCAAGAAATCGAACCCGCGACGCCAAAACATTTCAATAAATTTCCTGAAAATGCGCCCGCCGACCGTCTCGGTTTGGCGCGCTGGTTGACTTCGCCAGAAAATCCGTTGACGGCTCGCGTCCTCGTCAATCGGTTGTGGGAACAGATTTTTGGCCTCGGTTTGGTCGAAACTTTGGAAGATTTTGGTTCGCAGGGCGCGGAGCCGAGTCATCCGGAATTGCTGGATTTTTTGGCTTTTCAGTTTGTCCAAGAGCAAAATTGGAGCATCAAAAAGGTGTTGCGCGAACTGGTTTTGTCCTCAACATATCGGCAAAATTCGGACGCGACGGCGGCCAAAATTTCGAGCGACCCCGAAAATCGGTGGCTTTCGAGGGGCGCAAAAATTCGACTTTCCGGCGAACAAATTCGAGATAACGCGCTGGCAATCAGCGGTTTACTTTCTCCAAAAATGTTTGGAAAACCAGTGATGCCGCCGCAGCCCGAGGGCATTTGGCAAGTGCCGTACAACGGTGACAGTTGGCAAAACAGCCTCGGCGAAGACAGTTACCGCCGTGCTGTTTATACTTTTTGGAAACGCAGCAGCCCCTACCCAAGTTTGATGACTTTTGACGGCGCGGCGCGGCAAGTTTGCACGGCGCGTCGGGTGCGGACGAACACGCCGCTGCAAGCATTGGTCACATTGAACGACCCGGTTTTTGTGGAATGCGCACAAAATTTTGCCTTAAAATTATATAATTCTACGGCTGAAAAAGATTTTTTGGAAAAAATAAAAACCGGTTTTCGGCAGGCGGCGGGGCAAGAAATTTCAACTGAAAAATTGAAAATTCTCTCGGAACTCTATCAAAATTCATTGAAACATTATCAAAACCGGTCAGCCGAGACGAAGTTTTTTTTAAAATATTTGGAAGAAAAAAACCAAACGGCGGAGTTGGCAGCGATGGCAGTGGTTTGCAATGTTTTGCTGAATTTGGATGAAATTTTGACAAAATCGTAAGCATCATTTTACCTTTTTCATTCTCAAATTGCTCACCCAATCGTTGCCCAAAACCAAGCCATTTTCCGAAAACCGGAGCACCACTTTTTCGCCTTTTACCAAAAATTCCGAGTCGCCAATCGCTTGCAAATGATAATTTACAAAGAAAAATGGCCTCAATTTTAACTCGCCCGTCCGCCGATTTTGCTTGATTTTCAAAGTTTGTTTCCAGGTTTTTGATTTGTATTTTCCACAAAAATTTTTGGTTTCGGCAGCAGCGGCGGGCGTTCCCAATTTTTTGTAAAAACGGTTCACCCGAAAAAAATGGCCGCCTTCCCACGAAAAACCAAGCACATTTTTCGAGGAATCCAACCGAAAATAGACGGGGTCTCCGCGTTCGTCCAAAAATAAAACAAGGGAATCTCCTGCGATTTTTGGGTCGGTCAATCGCATTTCCTTTTCCCTAAAATCTGAAACCGACAAAATGCCTTTTTCAAATTTGACGCGCCGCACAAAATTGTTGTCCGACAAAAAAACGCCCGCCAGTTTTTCGGCTGGGAATTTCAAACCAGTCAAATTTGGTTCAAATTTTTGAGCCGCCGGAAATTCCAAAATCAAATTGCAAATTGAATCGGCGATGGAAAATGGGCTTGAAAAATCATTGTTGCTCGCCACCAAAACTGCGATTTTCGAATCTGGGAACTGCCGATAATCCATCAAAAAACTGTTCCAACCGCCGGTGTGCGAAACCATTTTGAGCCCGCGATATTTTTTCAAAAACAAACCGCCGCCGTAATTCGTGGTCGTGCCGTCGTTCAAAAAATAGGGCGTTTCCATTTTTTCAATCAAATTTTGAATGCCCGCGCCGAGTTTGTTTTTGTAAAAATTTTGGTCCCAGCGAACAAAATCGCGCAGCGTGGCCTGGACGCCCGTCGCGCCGGTGGCATTTCCAATCGGTTTTCTGTGTTTGAATTTTCCTTTTTTGGGTTGATAATCGTAGGAAGTTGTGCCGTCGGGCAGGCCGTTTTTTTCACTTTGAAAATAATTGGAGTGCGCCATGCCGAGCGGCTGAAAGATATTTTTCGTGGCAAAATCATGCACCGCCAAACCAGAAACCCGCTCGACAACCATGCTCAACAACATGTACCCCGTATTGCAATACGCAAAATCGCTGCCCGGCGGAAAAGACAAAACCGGAGCGCGGCGCAAAATTTCAATGACTTTTTCCGGACTCAAATATTTCGAACCCTTCTTGTTTTGCAAATCCAAAACCTCAAAATGGTCGGGAATCCCAGACGTGTGGCCAATCAAATGATCGATCAAAATCGGTTGGCCAAAATCCGGCAGTTCCGGCAGGTACTTCTGAATCGGGTCGCTGCGCCGCAATTTTCCTTGTTCTTCCAACAAAAAAATGCAGGCCGCCGTGAATTGTTTGGTAATCGAACCGATGTTGAACATCGTTTCCGGCGAAATCGTTAGGTGTTTTTCGAGGTTGGCCAGGCCGTTTTGTTTTTCATAAACGACGTGCCCGTTTTCGACGACGATGACCGAAAAACCGGGGTTTTCAGGTTTGAATTTTTGTGAAAAAATGAGGCTGTCGAGTTGTTTTTCGTGCGACCAATTGAGGTTTTGACCAAAAGAATTTTGCCAAAACATCAGGCAAAAGAAAGCGAGCAAGCAGGAATTTTTCATCATTTTTCAATGATTCCGTTCCCCGCAAAAATGTTGCTTTTGCAATTTTTAAAAATCAACAACAAGCATTTCCAGCCTGAATTGGCGGGCATTTCACCGAGCCAAACGAACAAAAAACACAACAATCGCCCGGCTTCGGACGGAGCATTTTTTTACAATTTTCACATTCATAAAAAAACTGGCAAGCGTCGGTCGGCATCGTTTCGGTTTTTGAAAAACCGCAGGCCGGGCAGGTGATAACTGATTGTAAAACAACACTTTTGGATAGATTTTTGGCCTTTTTCCTTTTTTGAAAAAACAGCCAAAACGAGTATCCGACAAACCCAAAAGCGACCAAAAACAGGATGCTCGAATATTTTTCCAATCGAGTTGAAAACGTCGTCAAACCCGCCGCACCGCCCACCGCGACCGCCAAAAACGGCAACCAACAACAAGCAGTCGCCAATAAAAAAGCAAACAAACCGGACGCGGCGGAAACCACTTTCAAATCTTTCATTTTATCAATACTTTTTCAACTGCCCACAAATTTCCACGTTCAAAAACAGCCAAAAAATGGATGCCCGGCGGGCAATTTTCAGGCAACAAAAACTGAATCGGCTGGCTGGGATTTTCTGGTTTTGAAAAATTTTGGGCAGACAAAAGTTGTCCGTCTGTTGTGAAAAATTGCACCTGCAAATTTTGATTTATTGGAGATAAACCATTGAAAATCAATTGCAAACGGCCACTTGCTGAATCGTTGACGACTTGCATTTTTCGGGTAAAATCGGTTGGATTCGATGCTCCGACCAACCCAAAATCGTGCTTCGGCCAATACATTCCACCGGCTGGAAGCACGTTGTTTTGAAAATTAAAAAACGTGGCGTGTTCTTGATGCGAACCCTTTCCCCACTGCGTAAAACACGTCGAAGAAACCCAAGCCGACTCCCAATAAATGACCCCATTTCCGCCGCGCGCGATGACTTCTTTTGTCAAATCAATCATCCATTTTTGTTGATTTTCGGGGGTGGCGGGGGCATAATCCGGGTGTGTTTCGGAGATAATATTTCCCGCAGAATCATTGCTTTGCAGCGTCCAAATGTATCCGGTTTCAAAAATCATGACCTCTTTTCCGGGATATTTTTGGCGAAGTTGGGCGATGATTGCCCCGGTTTGGGCAATCGTCGTTGGTTTGTGCCACGCCCAATAATAGGACATTCCGATCATGTCAAAATCGGTCACGCCGTTCGCCCAAAAACCGTCCATCAACCATCCTGCGTCGGCTGGCCCGGCGATGTGCAGGGCAACTTTTACCTTTTTTCCAGTTTGAATTTCGACGTCGCGGACGGCTTTGATGGCGATTTTGAAAAGTTGCGAATTTCGGTTCCAATCCAAACTCCACCCGGCGGCGTTGGCCGTCGGCGAGAGCAAAATGCCGCGGTTCGTTTCGTTTCCGATTTGCACCATTTCGGGCAGCAAACCATCGGAATCGAGCGAAATCAGGGTTTTAAACACATAATTGTACAAAGAATCTTTCAAAACGGGCAGGTTGTTGACCACCGGTTCCCATGCTTTTGGGACGATTTGTTTGGACGGGTCAGCCCAATTATCTGACAAATGAAAATCCAAAAGCACCTGCGCGCCCGTCGTTTTTGCCCGCAAAATGCTGCGGCGGACGTCGGCTAAATCGGAATATCTTTTTCCCGAATTCAGGGCATCGTACCATTTTGGCGTGTGCCAAAGCCGCAGCCGAACGAGGTTGTGGCCGTTGTCGGCAAACATTTGAAAAGGATCTTTTGCCGTGCCATTTTCCTTGTAAATCACGCCGCAGTCCTGCATTTCGTTGACGTAAGACAGGTCGTTTCCGAAGAAAAATGATTGGGAAAATGTGGGTTGGCTGGCAGTTAAAAAAATAACGCCAAGGAAAAGTGTTGTAGAAAATTTCATTTATCAAATTTTTAAAAATAGGAAGAAGTCATCCCATTTCATCCAGCATTTTTTTGAATTTCAATTTAAAATTGGGCAATTCATCTCGAACGATATCCCAAACCACTTTTTCATCCACCCCAAAATATTTGTGGATTAAAATATTTCGCAGCCCAATTATACTTGACCATTCAACTTCGGGATATCGTTGACGAAGTTCAATACTGATTTTTGTTGCTGCTTCTCCAAAAATTTCAAATTGTCGAACCGTGGCGCTGAACATCATTTCATCTTTTTGAAAAATTTCAAAATTGGAATTTTGAGTGAATTTTGAAATTAAATCAAGTGCTAATAAAATATGCTGAATTCTGGCTTTGTCGCCCAATTTATCTTGCATAAATTAACTGTTTTTCAGATTCTATGAATGGTTTTACGAAAGGCGACATCCCACCGGAAGAAACAAGGTCAACCTTTTTTGCCAATAAATTTTCCAATTCCAATTGCATGGAAACGAACCTCAAACCAATCGGCTGGTCGTAATCCAAATCCACCAAAATATCAACATCGCTATTTTTGGTGGCCTCGCCGCGAACGAACGAGCCAAAAAGATACGCCCGCAAAACAGGTTGTTTTTGAAAATACTTTTGAACGATCTCAATTTGTCGCTTGGTCAATTTTGACATTTTCTTTTATTTTTTAGCAAAAATAGCAACTCCAACTCAAAACAAAAATTCATGCACAATCCTGTCAGATCCGACAGGTTTAAAAAATCAAAGCCCATATTTTTCCATCCTCCGGTACAAAGCCGCCCGCGTCAAACCCAGCGCGTCCGCCGCCCGGCTGATATTTCCCTGGTGCTGCGTGATGGCTTTTTGAACCAACATTTTTTCCACGTCTTCCAAATTCATCGTGTCGAGCGAGGCCAAATTCCGGGACTGGTTTTCGGGGTGCAACAGAAAATCATCGGGCCCCAATTTTTTTTCTTCGCCCAAAATCACGGCACGTTCGACGGCGTGTCGGAGTTCGCGGACGTTGCCCGGCCAGTGGTACGTTTCCAGTTTCGCCATCGTCTCGCGGGGAAAAATCAGGCCAGATTTTCGGTATTTTTTTGCGTAAAATTTGAGGTAATGCTCGGCAATTAGACGGATATCGCCGGGTCGGTCGCGGAGCGGCGGCAGTTCGATTTCGACCGTATTTATCCGATAAAGCAAGTCCTGTCGGAAGGTTTTTTCCAAAATCATTTGTTGCAAATTCATGTTCGTCGCGCAAATCAACCGGATGTCCACCGCAATTGGTTTGTGCGATCCGACGCGCACGACGCTCCGATTTTGCAACGCAGAAAGCAATTTTGCCTGCAACGGCAAGGTCAAATTCCCGATTTCATCCAAAAACAAAGAGCCTCCGTTCGCCACCTCGAACCTTCCGGGGCGGTCTTCGCGGGCATCGGTGAACGCACCTTTCACATGGCCGAAAAGTTCACTTTCAAAAAGCGTTTCCGGCACCGCGCCGAGGTCAACGTGGACAAAAATGCGATCGGCGCGCGGCGAACGGCGATGCAGGGCACGGGCAGCAAGTTCTTTTCCTGTGCCATTTTCACCAGTCAACAAAACGTTCGCATCTGTTGCAGCCACTTTTTCAATGGTTTTAAAAACGGCCATCATCGGCGGGGCTGCGCCGACAATGTCGCCCATATTTTGATCGAGTTGTTCGGCAAGTTCTTTGTTTTCCGTTTCGAGTTGTTTGACCTGTTTTTCGGAAGCGACGAGGCGCAGCGCGGCTTGGACGGTGGCCAAAAGTTTTTCATTTCGCCACGGTTTTTCCACAAAATCCGCCGCGCCGGATTTGATGGCGCGCACCGCAATTTCGACCTCGCCGTGCGCCGTGATCATCACGACCTGCGTTTCTGGGCGCAGGGCACGGCATTTTTCCAACCAAAAAATGCCTTCCTCGCCGGTCGCATCGCCTTTTCGGAAATTCATGTCCAAAAGCACGAGGTCGGGTTCGTATTGTTGTAAAAGTCGTGGGAGATGCTGCGGGTTTTGCTCTGCGAAAACACGGTCGATGTGTTGTTTCAAAAACATCCGCAACGTGAGCAGAATGTCTTCTTCGTCGTCAATAATTAGGATGGTGCCGGGCAGTTTGCTCATTTTTGGTTTAAGTTTAGAAGGTTTAGAATGTTTAGAAAGTTTAAAAGGTTTAAACTTTCTAAACCTCAGTCAGGCGGCGCAAGATATTTGTGGTGTTCGAAAATGGACAGTTTTTTGAAAAAATAGTTGCCTTAACAAACTGAAAGTATAAATCCTTCGAATACCAAATTAGCCACACCGACCCATTTTTTTCGGCCTTACCTTTCGCCCAACCCAAACAACCGTTTGATTTTTTCGTAAAATTTTCTGCTCCCATCTTAAAATTGGAGTTCCTTTTTTTCATTTTTAACCGATTATTTCATGTTTCAGCAAGTTACAATTCCTGTTCGATTTTTATTTTTCATGCTTTCGGTTTGGTTTTTAGGGGCTGCTTTTCGCGCCGATTTGCCGCCCGAAACCTTTCCAAAAACCCAGTCCGCGCCCTGCGATTCCACCGAATTTTCGGTCGCGCAGTGCAACGGCACTTTTTATGTTTTTGGTGGCGACACCCTAAAAACAAGCGGCTTTTTTAAAGACACTTTGACCGGCGCGAGCGGCTGTGATTCGATTGTCATTTTGCAACTTTCATTTGTGGATACTTTCAAAATTGCCGCAATTCGATTCATTTGCAGCGGTGATACTTTGTTTTTTGGCGGCGACACGCTCACAACCAGCGGGATTTACACCCACATTTTCACGGCTGTCGGTGGCTGCGATTCGATTGTCAATTTAAAATTGAACGTCCTGCCACTGCCCCAGCCCAGCGAATTCGATACGACGATTTGCTCTGGCCAAAATTTTGATTTTGCCGGCCAAAATTTGACCGCGCCGGGCGACTACATTTTCAATTTGCAGGGCGCAAACGGCTGCGATTCGGTGGTCACCGTCAATTTGTCGGTGCTCGACGCACCGCCAGTGACCGAAACCGTCGGTTCGATTTGTTTTGGCGAAACGCTTTTTTTCAACGGCCAACTTTTTGACTCGACCGGAAACTACGTTTTCACTTTTCCGGCGGCGAACGGCTGCGATTCTGTTGAAATTTTGTACCTGACCGTGCTGCCCGATTTGACTTCCGAAGTTGAAATTGACCTTTGCGATGGCGAAACTTTTGATTTTGAAGGTGTGGAATTTGACCAGTCAGGCGTGTTTACTTTTCCACATATTACGGCCGACGGATGTGATTCGACCATCGTTTTGACCTTGAATTTTCACCCAGTCCAGACGAATTCCATCGCCGCCACGATTTGCGGAAACGAACCCTATCAATTTGGAAATCAATTACTTACGATTTCTGGAACCTACTTTGAAATCTTTTCAAATCAATTCGGTTGCGACTCGACCGTGACCCTCGAACTGACCGTTTTACCCAGCCCAACGACACTCGTCGAGGCCACGATCTGCGAAAACGAGGAGTACATTTTCAACGGCCAGACTTTTTCTGGGGCAAACGCGGCGGGCACTTACGTTTTCATAAATCAGGCCGAAAACGGCTGCGATTCGACCGTGACCCTCGAACTTTCGGTGCTGCCTGTTTCTGGTGAAATTTTGGAAGAGACGATTTGCGAAGGCGAAACTTTTGAATTTTATGGCTCGAATTTAACTTCGACGGGCATTTATTTTCAAAATTTCACGGCTCAAAACGGTTGCGATTCCGTGATTTTGCTCAATTTAACGGTTTTGCAAAAACAGGAAACGTTGATTTCCGCCTCAATTTGCGATGGCGAAAGTTTTGATTTTGACAATCAATCGCTTATCGAAACCGGCGTTTATTTTGAAAATCTGACCTCCGAAAATGGCTGCGACTCGACTGTGATTTTGAATTTGACCGTGCTGCCCGTTTTCGAAACCTCATTTTCCGAGACGATTTGCGCGGGCGAAACTTTTGAATTTGACGGCCAAATTTTGGACGAAACGGGTTTGTTTTCAGCCATTTTCACGGCCGAAAACGGCTGCGATTCGACGGTAAATTTGAATTTGACCGTGCTTCCCACCATCGAAACTGCCCTCGCCGAGACGATTTGCGAAAACGAAACTTTCGAATTTAACGGTGAAATTTTGACCGACGCGGGTGATTATGAAATCACGCTCGCCGCTGCGAACGGCTGCGATTCGACGGTTTTTTTGACTTTGAATATTTTGCCCGTGCCGCTCACCGAAATTTTCGCGACGGTTTGCGCTGGCGAAATTTTTAATTTTAACGGCCAGAATTATGGCCAAACCGGCGATTATTTTTTCACCGCGACGGCTGAAAACGGCTGCGATTCAATCACGGTTTTGAGTTTGGAAGTGCTTCCAAAAATCGAAACCCAACTTTCGGCTGCGATTTGCATGGGGTCGATTTTTGTTTTTGATGGAAATGATTTGTCGGCGAGCGGCAATTATTCCGCCATTTTCACGGCTGAAAATGGCTGCGATTCGACGGTAAATTTGAATTTGATAGTCGTCCAAAATTTCCAAACCGCACTTTCCGCTTCGATCTGCGAAGGCGAAACTTTCGAATTTGACGGCAACCAACTCGATGCCAGTGGGATTTTTACCCAAATTTTGACCTCGTCCGGCGGTTGCGATTCGATTTTGACTTTGAATTTGGCGGTTTTGCCATTTTCAAAAACCGACATTTCGGCCTCGATTTGCCCCGGCGAAACCTACAATTTCGGCGGCCAACAACTTTCGAGCGGCGGCACTTTCACCGGTCTTTTCACCAATTCGGTCGGCTGTGATTCCATCGTGACCCTCGAATTGGACGTTTTGCCCGAAAGTTTTAGCAACCAGGCCGCCACGATTTGCGACGGCGAAACTTACCCTTTTCAAAACGCAACGCTCACGCAATCAGGAACTTACGTCGAAATTTTGACGGGCGCGAACGGCTGCGATTCGACTGTGACTTTGGCTTTGACTGTGTTGCCGACGTTTTCCAGCGGATTTTCGGCGACGATTTGCGATGGCGAAACCTTTGATTTTGGTGGCGAAATTTTGACGGACGGCGGAATTTATTCCGCTGTTTTGACCGCCGCGAACGGCTGCGATTCGACGGTAAATTTGAATTTGACCGTCCTGCCAGCCATTTCAAAATCAATCACCGCACGAATTTGTGCAGGTCAGACGTATCTTTTTGGAAATGAAATTTTGACGGACGGCGGAATTTATTCCACTGTTTTCCCGGCGGCAAACGGCTGCGATTCGACGGTAAATTTGAATTTGACCGTGCTTCCGCAAATTCAAACGACTTTAAATATTGACACCTGCGCCAACAATTTTCAGTTCGCTGGGCAAAATTTGACGGCCAACGGCACGTATTCCGCCGTTTTTCAGGCCGCGAACGGCTGCGATTCGACGGTGGTTTTGAACTTGGTTTTGCACGAAGTTCCGGCGGATGTCAATCTTTCGGTGCGGATTTGTGCGGAAGAAACCTATGAATTTTTTGGTCAAATACTCAACCAATCTGGTTCGTATTCTGCGGCTGCGGTCACGCCAAACGGTTGTGTTTACCGCGTTAATTTGATGTTGTTTGTGCGCCCGGCCAATATTACGACTTTAAATGCCTCGGTTTGCGCGGGCGAATCGTACAATTTTGGCGGCCAAATTTTGACAGTAAGCGGTGCTTATTCCGCCATTTTTGAAGCCGCGAACGGCTGCGATTCGACGGTGAACTTGAATTTGTTGGTCAATCCAACCATCAACAACACCATCGTTTTGCAAAACAACCAACTCTTCGCATCTGCCACGAACGTCATTTTTCAATGGATAAATTGCACGACGAACCAGCCGATTGTCGGAGCGACCGCCGATGTTTTTGCCCCGACGGTTTCTGGAAGTTATGCCGTTTTGATTGCAGACATGAACGGTTGCACGACGCAATCAGAATGTTTGAACGTGACGATTATCGGCACGGACGAGCCGTTGGAATTTGAAAATTGGAAAATCTTGCCGAACCCGGCGAGCCATTTTGCAGAAATTATTTTTGAAAAACCGTTGGCCGAATCGCTGCGTTTGGAAATTTTTGATGCCGCCGGGCGGAAGGTTTTTTCAAATGAATTGGCTGCCGGGACGGTTCGGCACGCACTGGATTTGATGGATTTGCCAGCCGGAATTTTGTCAGTTCGGCTGCTCGGCGAGCACGGGACTGGGCAGAAATTTTTGGTGAAAATGTCCAATTAAAATTGCCGAAGCAATCTTGATTTGATTCCAAAACCACTCAAAATCGGAAAGGGCGCGGCAAATTGCCGCGCCCTTTTTATTCCCATCGGATTGAAATTGGAATACTATATCTCACCATCACTGGAATGCCCCCGCCTAATTCTCCAGGCGACCAGCAAGGCATTTTTGAAACGATTTCTTCGATTACTGGGATAAATTTTGGGCTCGGAATTTTCCGAATTTTTTCAAGCGTCGGGTAGCCAGTTTCATCAATAATTAAAGTAATGATGATGTGCCCTTCCATTTCATCGCAACCTTTTGGTATCCATAAATTTTGGCTACAAAATTTTAGCAATTCTTGGTTTCCGCCGGGAAATTCAGGTTGTTTTTCAACATAATCGTAAATCCGTTTTTCAAAAATGGCAGGTTGCGAATCGGATTTCATCAAATTTTGCGGCTGCTGCCCGAAAAAAACATTTGCCGAGAGGCAAAAAACGAGGAAAGTGAAATTTCGCATGACATCGATTTTTTATGGAAAGATGCCTCGGCTGGAAGTTTTGGTGGGTGAAACAATTGGGGAAATAATTTTTTTTCATTTCTAAATTTTGTCAACTCGAAAATCAATGCAACATTTACCCTGATTGTTTTTCAAATCAAAACGTACCATGCCAGAAAAGTACAACTCCTCGCCGTTTATCAAAAAGCCACACGACCATTATTTCAAATCCGTCGGTTCCATTTTGGAAGTGGCTTTGGAATTGGTAAAAGTGGGTTTGCCCGACAAAATTTACCAGCAATTGGATTTGTCCGTGTTTGAAATTTCCAACACCACTTTTGTGGACGAAAAACTGGAAGAGCACCTTTCCGATTTGATTTACACCAGCCAACTCCAAAAATCGGGCAAACCCATCCGAATTTGCCTGCTTTTCGAACACAAACGAAAAATTTCCATCCGGGAATTGAACCTGCAACTCGTGCGGTACATTGTCAATATTTTGGAAGAAGACCTTCGGCAAGGCCGCGAAGATTTCACGCTGCCGATTCCTATCGTGATTTACAACGGTGCGGAGGTTTGGACACCGAAATTTTTGCGGGAATTTTACCAGCAGTTGCCCGAAGAATTTCATCGGTATTTGATGGATTTTGAGTTCGATGCCATCAATTTGAACAGTTTGACGGATGCCCAAATCGAAACATTGTACGATTCCATGCTCGTCCGGAACATTTTTTTGGCGATGAAGCACGCCTTCGATGACGAGTTTTACAAAAATAACTTCCAAAAAATCTTTATTTTTGCTTCGGAAAACGTGAGGCCGACCGTCATTGAAATGTTGATTTCCCTCACGACATCCTATATTATTTATGTCTCAAAACTAAAAAAGGAAGATATTATGCAAGCCGCACAAGCAATGCCAATTCCTGTGGGTACACAAATTCGGACAACTGCCACGAATGTTTTTGAAGAAGGCTGGTTCGAGGGAATCGAAAAGGGAATCGAAAAAACGATTCTCACTTTTATGACCAAAAAGCCAGAAACTTCGGATGCCCAAGTTTCTGAACTTTTCAACCTCCCAATTTCGAGGGTCAAAAAACTCCGGGAAATGTTGAAACCGCCTGTTCAAAAACAAAGAAAAAAATCGTCCAAAAAAATCGCATAAAAAAACCGGGTCGCCACAACGACCCGGTTTTTTTATGAAAAATGCTTTTTAAAAAGCCTTATTTCCGCACCAAAGTAACATCCCCCTCCAAAAACAACAATTGCCCGCTTGCCAATTCGACCTCCGCTTCCCACGCAAAAACCGCCGGGTTCATGGCTTGCGAACGGAAAAAACCATTCCAGCCCTTCGTTTCGTCGTTCGGCGGGAAGTCAAAATTTTCAAAAACTTGATTGCCCCAGCGGTCAAAAATTTTCAGCCATAGGATTTTCCGCACCGCTTTTTCCGAAGCATAAATCGTAAAGGTCTCGTTGTCACCGTCGTCGTCAGGGCTGAAAACATTCGGGATGTAAATATTTGGGTCGGTTTTCACTTTGATTACCATCCGGTCGGTCGCCGTGCAGCCGAGCGCGTCGGTGATGACCAATTGATATTCGACGCGCTCGACAAACGGCGTGGCGAGCGGCTCCGGGCAGTCCGTGCAGTTAAGCCAATCGGCGGGCGACCAGACAAAATCGAACTGTTTTTGCGGGAAAATTTGCGGCGTGATTTCCACCGATTCCCCAAAATTGATCAAAGTATCGCCCGGCAAAACCACTTTTGGAAAAACGGGTTTCGGGAAAAAAATCGCATGGTCATAAATGCAGCCCTCGCGGTTGAACTGGATGACGTGATTTCCCCAACTCAATTTTTCAAAAACAACCGACAGATTTGCCGAAGGCAAAACTGAAACTCCACCATCCAAACTCGCGGAAACATCCGCCGGAAAATTCAAAATTTCAATTTTTCCCAATGTATCGAGGCAGGTCGGCTGGACAATTTCAAGGCTCGGTTTTGGTTCGGACGTGACCAGCACGACTTTTGACAAAATCGAATCGCAGCCAAATTGATTGGCCAAAGTTTTTTCAAAAACCCCATTTTTCGAAACCGTTTGGCCAAAAACGACGATGCTTTCGCCCTCGCAAATCCGCACGGAATCTTGTTTGAAATGACTCGGCGGCGGCAGGTTGATTTCAAAATCCAAAGTCGAAACGCAGCCGTCACTGTTTTTCACCGAAAATTGGTGGCTGCCCGGCGCAATCGGCGGCGGCGGCACGTCAATTGGGAAAAAACTAGTGCCGTCCAAATTCCAGTCATCCGAAATATCCACATTTGAAAGATTGAAACCGCCGTTCAATTCATCGCACCCCGGATGTTTTGGTTGAAAAATCGGCGCAGGTTTTGGCAACATCGCCACAGAAATCGTGGCCGACGAATCGCAACCGTTCCCATTTTGGAAGATTTTTTCAAAAATGCCAGCTATCGTTTTCATTTCCCCAAAAACCAAAACCGTGTCGCCGGGGCAAATTTTCCGGTTTTCAAAACTCGGAACAGGTTGTGGAAAAAGTGAAACGGATATCGTGTGGGTCGAATCGCAGCCATTGCCATTTTGAAAAGTTTTTGGAAAAACGCCAGCCGCACCCACATTTTGACCAAAAATATCCGTGAAATCACCGGGGCAAATTTTCCGATTTTCAAAACTTGGAACCGGCGCGGCAAACATTTCCACCGAAATCGTGTGGGTCGAATCGCAGCCGTTTTGGTTTTGGAAAATTTTTGGAAAAACACCCGCCGCACCCACATTTTGACCAAAAACATTGGTGAAATCGCCGGGGCAAATTTTTCGGTTTTCAAAACTCGGAACCGGCGCGGGGAAAATTTCGACAAATTCGGTGTGCAACGAATCGCAGCCGCTCGGGTTCGCGAAGTGTTTCGGAAAACTGCCCACCGCCGCGACCGCCACACCATATATATATATGGTGTCGCCGGGGCAAATTTTGTGCAGCACGACAGTCGGTTGCGAACCGGGCAACATTTTCACGGCGACAGCGTGGGTCGAGTCGCAGCCGTTCGCGTTTTGAAAAGTTTTTGAAAAATTTCCGGCTGTAAAAATTTTATCTCCAAAAATGATGGTCGTGTCGCCGGGGCAAATTTCGCGGCTTTCGGAAGTCGGAACTGGCTGCGGAAAAAGTGAAACGGAAATGGTGTGCGTCGAATCGCAGCCATTTTGGTTTTTAAAAGTTTTTGGAAAAACGCCCGCCGTGCCGATGTTTTGACCAAAAACGTCGGTCGTTTCACCGGGGCAAATTTTGCGAGTTTCGGTAGTCGGGAGGGGCGCGGCGAACATTTCAACTGAAATCGTGTGGGTCGAATCGCAGCCGTTTCCATTTTTAAAAGTTTTTGAAAAAACACCCGCCGTGTTTTTTATTTCCCCAAAAACGTTGGTCGTTTCGCCGGGGCAAATCTTTCGATTTTCTGAAGTTGGGTTCGGCAGCGGGAAAACTTCCACGGAAATCGTGTGAATCGAATCGCAGCCGCTTGGATTTTGGAAGGTTTTTGAAAAAACGCCCGCCGTCGAAATCGTTTGCCCAAAAACTTGGGTCGTCGTGCCGGGACAGATTTTCCGGTTTTCGGAAGTCGGAATGGCGGTCGGGAAAACTTCGACGGCAATCGTGTGCATCGAATCGCAGCCGTTTCCATTTTGAAAAATTTTGGAAAAAACGCCCGCCGCCGTTTTGATTTGACCAAAAACGATGGTCGTGTCGCCCGTGCAAATTTGCCGTTTTTCGGAAGTCGGGACGGGCACGGGGAACATTTCCACCGAAATTGTGTGGGTCGAATCGCAGCCGTTCGGATTTTGAAAGGTTTTTGAAAAAACGCCCGCCGTGTTTTTTATTTCCCCAAAAACGAGGGTCGTCGTGCCGGGACAAATTTTTCGGTTTTCGGCGGTCGGCACGGGCGCGTCGAACATTTCAACGGTCATCGTGTGCGTCGAATCGCAGCCAAATTTGTTTTTAAATATTTTTGAAAAAACGCCCGCCGCACCGATGTTTTGCCCAAAAACGTCGGTCGTCGTGCCGGGACAGATGGTTTTTGCGCCGGAAGTTGTGGAAATCGGCAGTTCGAGGACTTGAATTCGCGTCATCGAATCGCAGCCGTGCGCGGTTTGTCCGGAAAAAATTTCGGTTTCGCCAGCCAAAACTTGGTGCCCTGCAAATTCAAAATTCTTGCCGACGCAGGCCGAACCGATGATTTGAACCAAAACAGAATCGTGCAGTGAAATTGTTATCGAATCAATTGCCACGCAATTTCCCGCGTTTTTCGCCACGACTTTGTAGGTAATTTCGGCGGCGGTCGGGGTAATTGTTGGGTTTGGGCAAGCCGTGCAACTCAAACCGGTGGCTGGCGTCCATTTGTATTCTGAAAAACCCGGGACGTTCAGTTGGATGGGCTGGACGTTGGACGGGCAAAAAACTTGGTCGTCGCCGAGGTCAATTCCGCCCGCCGCGTCGATGATAATTTGGACGGTGTCGCGTTTCAAATTTCCACAATTGTCCGAAACCTCGACCCAATATTTTCCGGATTCCCAAGCCGTGAACGTGCTGTCGGCTGAGCCGTCCTGCCAACGATAAGTTTTGAAACCCGACCCGGCGTTGAATTCAAAAACGCTCGATTCACAAATGTGGATGTCCGGCCCGAGGTCTGGCGAGGGCGAAATATTTTTAAAACTGAGCGTGTCCCAATTGTTGAGGTAATCGCATTCGGCGGCGAGGAACGCAGAATCGGGCGGCAGCGGCGGCGTGAAACCGCCAAAATCATTGAAAACGCCAAAAATCTGGCCGGGCAAAATGGGGACTTTTACCACAAATTCGCCGCAACTGTCAATTGCGATGCCGCCGCCGGTCGCCCGAACGGTTGTGATTTTGACCGCCGAAGCATCGGTAAATGGGTTTCCGTTGGTGTAAAAAGTGATGGGCAGCGAGTCGTTCAAAGCCGCCGAACCGGTGTTGCAGATTTTTATTTTTAATAAAAACGAGTCGCCGAGGCAGTCGCCGCCCTGCAATTTGAGGGTAGCATCGGACAGCGGCAGGTACGGCTCGAAATTTTCGTCGTAGATCGGAAGTTGAAAAAGGAAATTGTTGAGCGGCCGTTTGCCGCTGCCGACGGTCGGGATTTCGATGTGGTTGAGTTGTTGGGTTTTCGGGACGGTCAAATCATCGTTGATGTTGGTGACAAAATAATTGAACTGGTTCCAGACCGGCCGCGCCGAAAGCCAGGGGCCAAAATTGGCCTCGTCGCTTTCCAAAACATAAACCATGCCTTCGTAAGGCCGGTACTGACCGGAATCTGGGTTTGCGGTGTAGGTTATTTCGGCTTGGCCGTCGCCGTCCACATCGGCGATGACGGGGTATTCGTCGGCGGTAATTGAGTACGATGGGAAGGCCGCCCAATTTCGGTTGGGCAAAACACCGGGCGGAAATGGCTGCGCCCCGCCGTACATAATCCGCAGGCTGTCCTCGTCGCGGTAAACGATTTCATATTGTTTGTCGCCGTTAAAATCGAAAGTCGTCGCGCCAGTGTATCCTGAATAATCGGTCGTTTTCAAATTCCACCAAAACGGTTTTGTGGGGGTTTGGATGGCTTTGTGCAAATTGAAACAAGTAAAATTGTCCTCGTTTGCCATGATGACTTCCGGGAAATCGGTGGCAAAACCTGCCGTTTTATCATCGTAAACATTGGCAATGCAAGGTGTGCCGCAGCCGCTCGTGCTCGTGCCTTGATTTGGGAAAAGCGTCCAAAAACCCGTTTTGTTCCAAGCATAAATGCCCACTTTATTTCCCCTCGACCCGGCCACGACTACTTCCGGGATGCCGTTCAAATCCAAATCGCCGATGGTCGTGTAGCCGTCGCCGAAAGGGGTGCCGCCGACGAGACTGCTCAGGTTTCTTTGGATTTTGATTTGCCGCCCGTCGCCATCGCCGGGGTCAAGGTCAACTGAATAAATGACCGCTCCGGCGGCAATTTCCAAACCATCGCAATCCGGGTCACCGCCGCAATCGGCCCGCGTCAACAAATCGTAGGCCACCGAACTGGCGTTGTCGTTTGCAAAAGACGAGTTCGATTCGCCGACGTGGCCTGTGGTCACGGGCATCCGTTGCAAAGTCGGCGCGGCAGGATTTGCAAAATCAAAATAGTAAACTTCGTTGCCGGCGTACAATTCCGCCAAGCCATTTCCATCAAAATCTGCGGCGTAAACATGGTAATTGGCATCGCCCGCAACGGCTACGGCGGTCATCCAAACCGACATGCACGGCACGACATTTCTTTGAAAATTTTTATAAATCCTGATTTTTGCGTCGCCCCGCGAAATCATCATCAACTCCGGTTTGCCGTCGCGGTCGAGGTCGGCGATGCACGGCACAGAAACCGGGTACGACGTGAAACCCTGCGGAATGTCCAAAATATCGGGGTTGTCCTTGTTCGAGCCGTCGCCTTGAAAAATGAAAAAACGCTTCGGGCTGCCCGACGCAACGTATTCAGGCACAATGATTTCCGCTACTTTTCCATTTTGCGGGTCGAGGTTGGCGACCATCGGCGAGGCAATCGCCGAGACGTTCTTTTTGGAGCCGCGCCACGCCAATTTCACGCCGAAATCTTGGTCAAATTCATTGGTTTTGCAGTCCGGCACGGGGTTGCATTCGCAATCCGAGGCATCGAAACAATCCACGAGGCCGTCCAAATCGTCGTCCACCCCGTTTGCACAATCTTCGACGCACGGCGGATTTGGGCAAGGATTGGCGATGGCCTCGATTTGGATACATTCCGTGTCGGTGCAAGCACCGTTCGAGGCAGAAAGACAAAGGACGTAAACGCCGGAATTTGAAAAATTTAGATTAAAACCAGCAGCAGTGGAATGTTGGACGCCATTTAAAGTCCAATTTAAAGTCGTGGCGTTCGCCGAACTGCTGGCGACCGGGAGATTTTCACCGACCATCACATTCAATTTCCAAATGGAAATGCTCGCGTCCACGTCGCAAACGACTTCGACGGTGTGGCAAATGCTTTCGTTGCAAAGTCCGTTCGAAACTTCCAAACAGATGTTGTAAAAACCGGGCGCGGCGGGAATCCAATTCCAAAATTTGACGGTGCTTGACGGCACGCCGTTAATTGTCCAATTTAAAATGCTGCCGCCCGACGAAACCGAATTGAGTGGAATATTATCCCCGGCGATAAAATTGGTGGTCAAAATGTCAAAATTCGGGATGACCGGGCAGAAAACTTTGACCGAATCGAACGCCTCGCCTTCGCAAGTGATGTCCGTGCCTTTTGCGCGCAGCCGGATAAAATAGGTGCCGACCATGTTGAAAGTGAAATAGGTGTCTTTGTCGGTCGACCAAGTGGTGCCGTCGATTGACCATTCCCAAGTCGCGCCGTTCTGGGAAGTGTTGAAAAAATTGACCGCCGAGCCGACCGGGACGTTGTTTGAAGAAGTTTTGAAAGAAACTTTGAAAGGCGTGGTGCAAGGATTGATGCATGCTTTCGAGGTCAAAAGGCTTTTTCGCGTGCCCAAAATCGAGGCTTCCATCCGAACTTGCTGGCCTGACGTGAAAGCATTGTAACATTTCCAATCGCCGTAATCCATGTAATTGATGTGCATGTCATTTTGGTCGGTCGCAAAACCGGACTGCGTGTCGGTCGTGCAAGAATTGGCCGAACCCGCGCACGGAACTGCGGCGGTCGAGGCATCCGGCGGCGTATCGCAAACCCGGTCGCCGTCAATCGAGCAATCCGCGTTCGTGCAACCACCCTGAAAAGTGTGGTACAAACCCAAATAATGCCCCATTTCGTGGGTCGCCACGCAAGAATTCGAGTTGCTGCTGCCCATCCATCGCGCCTCAAAAACCAGCCCGTCCACGTTCGAGCCGTGCGCTCCGGGAAAATATGCGTACCCAGCCACGCCCGCGCCGCTCGCATCGCTGGTAATTTCCTTGACCAGCCAAATATTGATGTACTTCGTTGGATCCCAGCGGTTTATGTTTTTCAACGCGATGTCTTCCGTTTCCATAATCATGTTTGTCAACACATTTACGTCGCGGGTGATGCCGGAAGTTGGCAGGCCGTCGGGGTCGCGGCGGGCGAGGCAAAACTGGATTTTGGTGTCCACGCCGTTGCCGTTGTCGTAATATCCCATATTTGCAAACGACTCGTTCAAATGCTGGATGCCCGCCTGCACGAGGGCGTCCGAGATATTTTCATTGCCATTTTCATGAATAATATGCACGACAACGGGCAAAGTGAAATCCGCGGCCGCTGCTCCTTTTGCCGCAGAATTGAGCAATTCGAGGTATTTTAACTCAAATTGATTATTCAGTTGGCGGTAAACCGGGTCGGTCGCCAATTTTTTTTGGTGAAAATATTCGGAGCCGCAGGGGTTTTCAAGTTGGGAAAAAAGGGGAGTTGCCAGCAAAAAAAAGCAGGCAAGCGTAAAGTGTCGTTGTAAAATCATCTTGAAAGGGTGGGATTGGTTAACAAATTTTGGATGCAGGTTTCCAAAATTTCCTCATGTCGTTTTGGCGCGTTTCTCGATTAGAAATTGTGGCTGAAAGATAAAAAGAAAAGGGGAAACGCGGCCTGAGAATTCGTGGGCGGCCAGAAAAGTGTCGTAAAAATTCAAAGTTTCAAAACTTTACCAACCCATCCCAAAAGATTTACGTTTCTTGGAAATGTTTACCAACCATTTTCTTTATCATCAAAATCTCATGTCAACATGAAAAATTTTTACCCGCTGTTTTTCATTTCTTGCCTTTTTTTCGGCAGTCCATTTTCTTTTGGACAAAATTTTTGGACACCGCTCGACGGTCTCCGGGGCGTTTCCGGGATTTCCCAAGTCGTGGCAGATGATTTCGGACGACTTTTTATTTTAAGAAATTCGACGCTTTACGTTTCAAAAAATGACGGCGACACTTGGGAAAATGCCATGAACGGCCTCCCCGGATTGTTCACCGCCAGTTTTAAATTTATCAAATCGCCCGCAGGTCATTTGTATTTGAGAAAAAACACGGTTTATTCAACGCTTTACCGCTACCTCTCGGCTACAAATTCGTGGCAAGTGGTGGCTGAAAACAACTATGATTATGATATTGACCAAGCTAACAGGATTTGGGCGTTTTACAACCTCGGGCAAAAAGCAAATCTGAGATACACCAACGACTTTGGGCAAAGTTTTCAAAATATCAATTTGAACCCGGCGGTTGCCAGCGGAAGAGCCTTCGCCACTTTTAATAGTCAACACAATCTCTTGGCCGTGGACACTTCGAACGGCCACCTGATCTACCATTTCGATTTGGCTGGCAAAACAACAAAGGTGCTCAGCGGCATGGCACTCCAATTCATCGGTTTCAGTCCAAAATCGGGTACAGCATTTTACAAAAATGCAAGTGAAATGAAACGCTCCACCGACGGCGGATTGACTTGGGAAAATGTAGATTTCCCGATAAGCCAATCCACTTCCATTTCTCGAATGACTTTTGAAAACAATCAACGAATTTGGGCGCACACCAACAATGGAATGTACCGCTCCGACGATGACGGATTGACTTGGGAATTGGACGCTGGTTTCCAAAGTTGGAGAAGTCATTACTTTTTCCTCCACCAAAATGATTGGTTTGTTTGCAACCCCGCTTGTGTTTATCCCCAATTCGCTCGGACGAGCGACGGCGGCGCGACGTGGACAGAATTGAGCCAAAAATTTCATGAACCAAGTGTTTTTGAAATTTTGGAAGATGGGAAAGGCAATCTTTTCATCCATTCTTGCCGTCAAAACAGTTTTGAAACCTCTTCCGACGGTGGAAAAACGTGGTCAGATTTCTATCTTGTTGATTCTGTGAAAGTCGTAATCCGAAATTTGACCATCCGAAACGACGGTGTTTGGTTGGCAGCCGGGGTGAATGCAAGGCTTTATCGCAGTTTGGATGGCGGTGCGACTTGGTCGCGTTTCAGGCTCATTGACCAGTGGGGTTTTGATGATTCCGGGAAATTTGCGGTTGACCCGTTCGGCGCGTTTTATTTTTTCAGCGGTTTTGGCACGGTTCGAAAATCCACTGACAATGGAAAAACGTGGAAAACCTTGAATGCTTTTTTTGATTATGGCAATCTTTCGCCCACTTTCCATCCCAACGGCGACTATTTTACTTACGATGTCATTTTGCAGCGATACGATGCCGCGGCGGATGTCACCTACGAAATCCCATTGGATTCCAACCAAATTCTTACTCCACACCTTTGTTCGCCAGCAGGTACTTTGTTTCTTGGCTCGCCGATTTCGGGTGGCACATCTGGCCTTTTTCGGATGGAAAATGGCTCAACCCAAATGCAACCCATCCCGTTTTTTGATGGAAAGCGGGTGAATAAAATGGTCAAAAATTCGGTGGGCGATTTGATTGCGGCCACCGATTCCACCCTTTTCAAAAGTGTGGACGATGGTTTTTCATGGTCGTGGTTGGCAGATTTTCCGAATGGCAGGCCGCTTTCTTTGGCGTTTTTGTCCGACCAACATATTTATTTGGGTTACTCAAACCATGCGATGTACAAAAGCACCGAACTCGTTTCTGAAAACAACCGAATTCTGGGAAAAACTTGGCTCGACACCAACACAAATTGCCAGCCCGACCCCACCGAAACGGCTTTTTCCACCACCATCATCACCGCAACCGGTAACCAAAAACATACTGTTTTTGCCGGTCAAAATGGAAATTTTGCGCTCGCCGCACCGTCTGGAAATTATTTGATGAACGTCGTGCCGCCGAGCCCCCTTTTCAAACCCTGTTTTTCGGATGTCCCCGTCCAACTCGCCGGGCCAGCGGACACGGCCAAAATTGACCTGCCGCTCCGAGCCGTCGAGGATTGTCCATATTTGAGCGTCAATTTGGCGACGCCGATTTTGCGCCGCTGTTTTGAAAATAAATATGCCATCGTTTTCAAAAACGAGGGCACGGCAACCGCCCCGGACGCGAAAATCGAGGTGACGCTCGACTCGCTTTTTGAATTTGTTTCGGCCACGTTGCCCGTTTTTTCGCAAAAAGGGCTGGTTTACACGTTCAATTTGGGCGATTTGGCCGCCGGGCAAACCGGCAAATTTTGGATAATCATAAAAGTTTCCTGCCTCGCCAACCTCGGAAAATGGCATTGCCTGACTGCAAAAATTTTCCCGGAGACAATTTGCCAGACCGAATTACCGAATTTGACTGAAAATTTCGAGTGCCGCCAAAACATCGGTTCGTTCGACCCGAACGACAAAACGGCTTTCGTCGGCGGCATCGAAAACCCCGGCATGGTTTCACCCGGCGCGGAAATCGAATATTTCATCCGTTTTCAAAACACGGGAACCGACACTGCTTTTCGCGTCGTCGTCGAGGATCGTTTACCGGCCTCCCTGGATTTGACCACTTTGAAACCACTCGTTTCGAGCCATCCTTTTTTGTTGGAATTGCGCGGCGATCGTGCCGTGCGGTTTGTTTTTGAAAATATTTTGCTGCCCGACAGCAACATCAACGAAGCCGCTTCGCATGGTTTTGTAAAATTCCGGGTGTCGCAAAACGCTGATTTGCCACTCGGCACGGCCATCAAAAACGAGGCGGATATTTTCTTCGATTACAATTTACCGGTTCGCACCAATCAATCGGCATTGGTCGTCGGTCTCGTCGGGACGGCGCAGCCGCAGCCAAAATTTGAAATTTTGGCCTATCCAAATCCATTTTCAAATGCATTAAATTTTGAAATACGCACGTCTTCGTTGCCGAAAAATTGGACGTTGCGGCTTTTTGATATTTTGGGCAGGCAGGTTCGGGTGGAAAATTGCACGGGTCCAAAATTCATTTTACTGCGCCATAATTTGCAATCTGGCATGTATTTTTTCAAAATTGAAAATGACGGGCAAGTTTTGGGGAGTGGAAGGGTGTTGGCAAATTGACGGGAAAAAAATAAATAGAAAGGCCGAGATCTCAACGCTTTGTTTTTAAAAAAAGAACGGCTGCCTCAATCCAGAGACAGCCGTTTTTTTTGTTTTCGGAAAACCATCCAATTTCCCGTCTATTTTTGGAAAATAATCCAATTTCCCAATTTTATAACTGGCAGATTAGTTTTTCAACACTTTTTTGCTCATCATTTCTCCGTTGATCATTTTGGCTTTCAAAATGTAAAAGCCTGGGCGGAGGTCTGCGACATTGGCATAAGTTGCGTCACCTTCCACTTGGATTTCGCGGATAAATTTGCCAGTGATGTCAAACAAACTCATGTTTGCAATTTTGTCGGAAGACGAATAAATCTGGACAACATCGTGAACCGGGTTCGGAACGACTTCCAAAAACTGCTCGGAGCCAGCCAAAGCAATTTCGACGTCGTTCAAATCACCTACGCCGTCTCGAACGATGTCCATTGTCAAGTCCAATTTCCAAAGTTCGCGACCATGCGAACCATCGTCCGCGGTGAACAACAATGTTTTGCCGTTCAACCGAACCAAACCTTCTGGATTGGAATGGCCTGGGCCTGGGTTGATGTCCTGGATCATTTTCGTTCCCTCCGGCGTGCCGTCGGTGCGCCAGATTTCACGGCCAGAAAAGCCGTCGTCGGCTGAGAAATAGGTGTAGTTTTTGGGGCCGATGCGGGTAAATTCTGCTGGATTCGAGCTGCCATCCACGCCCTGGCTTTGGAAAGGGTCGTGGATATTTGCCAACAAACCATATTGCCCGTTTTTGATGTCGTACCTGAAAAGTTCATTGTCGCCCGGAGTTTTCTTGTTTGAAAAGACCATTTTGCCTTTTACGTTGTTGCCTTGCAGTTCGAGTTCAAAATCTTCGATGTGGTCGGGCAGGGCGAGGTCTGTCAATTTTTTGGTACTCACCACGCCGGTCGTCGGGTTGAAAACCGTTTGCATCAAAGTTGCCTGACCCGAATTTGCCTTTCCAACATAAACAGCCGATTCGCCGAGGGAAATGAAATTGTGGTAGCCAAAAGCCTTGCCCACTTCATAAGTCCCTGCCGCTGTGCCGTCGGTTCTCCAAAGTGATTGGCCGTTGTTCGCCGAGTTTTCAGCGATGAACAAAAAGCCGATTGTGCCGCCCGGGTTGATTGCCGGCAAAATGTCCATCCTCGGGTTGTTGAAATTGATGGCTTTTACCAAAGTCGCAGATTGGCCGTCGTACAGGTCGGCTTTCCAAAGTTGCGTGCCGCCGGGGTGCGAAGCGGTTCCCCCAGTGACGATGAACATTTTGCCACCAAAAGTGCCCAAAAGATGTGGGTAACTGGTCGTGTTCGTCACTTTTGTGTCGCCATAAATTTCATCGTACCAAATGTCTGCACCTGCGTTTGCCCCGCATTTCAGTTTGCGGTACCAAACTTTGTCGCCCATCGAAAACGGATTGAAACGGTCGTAGCCAGCAGCCGGTTCGACCGGGCAATTGCCGATGACTTCCAAATCCGTCGTTGCACCAGTGGATCTATCATAAAAAAACAAATCCTCGCGATAGCCCGGGGCGTTTTCGTCCACCGCAAAAAATGCGATACTTTCGCGGAAACGGAGCAAGTTTTTGAACGGGCCAAAAGTCGTATTGGAAGTCAACAGTTTCGTGCCGATAGCCGTGCCGTCGGTGGAATAAAGTTGGCCGCCGGGCGCAGCGTTGGCATTGGCTGAAAAAAAGTACGTTCCACCGATGGTAACGTAAGGAAAATGCTCGTGACTTCTTTGACCTTTGATTCGCTCAATGTCTTGGAATTCGGTCGAGCCAGCGCCGGGCGTCAAATCCTTTACCAACGTACAGGCTGGTTGAAGTTGAGCAAAGACGGCGGTCGGGAGAAGGAGAGCGACAAGAGCCGCAAGTGTTAAAAATTTTTTCATTTTAAAAATTTTTTGTTCAAGAAAAATAAATTGGTTACACACAAACTGGAAGGGTGCGGGTAATTTCATTGCAAAATTGAGACTTTCAAAACACATTCAAAAACTTCGGTAAACATTTTATAAAAAGAAATTTGAAAATCCGCGTTTTTCTAAGATTCCGAAATTTACGCTTGCTGCAAATTTGGGGTTTTTATCATTCAAAATCAAAGTGGATTTACTTCCAAGCCTAATATAAAGAATGATTTCTGACAAAATTTTCTTCATCACCGGCGTTTCCGGCAGTGGCAAAACCACCGTTGGTAAATTGTTTTCTGAAAAAACAGGCATCCCGTTTTTCGATGCCGATGATTTTCATCCGACAACAAACAAAAATAAAATGGCTGCCGGCCAAGCCCTCACCGACGCCGACCGCGCAGGTTGGTTGAAAGCAATCCATACTTTTTTGGAAAATAAAAAAGGCCAGCCAGTCATTTTTGCCTGCTCAGCTTTGAAAGAAAAATACCGAAAAATTCTGTCAAAAAATCTGGAAAACCGCATCGTTTGGGTCTTTTTGCAGGGCGAATTTGAAACCATCCAGCAGCGGCTCGAAAAACGGAAAGGGCATTTTATGCCGCCCGCACTTTTGGTTTCGCAATTTGAAATTTTAGAACCGCCCAAAAATGCCATCGTCGCCGACATCATTTTTACACCTGAAAAAATCGTTCAAATAATAATGAAAGAAATTTCAAACCAACCCAAAAACAATCTGACCAATTTCCCAATTTCCCAATTTCCCAATCAACCAGCCCCCGAATTTGGCCTTGTCGGACTCGGAGTGATGGGAAAAAGCCTCGCCCGAAACCTCGCCCGGCATGGGTTCAAACTTTCACTTTTCAATCGGCACGTCCCAGTTTTAGAAGAAAAAGTGGCCGAAAAATTTATCCAAAACCATCCCGAACTCACTGATGCACAAGGTTTTGACAATCTGGAAAAATTTGTCCAATCACTCCCCCAGCCCCGAAAAATTTTAATCATGGTCAACGCCGGAGCTGCCACGGATGCCGTCATCGAAAACTTGAAACCACTGCTTTCGACCGGCGATATTTTGCTCGACGGCGGCAACGCATTTTTCAAAGACACCGTCCGCCGCGTCGCCGATCTCCAAAAATCGGGCATCGAATTTCTCGGAACGGGCGTTTCCGGCGGCGAGGCCGGAGCCTTGAACGGCCCATCCATCATGCCTGGCGGCTCAAAAATTGCTTTTTTTAAAACCAAAAAATACCTCGAAACCATCGCCGCAAAAGATTTACGTGGAAAACCATGTTGTAGTTTGGTCGGCACGGGCGGCTCGGGTCATTTTGTAAAAATGGTGCACAACGGCATCGAATACGCCGAAATGCAACTGCTGGCCGAGACCCATTTTTTCCTTCAAAAAATGCACGGCCTCGACCCCGCTGCCATCGCCGATATTTTTGAAAAATGGCAAAACACGACCTCGCTCGGCTCATATCTTTTGGAAATCACCATCAAAATTTTGAGAAAAAAATCCGAAAACGGCTGGCTGCTGGACGAAATTTTGGACACCGCCGGAAGCAAAGGCACCGGAAGTTGGGCAACTTCCGCCGCAGCCGAACTCGGCCAACCCGCCACTTTGATTTCCGAGGCACTTTTTGCAAGGCATCTTTCTGCTTTGAAAAATGAAAGGATTGAGGTGGGAAAATTATATTCAAGTAAAAAAACGCCAACCAATTTCCAATCTCCAATCTCCAACTCCAAAACGCCCTCGAACTCGCCCGAATCATCAACCACCACCAAGGTTTCGAACTGATAAATTCCGCCGCAAAACAGTTCGATTGGCAAATCAACCTGCCCGAAATCGCCCGGATTTGGACAAACGGCTGCATCATCCGTTCAAAATTGATGGAAAAATTGGCCACCAATTTCAAAACCGGCGAGTCCGTTTTGCTCCACCCAAAATTTCAAAAAACGGTTTTAAAAAATCAAAAACCGCTTCGGCAAATCGTGGCACGCGGCATTCAAGATGGTTTGCCGATGCCCTGTTTTTCGGCAGCCGCCAATTTTTTAAATGGTTTGGCGACCGAAAATTCATCGGCCAATTTGCTGCAAGCCCAGCGCGATTTTTTCGGTGCCCACACCTACCAAAAAGTGGACGACCCGACCGCGAAATTTTACCATACCGATTGGGAATGAACACTTTACAAACTTGGGGCTGTACTTTTGGCGGCCAAAAATTTTACTTTTTACCATGTTATTTTTGAAACACAAAGGCACATAGGCCACATAGATTTTTGTGTTTCAAAAAAACTTTTTCACGAAAAAAATCATGCCCAACAAAAAAATCACGGTTGAAACCACGATGGTAAAAGGCCTGCCCGTTCGGTATTTTGAAACCGAGCAAGCCTTGTTTTTTTGCCTCACCGACATCGCCAAAACCGCCGACACGACCAGCGATGTCATCCTGCAATCTTATTTGAAAAATGCAAACAACCTCGAATTTTTGACCCACTGGGAAACTTTGAACAACCCCGATTTTAAACCCCACCGTTTGGTGGGGATTAAAAATAAAATCGGCCTCAACAATTATTATTTGTCCATGAAAAAATGGATCGAGCAAGCCGGGGCGATTGGACTGATTTCTGAGCCCGGCAGGTACGGCGGAACATTTGCCCACGAAGAAATCGCCATTCAATTTATGAATTGGTTCGACGTCGAATTTTACCTATATTTTATTGGAGAATACAAACGGCTCAAAATTTCGGAAGGTCGCCAACTCGGTCAAACTTGGGATTTGCGCCGCGAACTCGCCCGTGCAAATTATGCCATCCATTCCGATGCCGTCCGTGAAAACCTCGTGCCGATGCTCGAATGGAACACCGCTCGCGAGGCTTTGTATTTTGCGTCGGAGGCTGATTTATTAAATGTTGCGCTTTTTGGAATGCCAGCAAAACAATGGCGTTTGCTCAATCCCGAATCGCGGGGAAATATGCGCGACGCGGCGTCCGAAATCGAATTGCAGGTTTTGGCAAACATGGAAAGTCAAAATGCGACTTTGATTGAAATGGGTTTTTCGCAAGAAGAACGGCTTTCCATCCTTTCAAAACGCGCAAAAAGAGAGTTGGAAATCCTCGCCGAAACAAAAGCCGCCAAATTTTTAAACCGCACCAATTTTGAATTGCCCGAAAAAACGGCGGATTAGTTTTTTTCAAAATTTGAAAAAAATTTGCGCTGGGTGCTGGATTCCCCTTTTTTCAAGATAAAGTAGTGTTATTTGAACCAAAAAGCGACTGTTTCGAGTCAATAGTTTTAATTTTGTGCCTCTTCGTTGAAAAGCCATCCCGCAGTTTGCGGCGTTTGATAATCCAAAAACGCATTAAGTTTCTTACCGCAACTTTGTCAACACTTCGTTATCTGCCTGCATCTGTTGGTTACGATGACATTTCAAACCCACATCAATCTGCATGAAACCGAACTACACCCACCCAACACTGCTGTCATTTTTGCTGTTTTTCACCCTCAAATTATTTGGGCAACCTGGCTGCGACAGCCCGACACTCGCCCAATATTGCAATCAAACTTGCATTTCCTGCTCCGGGATCGACGGCTACACCAACCGTTTGATTATGACAGAAATCGGCCAACCGCTCCCCGATTTTTGTACCGAGTGGCTTTTGAACCAAAACTATCTTGGTTTTATGGCCGGAACGACCTTTTTGGAACTCGAAATTGAGGTGTTCGACTGCGATAAATGTTGCGGAATGGAAGCCGCCATTTATAAAAGTACCGGCTGCAACCAGTTCACTTTGGTCTCGGACAGTTGCGTGACCGCCATCGGTTTCAACAAATCCTACGTTTTCAAAAACTCCGTGCCCTTCGAGGAAGGTGGTTGTTATTATCTGGTTTTTGACTCGGACGGCGGCTCGGATTGTGCTTTCAACATCAATGTTTTGGCCGGTTCGACCTTGCCGCCAAATTGGACGGACAGCGGAGTCGTCACTGGCCCCACCGAAATCTGCGCCGGTTTGCCCGCAACTTATCACATCCCCGGTTTGCCCTGCAACCGACTCCACAAATGGTGGCTCGACGGCAACGAAATCGCTTCCGGCCAGCAAGCCGTCGAACTCACTTTCCCGGCGGCGGGCGATTACGAACTTTGCTCGCAGGCCTTCGGAATTTGCCATGAAATCCCGCCGACTTGCATCACGATCCACGTCCCCGCCGTGCCGACCCTCGAAAAACCGCTCGAATGTTGCGCGGGCGACACGATCACGGTGGACGGATTGAAATTTCACACCGCCGGCACGTTTCCGCACGTTTACAAAACGCCGCTCGGCTGCGACAGCATCGTTAATTATGTCGTCGAAATTTTGCCCGTCGTCACCACAAATTTGTCGGCAACGATCTGTTTTGGAAAAACTTACCCATTTCTCGGCGACATTTTGACTACTGCCGGGCTGTACCAAAAAATATTGGCGAACCCAAAAACGGGCTGCGACAGCATCGTAAAATTGGATTTGAAAATCCGCCCCGAAGCCAAATCCGACCTGCCGATGACGATTTGTTTTGGCGAAACTTTCACGCTCGGCGGCCAGACATTTTCAAATTCTGGAAAATTCCCAGTCGTTTTTCAAACCGCTTTTGGCTGCGATTCGACGGTGACTTTGGATTTGAAAATTTTGCCAGAAGCCAAATCCGACCTGCCCAAAACCTTATGTTTTGGCGAAACTTTCACCCTCGGCGGCCAGACATTTTCAACGCCCGGAAAATTCCCGGTCGTTTTTCAAACCGCTTTTGGCTGCGATTCGACGGTGACTTTGGATTTGAAAATCCTTCCCGAAGCCAAATCCGACCGTGCGGAAACCATCTGTTTTGGAGAAACATTTTCGCTCGGCGGCCAGACATTTTCAAATTCTGGAAATTATCAAGTCAAATTTTTGACCCCGTTTGGCTGCGATTCGACCGTGAATTTGACTTTAAAAATTTTGCCAGCGGCGATTTCCAGCCGAACGGAAACCATTTGTTTTGGCGAAAAATTCACGCTCGGCGGCCAGACATTTTCAAAGACCGGAAAATAACAAGTCCCGATTACGAAGCCGTTCGGAAGCGATTCGACCGTCAATTTTACATTAAATGTCATGGCAGAAAAAAAATAAGACCTGCCGGC
>JANNMS010000069.1:0-4299 GCA_031398055.1 Saprospirales bacterium | reverse complement strand
CCTCAAATCCCGAAGGGATTTTATGTTTTCAGGCGCGAGTTTTTACATAAAATCCCTTCGGGATTTCTCGTGCATGTCCATTTCAATTTCTATAAACATAGATTCCCTTCGGGAATGGATTTTAATGCGTTTGACCTGTTTGCGAATGTTGTTTGCAGTTTTCGACCGCTCCAACTGTTTTACTTTTGCGGAAAAAGCCATTTTTGCCAAAAATGAAAAAGCAAAATTTCAATAAAATCACCCCCGAACTCGTCGCTGCGATGCAAAAAATTGTGGGTGAAAATTTTTTCCAAACCGACGACCTCACTTGCCGCGATGCCTCGCACGATGAAACCGAAGACCTCTGCTTTTTGCCCGAAGCTGTTGCCCTGCCCGGTTCGACGGAAGAAATTAGTAGTTTGATGAAAATTTGCCACCGCCACCGGATCCCGGTGACGGTGCGCGGCGGCGGCGGCTCCGGTTTGGCGGGCGGTGCGTTGCCAATTGCGGGTGGTTTGGTGATTTCGATGCGGCGTTTTGACAAAATTTTGAACCTCGACGAAGCCAATTTTCAGGTGACCGTCGAGCCGGGAATCATCACCGAAATATTACAGAACTTGTTGAAAGAGAAGGGTTTGTTTTATCCGCCCGACCCAGCGAGCCGCGGCTGGTCGTTCATCGGTGGCAACGTCAACACGAACGCTGGCGGGCCAAAAGCCGTAAAATATGGAGTCGTGCGCGACCATGTTTTGAACCTCGAAATGGTGCTGCCCGACGGCGAAATCATCTGGACTGGCTCGAACACATTAAAAAACAGCACGGGTTACAACCTCACCCACCTCGTCGTCGGCAGCGAAGGAACGCTCGGCGTGGTCACGAAAATCGTCCTGAAATTGCAGCCGCACCCCACTCAAAATTTGCTAATGCTCGTTCCGTTCCGCTCGGCGGAAAGTGCCTGCGCGGCGGTCGCTGCTATTTTTCAGGCCGGAGTCGTGCCGAGCGGACTGGAATTTATGGAAAGAAATGCCATCGAATGGGCAATCCGGTACATCGGCGAAGTGATTGTTCCGTTGGAAAATGATGTGGCCGCGCACCTGCTGATTGAGTTGGATGGTTTTCATTTGGATTCACTTTACGTTGATTGTGAGGTAATTACACGGGTTTTGGAAAACTACGACTGCGGCGAAATCCTTTTTGCCGACGACGACGCGACGAAAACCAGCCTCTGGAAATTGCGCCGAAACGTGGCGCAGGCCGTCAAAAAAAACTCCATTTACAAAGAAGAAGACACCGTCGTGCCACGCGCTTTTTTGCCCGAACTTTTGAAAACGGTAAAAAATGTGGGCAAAAAATACGGCTTCGAATCGGTTTGCTACGGCCACGCGGGCGACGGAAATTTGCACGTAAATATTTTGCGGGGCGATTTGTCTTTGGAAAATTGGAACGAGGAAGTGCCCAAAGGCATCCGCGAAATTTTCGAGTTTGTAAAAAGTGTGGGCGGCACGATTTCCGGGGAGCACGGCATTGGTTTGGTGCAAAAAAGATATTTGGACATCGTTTTCTCGAAAACTGAGTTGAAATTGCGGCGGCAAATCAAAAAGGTTTTTGACCCGCGGGGCATTTTGAACCCCGGAAAAATCTTTTGACCAACACTTTTGCAATCCAAACTATGAAATTACCAAACGCAGACAACGCTTTTATCGATGATAGAAAACTGGAAGATTATTCACTTAATCCCTTTCACCCAGTTGGAAAACACAAAGCGTACCTATTTGATAAAATATTGGGTATCAACTATTTGGATAGTTTTTGGTTGAAATTCGAAATTCTTTCTGCCATAAAAATTGAAGCGGCAATCGCCACAAAAACCAATAATTTTGGAGAACTTTGGCAAGTAGATTTTTTCATCACTCGAAATAATCGAACTGCAAAAATCAGGACAGGTTGGATTGTCCAATTTGACGAAGATTTTCCAAGATTGACCACTTGTTATATCCTTTAAATTTAAAAACAATGGAAGATAGAAATTTTGAATTGCTGGATGTCGTAGTCATCAAAAAAGCAATCGAAAAAGAAGGCGTTCGGGAAGGAGCCATCGGCACCATCGTTGAAGTTTTTAACGAAGAATATGTGCTGGTAGAATTCGCCGACAAGCATGGTAGAACTTATGCCATGCTTGATTTGCCCATCACCGACTTGATAAAAGTTTATTACGAACCCGCCGCCATCGCAGCCTAAATTGTTGAACTATGAACTATAAACTATGAACCTTACCGTTCAAAACGTTCATAGTTTATAGTTCATCGTTCATCGTTCAAAAATGAATTTCCCATTTTTCATCGCTCGCCGCCTCTCTTTTTCCGGCGAAAAAAATTTTTCCAGCATCATTATCCGCATCGCGGTGGTGGCTGTGACTCTGTCGGTGGGCGTGATGATTGCCTCATCTGCTTTGATTTCTGGTTTTAAAAAAGAAATCGGGCAAAAAATCTTTGGTTTTTGGGGGCACTTGCACATTTCGGATACGGGTTATTCGCTGTCGTTCGAGCCTCTGCCGATTTCGATTGACCAAAAATTTTACCCTTCGCTCGACACTTTTCGGCGCGTCCAATTTACAAATCTCGTCACCGGCGAGGTCGAAAACTCGCGCGGCGGCGTGCGGCACATCCAAGTTTTTGCCCACAAAGCAGGCATCATCCGCACAAAAACCGCGCTGGAAGGCATCATTTTGAAAGGAATCGGGCGCGATTTTGATTGGGAAAATTTGAAACCGTATTTGATGGAAGGCCACGCGATTGCTTTTTCGGACTCGGCCGCGTCGCGCGACATCATTATTTCGCGGCAAACTGCCGACCGTTTGCAAGTTGGGGTCGGCGACAAATTTGTCGTGCATTTTGTAAAAGAAGGCGAGCAACTCCGCCGGGCGTTCCAAGTTTCTGGGATTTACAAAACCGGGTTGGAAGAATATGACCGCAAATTTGCGCTCTGCGACATCCGAACGGTGCAAGAATTGCTCGGCTGGCAGCCCGACCAAGTCGCCGGTTTTGAAATTTGGCTCGAAGATTTGCGCGACCTCGACACGTACAACGAGTTCATTTACAGCGAGTTGTTGCCAGAAAACCTGCTGTCGGTGAGCATCCGCGAAAAATTCCCGGCCATATTTGAATGGCTCGAACTGCAAAATTTGAACGAAGTTGTCATCCTCGGTTTGATGCTGGTCGTGGCCATTATCAATATGATTACCGCCCTGCTCGTCTTGGTTTTGGAACGCACGAACATGATTGGCATCCTCAAATCGCTCGGCGAACGCGACTTCCGAATTCAACAAATTTTCATTTTCAATGCCGCTTCGATTACGCTGCGCGGCATTTTTTGGGGCAATTTGTTGGGCATCGGGTTTTGTCTTTTGCAGGAAAAATTCCGTTTTATCCGTTTGAACGAGGCCGATTATTACCTCAGTTATGCCCCGGTTGACTTGAATTTTTGGCCGATTTTGGCGATAAATTTATTGACGGTGCTTTTGACTTTGTTGTTTTTGATTGCGCCGTCGCTGGTGGTTTCGCGGATTTCGCCGCTGCGGGCGATACAGTTTAAGTGATTGGTAAATTTTAAACCGAAACAATAATTAAATTATGGAAAGAGATATTTTAGACCAATTAGATAACCGTACGATAAGTAATAAAAGGATAATAAAACAGGTTGTTTTCCTTTACTTTTATTACCATTCTACTATTCTTATTTCTTGAATTAATAAGGGGTTTTGTCCCTGAAAATTTGATAGAGTTAGAAGGTATTGAAATAAGGACTATCGGCTTATTAATTATTGGCGTTATTGTTATTGCTACAATTAGAATTACTATTTTATTCAACAAATTTGAACCACAATTATCAATGAAATTTTGGAGGATTTTGAAAAAACTGAACGGGTTTTTTGCTTGTGGCTAGATGAATCAAGTATGTTGATAATTTTAGACAGAGAACAATTTGAATATTTGCATGAATTAATTCCTGATGAAGCCACTTTCAAACCAATTGATATTGTGAGATCCCAATTCAAGACATTTTGATTGAAAAAAATGGAGTCAAAAATGATTTTGCAGGTGCACGACGAACTCGTTTTTGATGTGAAAAAATCAGAACTCGACCGGCTGAAAGTTTTGGTGGCGGACAAAATGTCGTCGGCAATCAGGTCAAACGCATTAAAATCCATTCCCGAAGGGAATCTATGTTTATAGAAATGGAAATGGACAATCCCGATAAATCCCGAAGGGATTTTATGTTTTCAGGCGCGAGTTTTTACATAAAATCCCTTCGGGATTTGAA
>JANNMS010000068.1:0-34039 GCA_031398055.1 Saprospirales bacterium | reverse complement strand
TTTCCTCAAATCCCGAAGGGATTTTATGTGAAAAATTGGGCAGGCGAACATAAAATCCCTTCGGGATTTCTCGGGATTGTCCGTTTCCATTTCTATAAACATAGATTCCCTTCGGGAATGAATTTTAATGCGTTTAACCTGTAAAAATGACCAAAAATGAAGAAACGCCGTTTGGTTCTCCTGCTCCTGATTTTCGGATATCAACCCATTTTTTATGCACAATCACCTTTAAATACCTCAAAGTTCATCGTTTTTTACTGTCGACCGCCCCGGTTGGTACCTTTTTCCATCGGCGGCCACGCTTTTGTAAGTTGGGTGCAAATGGATGGATCTCGCATGGTGGACGAACTTACATTTGGTTTTTACCCCAAAAATTCGACGGCTGTGAGCACTCTTGTTTTGCCGACAGAAGGCAAAGTTGTGGAGGGATTTAACAGAAACTGGGATGGCAATCTTTCATTGAAGGCTTTTGAAGTGGCTGTTCCTGACAGCATTTTTTTCAAAACGATGCAAGCAGCCAGGGATTTGAACAAGTCAACCTACCGTCTTTTTTCAAAAAATTGCCTTGCTTTGATGGATAAAACGGCCAAAGGTATCCATTTGAAAACCCCATCCACTCGCGTTCTTTTGATTTTTCCGAAATCACCCATTCGATATTTGCGGCAGTTGAAACGGAAAAACCGGGCATCTTTTTCAAAAAATTGAGTTTGTTTAAGCACAAAAAACGGAACCTTTCAGAAGAAAACAAACTCTTGTGCCATTTCAATATTTTCATCGCCAATGTGGACACGCTGGTGGGACGTCCAACCCAGGTTTGAAAAACTAAAAATCAGGCGCGGAGAAGGCTTTTTTGCCACAAATTGTTGGCCGTTTTGGTTTTAAAAATGGACATTTGCCCACATTTTTTTCAAAATACCAGACCAAAATGGACAGCGAAATCATCCTTTACCAAACCGAAACGGGCGACACCCGCATCGAAGTGCGCCTCGAAAACGAAACCGTTTGGCTCAGCCAACAACAAATGGCCGAACTTTTTCAGACGACAAAGCAAAACATCAGTCTGCACATCAAAAATATCTTTCAAGAAGGCGAATTGTTGGAATCGGCAACTGTCAAGGAATACTTGACAGTTCAAGAAGAAGGCAAACGAAGGGTGCAACGAAAAGTGCAAAATTTCAATCTCGATGTCATTATTTCAGTCGGCTATCGCGTCAATTCGCACCGGGGCACGCAGTTTCGGATTTGGGCGACGGGGCGGCTGCGCGAGTTTTTGATCAAAGGTTTTACCCTCGACGACCAGCGTTTGAAGTCTGCCGGGCAGATGAATTATTTTGACGAACTGCTCGAACGCATCCGCGACATCCGCTCGTCGGAGGCCGTTTTTTACCAAAAAGTAAAGGAAATTTTCGCCAGCAGCATTGATTACGAAGATGCTTCCGACCTGTCGAAAGGTTTTTATGCCTCGATGCAAAACAAATTGCACTGGGCTGTGCACCGCCACACGGCTGCCGAATTGGTTTATCACCGCGCCAATTCCGAGCACCCGAACATGGGTTTGACGACTTGGGCGGGCAGTAAAATCCGAAAATCTGACATCACGATTGCCAAAAACTACCTGTCGGAAAACGAATTGCACACCTTGAATTTGTTGGTCGAGCAATATTTGGCCTTCGCCGAAGCCCAAGCATTTTCAAAACGCCCGATGTACATGCGCGATTGGATTTCAAAACTCCACGACATTTTGACCATCAACGAACGTGAGATTTTGGAAGGCGCGGGGCGGATTTCCAGAAAATTGGCCGACGAACTGGCGCAGTCGGAATTTGAAAAATTTAAAGAAAAACAGGCGGGTTTGGGCAGCAGCGCGGGTTTTGGCGAGTTGGAAAGTGGGTTTAAAAAACTTTCGCGGGGCGGGAAATCCAAATGATTTTTTCCAATCTCCTCAAAATTGAGGGAATAAGAAAAAACCGCCACCTTTCCTTTTTCCAGTATTTTAAAAATGAAAATAAATCCTATTTTTTGAAAAAATAGGGCGGCCAAACTGTTGCGATTTCCGGCAAATTCAAAATCTTTACCGCACAAATTCTTCAAGGTCAGCGGAACAATTTTTTTAAATAATTAACCAACCAACATTTATGTCAAGCATCTCGCAGCTCATCAAAAAAGAAAAACCAAAAAGCCGCCAAAAATTCATCATCAATTCATTTACGGACAATTATGCAGGCCTGATTGCCGCCGACCCCGGTGCGTGGCGCGGCAAATTCCGAAAAATGGCAGAAACTTCGGTCGCATTTTATCGCGGCTCGGCGGCACTTTTTTACGCCGACGTGAGCCGCGACACCGACCCGTTTATCAATGAAAAAACAGGGCGCGTTTGGATTCAGGGCGATTTGCACGCCGAAAATTTCGGTACCTATATTAATGGTGCAGGCCAACTGGTTTTTGATGTCAACGATTTTGACGAGGCTTATGTCGCCCCGTTTTCATGGGATGTCAAACGTTTTGCCGCCGGTTTGGCCCTGATTGGCTACCACAAAGCACTTTCCGATGGCGAAATCAAAGATTTGGTGGGTCACGCTGCCCAAAATTATGCCCAGCAAGTGGCGCGTTTTGCAAAAGGCGAAGACCGCGATTTCTCGCTCCGGTTGGACACGGCGAAGGGTCCGACGCTCGGGATTTTGCAAAAAGCACGCCTGCTCACCCGCATCGGACGGCTCGACGGCGACACCGAAATCCGCGACGCCGACCGAAAATTTAAGATAAATAAATTCTGCTCGCCCGTTGACGCGGCCACCCACGCCAAACTCGAAGCCGCCCTCGAAGAATATTACCAGACCATCCCGGACAAGAAAAAACGCCGCCGGCTGGAATATTTTGCCAAAGATTATACCCGTCGAAAAGGCCTCGGCATCGGTTCGGCGGGGCTCGAAATGTACACCGTGCTTTTGGAGGGCGATTCGCAGGCACTCGAAAACGACCTTTTGCTTTCGATGAAAATCGCGCAACCTTCGGCGGTCGCCAAATACATCACCGACCCGAACATCAGCGGTTATTTTTTGCACGACGGCCACCGGACTGCCGTTTCCCAACGTGCTTTGCAGGCCTACGCCGACCCGCTGCTCGGCTACACGAGCCTCGACGGCAAGGGAATTTATGCCGCCGAGGTCAGCCCGTATTGCGCCGATTTGGATTGGGGAAACATCTCCGATTTTGACGAAATGATGGAAGTGACCGCTGACCTCGCCCGCTGTGTGGCCAAAATCCACTGCGTCAGCGATGCGGACAGCGACCAAACTTTGATAAATTATTCCGCCGAAATGGAAATCAACCGCGTTTTGGACGGGCGGGAAAGCGATTTTGTGGCGCACATCTCCGATTTTGGCGTGAATTACGCCGCTGCCGTTCGCAACGACCATTTGCTTTTTGTCGATGCTTTCCGGAACCGGGAGATTCCGGGGATTTGAATTTGGATATTGAGAAATTGGTTATTGGGAAATTGGCCTTCATAAATTAGTGCCTGATTTTCCAATAACCAATTCCCTAATAACCAATCAACTAAATTTATGAACCTGCCTGACACTTTTTCTGCTTGGACGATCGCCTTTTTGATCGCCGCGATGCAAGGTTTTTTTGTTGCCTTGATGTTGTGGCGATGGAAAAATGGTCATCGTTTGGGCAACCGCTTGCTTGCCGTTTTGATGTCCCTTTTTGGCCTGACGATGCTCGAATATGTGCTTTATTGGACACAACTGATTCAACTCTATCCACATTGGATGAATGTTTCGCTGCAATTTCCACTGCTTTTTGGGCCGGTTTTGTACCTCTATTTTCGGTGCATTTATGGAAATGAAAAGTTGCGGCGGCGCGATTTGTGGCATTTTTTGTCGTTCGTCGTGGGCGTTTTGACCGTTTTCCCTTTTTATTTATTGGACGGAGCGGCGAAAGTTGCCATTGCTTCCGGGGAGCGGAATTCAGAATTGAACCCAATTTTGGTCAAATTTTTCATCTGGTTTCGGATCGCCCACCTGATTGGTTATGCCGTGTGGAATTTTTGGTTTATCCAAAATCAGCCGCAAGTTGGGCAGTCGGCAAAATGGGGGCGGTTGCTCAATTTCTTTTTCCTCGGCTACGCTTTGGCCTATTTGTCCTACTTTATTTTGAGCCGTTTCCCATTTTTCAACCTCGATTGGGATTACCATATTTCGGCTGCGATGACCGCGTTTATTTACCTGATTGCCTACGCTGGTTGGGCGCAACCTGCTGTTTTTCAAGGTTTTAAAATGACAGAACCTGCCGCCGCGCCACATTTTGAAAAATACAAAAACTCAGGTTTGACCCCCGCCGCCGGGAATTCCATCGCCCAAAAACTGGCCGAAATCATGGAAAACGAAAAACTTTACCAAAACCCGGAACTGCGTTTGGACGACCTCGCCGAGCGGCTCGGCGCGGGAAAACACCACGTTTCGCAAGTCATCAACGAGCATTTGGGGAAGTCGTTTTTTGATTATATAAATTCGCTGCGCGTCGAAGAAGCACGAAAAATGCTCGCCGGAACTTCAAAACAGGAAATGAACATCATCGAAATTGCCTACGCCGTGGGTTTCAACAACAAAATGTCGTTCAACAACACTTTCAAAAAAACGACTGGGATGACGCCGACGGAGTTTCGGCGGACGGCAAATTAAAAAAAACGTCGGCGAGATTTTCAAAACCTCGCCGACGTTTTTTCAAAAAATCTACGACGATTTGAATGCAACCGGATGATCCATTTTTTTGTGCTGCCCCATAAAAACGCGGCTATAAATCCGGATCAAAGTCAATTCCAAAAACAGGAAATTCAAAGCCGTCAAACCGACCAAAATTATTTGATGCGCATGGATATTCGTGAACAACAGATCAATGCCGATAAACGTGGGCGAAATCGGAAAACCGGCCAAAGCCAAACCAGAAAGCAGGAACACAAAAGCAATCCACGGTTGTTCGTAACCATATCCGTGATAATTGTTCAAGTCAATATCGTTGTCAATTGCCTTAGTTTTTTGCAAACAAATATATCCGACAAGTGCGGCAACCGTTGTCCCGCTTAAATAAAATACGATCTGCCTTAAATCTATTTCCCCATTAAATAAGATAGAAAACAGCGTAAAAACCTGACTGACGGATACAATTATCCATGCCCGTTTTGCATCGCCGCGTTCACTAAAAACAGATAAGACCATCAACAAACCGACCAACGCAAAAAATAAAGGAAAATAAACGTGGACAAGCCCACTCGACTTATCTATAAATAACAAACCGACTATTCCCGATAACAAAATCACTATCCAGATAGCCGTTTTATTGATAAAATTCAACTGCCCGCCGATCCATTTAAATGGTTTCCAAAAACAGTAATTCAATAGAAAATCAAGGTTCCATTCTTTGATGGATAAGACATAAATTGTATCGCTTATCTTATCTAAAAAAGTGCCTTTTCTATCCGTGTTATTGGGCTTAAAATTGAAAAACATATCGTGCGTCAAATAACCCAAAACTGACGGCGAAACCAACAATTGGTAGGTCCGCAAAAAAGCGTTCCCAGCAAAATGAACCAGTGCCAAAACATGAAAACCGAGCGCGATTTCTATAAAAATCAAACCGATTTGGGCAATGGATGAATACGCAATCTGAGTTTTTACAGAAGATTGGACACGCGCAATTGTTGTTGCAACCAAACTTGTGGACAAACCAATGGCGATAATCAAACCCGTTATCAGCCATTGATTTTGCCAAAAAGGATAAGTCCGCAACAACAAAAACGCACCAATATGAACAGACAACGAACCATAAAAAATAGCACTCGAAGTCGTCGGGCCTTCCATCGCACGCGGCAACCAAGTTGAAAAAGGAAGTTGGGCAGATTTAATCACGGCAGCAATTAAAACCATGATTGCGATAAAAATAGCCGCTGGAAAATGTTCCTGAAATTGCTGACTTACCAAATTCACATCATTCCAATAAGAAAAAGTAATGTTTTTATGCCACAAATGATGACTCATCCACATCGCAAGCATCAGACAAATATCTCCGAGGCGATAAAACGACAGCACTTTGAACCCATTTTTTACTGGCAAATATCTATCTCGATAAAACGCAATCAACAAAAACGAGGAGATGCCGAGCAGTTCCCAGCCTACAAAAAGCGTCTCAAAATTCCCGGAAACAACCACCAAATTGTACCCCAAAAAGAACAAAAGCAGCGTATTGAAAAAGCGTTTAAAACCTGATTCTCTGTGCAGATAAAAACGGCTAAAAATTGCAACCAATAAAGTCAAAAGACTTCCAACCAATACAAAAACAGCCGTTATTTTATCAAAATAGTAATCAATAAAGAACTCAAAACTGGGGCTTTTGTACAAGACAAGGTGTTTAAAATCAATAGTCTCGCAATTGTTTTTTATCCAAAAAACTATAAAAAACAAAGTGCCAATTGAGTGAATTAAAACAGTTGTTATCACAGTTAGCGAAATCAGTTTCTCTTTTTTTCTCGGTAAAATAAGCGAGATAAGAAAACCGATAAGTGGGATAAGGATATAATATTGAAGTAGTTGTGGCATGAATTTTTTAGTTTCACAGAGGCTCGCGGAGGAATGGAGGACACAGAGAAAAAATATAAAACTCTGTGTTCTCCATTCCTCTGCGAGCCTCTGTGTCATTTAAGTTGGTAAACAGACAGGTTTTCAAATGTCGCATCCGCAATGTGGTTCGTTTCCATTTCAACCGCGTTTTCAACCAAAACATGAAAATCCGACGCAGTATTTATTGGTTGCGAAGTCGGCTGATAAACCGAAAACTCCCCATTTTTAAAGTAATAAAACAGCCCATTTTCGGGGTGCGCGACCGCCAAATGCACCCATTCGTTGATAAACCATTCGTACATTTCTGGGGTGGATTGGATGGTTTTGAGCACGATTTCCGGGAAATGTTCGACGATGATCAGCAGCCGGACCGGGTCGTGCACCTCGATCATCTGAACCGGCAAACCGGGCCGCAAATCGCCGTCGCTGCTGTTCGCCACGCCAAAAAGTCCCATCACGTTGTGCGGAAGTTTCGTCCCGGCACCCAATTTGTAATTATCGACCCGCGAAAAATAGTACTCCAAATTGATGCCGCCGCAGACCGGGCCGAGCGGTTTCATGATGCCCGCGAGGTATTTTCCATCCAAATCTGTCTGATAATCGTACGAATTGAGGAACGCCCGACGGTCCAAAAACAGGTTTTTCGTCAAATCCCGCCGCGCCACGATGCACAAAGTATTCGTGCCATGCCCCAATTCCGGGCGCGGCTCGAACAGCGAAACCGAGCGGTCTTTTATCGCTTTCCGCACTTTTTCGATGGGCATTTTGGTATCGATTGAGGCAAAACGCCGCGACCTTTCTTTGGCATTCAAATCGAGGGCGCGTTCGAAAGACGCCACGTTTTCGAAGTGCTTTTTGGCATTTTCCGAAGTCAAAATTTGGGTGTCGAAAAACTGGATTTCATCCGCAGCAGTGTCGTGCAGGCCGCCGACAAACTGCGTATCCGCAGGAATTTCGATACCTTTTTCGGCCAAAACCGCTCGAACTTTTGGATGATTTGCCATAAAAGCAAACACCCGCGAGTTCACCGAACCCGGCCTGCCGCTGCATGCACCGCAATCGTGCGCCCCGTGGTGCGGATTATTTGCGCTGCTCGAACCGTGCGCGACGACATAAATCAGCGGCGCAAAATTTTTCAACAATCCAGTCCCGCGCAATTGACCTTCCACCCGCGCGGCCATTTCGGCGACCGAAAAACCGATCTGCAGGTCATTTTCACGGTCTGCCGGGTTTGTATTTTCAATCGTCAATTTTGCGGAAGCATCGCCGTGCAAAAACGCATTTGAAATCGCCGGGGACATTTTTGGCCAAAAAAGATTGCGGACAATTTGCCCGCCCGCCAAAAAACCAGCCGTCAACGACATCAAAAAACCGGGCAGCAGCGTGTGCGTTTTTTCGGTGTACAAAAACTCGTGTTTGCGCTCCGTTTTGCCGCCAAATTCTTTTATCAAATATTTTGGCGTGACCGGCGCGGGGCAGAGTTTGTCGTAAAACTGCCCGTTTTCGGGCTGGAAATAAAATTCGACGCCAAAAAAACCGGGCGTTCCCAAAGTTTCGCAGTCCGGCGCGACGCTTTCGATGTGCCGCCGCAGCGAACATTCCCGCTCGTCGATGCAAAAAAGGGATTGAAAACTGGGGGGTTGGTTACTGGGGAATTGGTTATTTGAAAATTGGTTATTGGAGGATTGGGAGGAAAAACTTGCCTTTTTCGCCGTTTTTTCAATGCCAGAAAGCACTTCATCGTAATAACTCCACTCAAAAGCATCCTGAAAAATCGAAAAAACTTCCTGCAATTCCGTCGCGGCAACCTCTGAAAACAGGTCAATCGGCGAGGTTTTGACCCGGCTGCAAAGTGGTTTCCAATCGTGTCCCAACTGGTTTTCGAGCGCGTCAATTTCTAAAAGCAGTTCAAAAGCAATCAAATCGCGCAGCGAAATTTCCTTTTTGTCGAGCAAACCATCCGGCTGACCTTCGACCGCTGCGACAAATCCCGACCAACCTTGATGGCTGAATTGTTGGTCAAAAAGATATTGTTCAAAATAGGATTCGTCACCGACGACCATTTTCAAAAGTTCCGAAATCTGGCAATCACCGTGCAGCAGTAAGTTTTTCGCCTTTTTTGTTTTGAAAAAACTGACAAAACTGCTGCGTTCCAACGACCGGACGGCTTCCAAAAAACCTTTCCCGTCGTTCGGAAAACGCCAAATCGAAATGCCCTGATCGAGGTAACTGCACAAAATCCGGAACAAAAGCGGCTGCACCTGCCCATCCAAATCCACCTGAAATTCACTTTTCCAATGGCCGCGCAACTGCCCGATCCGTGGTTTTCGGGTCGCGTCGTAGGGTTTTGAAAGAAGGTTTTTTGTCCATTTTTCAAGGTGTGCCGCGCCGTGCCTTTTTAAAATAATGTTTTCAAGCACCTCTTTTTTTATTCTGCCTTTTTGATAAAGTTCTCTGAATTCTTTCAATTCCAAAGTAACCTGATAACCAAAAATATCAGATGCCTTAAAAATAGCATCATAAAATTTCATGTGCTGGTAGGCATGCAGCGAATTGTGGTGGATAAAATCTTTCAGCGACGATTGCGAAGGCAAAAAATGCGACAACTCGTGCAAAACGTGCGCTTCGTCAAACGATTTGTGCAAAAAATGTTCGTGCAAATGTGGCGCAGCGTGGTGATGGTTCAAAAAACCTTGCTGTTGCAAAATTGGGCTGGAAGGATTTTGACCCACGCCTTTTATATCTTCAAAATTGCGGATTGACATTTTAAATTGAATTTGAGAGTTTAAAATGGAGGTCGGAATTTATTCCGACCAAATGGTCGGAATAAATTCCAACCTCCTAAATGACGTGCGAATTCACCTCGGATTTGTTCGAAATCCAGGAGTCATCAAAAAATTCGACCATTCCAGTATCGAGGTGGTGTTTGGCTCCGATGATGGCCAGTTCACCTTTTTCAATCATCTGTTCGAGGATGTAACTGCGGTTTATGATGGATTTGACCGAGCGGTGGACATTGAGATTGGCTACATTTTCCACAAAAACCGGGTTGGAAGCATTCCTTTTTTTGGCATCCGTGATCGTCCGTTCTTCATAAACTGCCGGTTGGATTTTCGACAACAACTCTGTCAAATTGCCCATTTCGATGTGGTCGCAAGCACCTTTTATCGCGCCGCAGTTGCTGTGGCCAAGCACGACAATCAGTTTTGACCCCGACACTTTGCAGGCAAATTCGAGGCTGCCGATGATGTCGGTGTTCACCACATTTCCGGCAATCCGGATGGAAAAAATATCGCCCAGCCCTTGGTCAAAAATCAATTCTGCCGACGTGCGGCTGTCGATGCAACTCAAAATCACGGCAAACGGCCACTGCCCGTCTCGGGTCTCGTTGGCTTGTTGCAAGAGATTTCGGTTGACTTTTAGGTTATTTATAAACCGCTCGTTGCCTTCTTTTAAAAATTGCAGTGCTCTTTCTGGCGTGACTGAGGCTTGCGTTTCTATTGAATGCGCTTTCATCTTATTCAAATTTGTTTTTTTAAGTGGAAATTACATGGGTTGGTGAAGTGCCGATCTGGTATTCTTCTTTGAAACCGGTCAGGTTGACGGCGATGTTTTTGTCCTTCGATCCGATGTTCAAAAAGTCGCGGATCAATTCCAAAACATCGTGGTCGATGTAAAATGTGTCGGAAGCATCGATGTTGATTTTGCTGTTTTCGGGCAAGTCTTGGAGCGTCTGTTTGATTGCGGCTTTGTTCAAAAACGAGACTTCCTGTGCCAATTTCATCGTGATGGTTTCGCCTTGGTGGTGTTCTTCTTTTTTGAAAAAATAGGCCAATTTGAGATTTGCCCGCAAAATATAAAAGATAGAAACCACCAAACCGATGCCCACGCCCATCAACAAATCGGTGAAAACCACCGCCAAAACGGTCACGATAAATGGCACAAATTGGTACCGCCCGCTTTCCCACATGTGTTTGAAAACCTTCGGACTGGCCAATTTGTAACCGATCATCAGCAAAATGGCGGCAAGGCAGGCCAGCGGGATTTTGTTCAAAACCGTTGGGATGCTCAGCACCGCGATCAATAAAAATACGCCGTGCGCGATGGTCGCCAATTTTGTCCGACCGCCCGAATTGACGTTTGCCGACGTGCGGACGATTACCGAAGTCATCGGGATGCCGCCGATCAAACCGCTCAAAATATTGCCGGTTCCTTGCGCCAAAAGTTCGGTGTTCGTGTTCGTGTATCGTTTCAGCGGATCCATTTTATCGGCAGCTTCGATGCACAAAAGCGTTTCGATACTCGCCACCGCAGCGATTGTCGCGGCGGTGATCCAAACTTTTGGGTTCGAAATTTGGGAAAAATCAGGCGCGGAAAACTGTCCGAGAAAATCACCGAAATTTTTCGGGATGGGCAAATTGACCAAATGCTCCTGCGAAATGACCAACGGCGAACCGTTCATTTTGAAAATTTCGTTGATCACCACCCCGGCAATCACCGCGATCAAAGCACCGGGCACGACTTTCAAATTTTTCAAAAAAGGCACTTTCAAAAAAGCAATCAAAATCGCCAACGAAACCAAACTGACGATGATCGCGCCGGGATGCGAAAAATTGACAGCGTCGAACAGCGCGGAAAAAGTGTTGTGGCCGGTTTTGTCTTCGATAAAAAAGAAATCGCCTTCATTGTCAGCGTCGTAGCCGATGGCGTGCGGCAATTGTTTTAAAATGATGATGACCCCGATCGCCGTGAGCATCCCTTCGATGACATTCGATGGGAAATAGTTGGAAATCGTGCCCGCTTTTGCGATTCCGAGCAAAATTTGGAGAATTCCAGCCAAAACAACGGCCATCAAAAACGTCTGATAATCGCCCAAACTTCCGATGGCCGTCAAAATTATCGCCGTCAAACCGGCAGCCGGTCCCGCGACGCTCAACTGTGAATTGCTCAAAATCCCGACCACGATGCCGCCGATCACCCCCGCAATAATTCCAGCAAAAAGTGGTGCGCCGCTCGCCAGCGCAATGCCCAAACAAAGTGGCAGTGCCACCAAAAAAACGACCAGACCGGAGAGGATGTCCGATTTGAGGTATGCTGTTCTACTTTTCATAAAAGTTGGATTTGAATGATTTGCTCCATCCGACGACTCCAAGTCGACCGATGAATCCCGGTTTCTCATTCGATGATTTCAAGTCATCGAATGAATAGAAATGAAAAACCGAAGCCCATTTGGACGTTCAGAATTGTCAAAAACAAGAAATTGTATTTGAAAAAAACAGGCGGATTACGCCTTTGGAGGCAATTCCGGCAATTGGCCGTGATATTCAGAAATCAAGAAATCGCTGTGGAAAATCTGCGATTTCAATAGGTTTGTTAAATACAGCGCGTCATTTTTAATCGAAAAATGGTGGACGAGCGATTCAAATTTTCGCTCTTTTTCTTTTTCGTCTTGTTCAGTTTCCTTCTTTTCTTTTTCGTTCGCATCTTTTTTCTCGACCTCTTTCAATTCCGTCAAAACCTTGTGCCGCAACTGTTCAACGAGCGAAACAGCCACGTTTGCGGTCATGATGAAAAGGAAAAGGATGGAAATTATGCGTTTCATAAAAAGACGGAACTGCTTTTTTCGTGCGGACAAAGGTAGTGGAGTTTTTTGAAACAGGCGTTTTTTCAAATGGTTCAAATGACACGAACCTCGACGATTGCTGTTTCCAAGAATCATCTTACTTTTGGAAAAATTAAAACCACGATGCATTCCATTCTCGAAAAATACACGAACGACACGTTTGGCAAAGATGCAAACGAAAGTTTTTATGACCTTTCGTCAGCAGAACAGGAATTGATTTTTGATGAAATCAATCGTTATGCCACGTCAGACCCTGAAAAATTTAAAAGGGAAGTCAAAACGCTTGAATTTGAGGCAATGTCCCCGCTTTGCTTGATTTACGAAGCACTTGCGGGCGACCCCGAAAATTGGGGAAATTTTTTGGCAGACGAGGTTGATCGGCTTTTTTCTGCCGCCAAAACCCATCCCAAACCAAAGGATGTGCTCGATAATTTGACGGAATTGTGCTTCAATTTGGAAACTGGCAATTTCCCGCACATCCAACGCCTCGTCAAATTCATGGGAAGCCAACTGGACGACCAAAAACCAGTCATCCGTTTCGAGGCCATCAATTTGCTCAGCCATTTTCTGGACGACGAGAACCACAAAAAACACCCCGCTGTCGTTTCCAAACTCGTTGAAACCTTGTCGAACGATCCAAATTGGCGCGTCCGGTTTATGGCGAAAATAACTTTGAGAGATATTAATTCACTCCCAGAAGGCTATCAAACTGGTTTTTGGGACAAAATCAGGGCAAAAATTTTCAGCCCATTTTCAATTTAAACCCAATTCCCGCTGCCGCACTTCCCGTGAAAATTGGCACCGATTTTCTTTCACGATCCATTTCCCGAACGACGGCACCCATTTTTTCAAAGCACTTTTCCACTCCGGCGTTTCCATTTCTTCGGGAAAACACTTTTTTAAAACATCAATCATGGCAGAAACCGCCGTCGAAGCACCCGGCGACGCGCCCAAAAGTGCCGCCAAACTGCCGTCCGCAGCGCAAACCAACTCGGTTCCGAATTCCAAAACACCCACTTTTTCATCGTCTTTTTTGATGACCTGCACCCGCTGCCCGGCGACGGCCAAATCCCAATCTGTGATTTTTGCCTCTGGAAAATATTCGCGCAAGGCCTCTAAACGGTCTTCCGGCGACTGCGAAACTTGCTGAATCAAGTATTTTGTCAAAGCCAAATTGTGCCAACCGGCGGCAAGCATCGGCAAAAAATTCTCGAATTCGATGGACGCGGGCAAATCCCAAAACGACCCATTTTTTAAAAATTTGGTGGAAAAACCAGCAAACGGCCCAAAAAGCAGTTGTTTTTTCCCGTCAATCATCCGCGTGTCGAGGTGCGGCACGGACATCGGCGGCGCACCGACGGCGGCTTTTCCATAAACTTTTGCGGCGTGCCGCTCGATAATTTCCGGGTTGTTGCAAATCAGCCACTGCCCAGAAATCGGGAAACCGCCGTAGCCCTCGGCCTCTTCGATATTCGATTTTTCCAAAAGCGGCAACGCCCCGCCGCCCGCGCCGATGAACACAAAATCTGCCACGAGCCGCAAATTTTCCTCGTTTTCCAAATCCTCGACCGAAACATACCACGCCCCGTTTTTCCCTTTTTCCAAATCCCGGACTTCGTGCCGCAGGTGCAGCGAAACACCCGGCAAAGTTTCCAAATATTGGAACATGGCGCGGGTCAAATTGCCAAAATTAACGTCCGTTCCGATGTCCATTTTCGTTGCGGCGACGGGTTCGCTCTCGCCTGAGGCGAGACGGCCAGCCATCACCAAAGGCATCCAATCGGCCATAACTTCTTGGTTTTCAGTGTATTCCATCCCGAAAAATAGTGGATGCTGCACCAGCGCATCGTACCTTTTTTTCAAAAAAGCCACATTTTCTGCCCCCCAAACGAAAGCGATGTGCGGCACTTTTCGGATAAAATTTTCAGGATTTTGGAGATTTTTTGCACGCACCAAACCCGCCCAAAACTCTTTTGAAAACTCAAACGACGAGGCGATTTTGATGGCTTTTGAAATATCAATCGAGCCGTCCGCCGGGTTTTCGGGTGTGTAATTGAGTTCGCAAAACGCGGAATGTCCCGTCCCTGCATTGTTGAGCGCGTCGGAACTTTCGGCGGCCACCTCGCCGAGCCGTTCAAAAATGGTGATTTCGAGGTCCGGTTGGAGTTTTTTCAAAAGCACGGCGAGCGTTGCGGACATGATTCCGGCACCGATCAGGATGACGCGGGTTTGGGGTTGGGTAGTTTTTTCCATGTTATTTGAATTGCGAATTCATGTTCTTGATGTCCTCGCCCAACTGTTTGAAATTGATTTTCCCCTCGTTTTTTTTCAAATGTTCGACGATTGCGAGTGCCCGCGAAATCCGCGAGTCCACATTTTTCAACTGCCCGGCGATGTACAAAAGGCTGCGTTTTTTGCCCGGTGTGAGTGCCTCGAAAAAATCATTTCCCTCCGGGTCGGAGTCCAAAACTTCGCGAAATTCATCGGGCATCGGCAAACCGTACTCGCTTTCGTCCTTTTTCAAAAAGACCTCGACTTGCTGGCCGACCTTCAATTTCAATTTGTCGCGGATTTTTTTGTTGACATTTATAAATGACGATCCGTCGCCGCGCGGCATCAAAGCGCATTGAAAATCAACGGATTGGCCGCTGTCACCCATCGTTTTCAGCGTGCAAACGACGCGGCGGTCGGTGTTTTCGATAAATTGGTTGGCAATCGCGGCGGGCACCGGGATGAAAAAATGCCAGAGTTCGGACTGGAAATCGTCGAGGATTGCGGTGAAATTCATGGCCGAAAGAAAAGGCATTTTTTAAAAAATGTCTTTTCTAATCCTTCCCGGCGTGAACCACGAACATCGTGGCCACCATTTTTGCAAAAACCCGCCCGCCACCGCTCGCGTCGCTGACCGTGGCTTCGCAGACCACCACGTTTTTTCCGGCCTGCAAAACCGTCCCGGTGGCGATGATTTTTTCCGTTTTTGCAGGTTTCAACAGGTTGATTTTGAACTCGATGGACAGGACATCTGCCGTTTCGGGCATCACCGAAAGCGCGGCGTAGCCACAGGCCGAGTCGGCCAAACTGGCCAAAACGCCCGCGTGAAAAAAGCCGTGCTGCTGCCCCAACCCTTCGCGGAACGGGCATTCGAGCACCACTTTTCCGGTTTCGATGGCCGTGATTTTTGCGCCGAGGGTGGCCATCAAACCTTGTTTGGCAAAACTTTCGCGGATTTTTTTTGCGATTGGCATTGGATTTTTTTTTGATTTTGAAGGCCGAAAAATCGGTGGTTTTTTCTAAACCCGACCATGGGTTTGCAAAAACGGTTTTTGAAATCATTTTTTCTAAAATCAACTATTTTCAATTTTGGCCATTTACTTTTGCAGTAAACTTGCAAAAATTTAAGGTTAAAATTTAAAAAATGATAGTTGAGTTTTCTGTTACCAATTTTGGCTCCATCCGGGACACCCAAACTTTGAGCATGTTGGCGGGCAAAGAAACCGAGAACGAAGACTATTTCGTGGTCAAAACCGGTGGCCTGCGCCTCTTGAAATTGGCCATGATTTACGGCGCAAACGCTTCGGGCAAGACCATGGTTTTGAAGGCAATGGACACTTTGAGAAATTTATTGACCATGCCTAAAAACCAAAAAACGGACGTGCTGGCCATTTTTCCTTTTCAATTTGACGGGGAAACCAGAAAATCACCGACGGTTTTTCGCTTGATTTTTATCCACAAAGAAGTCCGGTACGATTACACTTTGGAAGTCCAGAACGAATTTGTCTTGATGGAAAAGATGTTTTTTTACCCAAACGGCAAGAAATCTGAGTTGTTTTCCCGTGAAACTGACCCAGAAAAACAGGTTTCAACACTGAAAACCGGCAGTACCATTGGCTTGAACACCAAAAACTTGACGATTTTGGAAGGCAACGTGCTTTGGAACAACACCGTGCCAGGTGCTTTTTTAAAGTCAAATGTGGAGTGGCCGGAGATGTTGGAAGTGCAAGAGTGGTTGCAGAAGTTTTGGCAACCGACCATTTTTCCAAACACGAAACTTACCGATTTTGCCGACCATGTTTTGGAAAACCAACCTGAATTGAAAGGCCTCCTGCTTGATTTTTTGAGCAAGGCCGATTTTCAAATTTCAGATGCTCGAATCGAAACTGAAACCAAACAAATCAACAATGCGCAACTTTCGATATTTGGAAAAAACGGAGAAAAAATTGGTGGTTCTTCGGTCAATTCTTCCAAATTCACATCAAAACGTTTGTTTTTTACCCACACCATCAGCAAAGCATCCGGGGAAACAACAAGTTTTGACCTGCCGTGGGAATTTGAATCGCATGGCACCCTGCAATATTATGGGCTTTCCGCACTGCTTGCAGTGATGATAAAATCTCCAAAAATCACACTGTTTGACGAACTGGAATCCTCGCTCCACGCCGAGTTGATGAAGCATTTCATCCTGACTTTTTTGGCAAATGCCCAGCAATCGCAACTCATTTTCACGACCCACAACCTGCAATTGCTCGACGACCGCGAAAATTTGAGAAAGGACACCGTCTGGTTTACCCAAAAACGCGCCGACGGCTCGACCGAACTTTACTCGCTGGCCGATTTCGACAGCCAAGTTTTGCGCAAAAACAGTTCGGTGATGAACGCCTACAAAACCGGAAAAATCGGTGCCATCCCACATCCGGGAAGTATTTTTTTGACCCAAAACCAATAACTGATGCAACGAAAACACCCGACAAGAAAACTTTTGCCGGCCATTGCCATCATTGGCGACGGCGAAAGCGAGTATTTTTATTTCCAACAACTCAAAGAAATCGAACGGATTTTAAATTTCAGCATCAAACCAGAACTGCCCAACCGTTCCGGGAAAGGTGGCGGTTTTGAAAAGGTTTTTGGCAAAGTCAGGAACTTGTTGGACGACGGTTTTGACCATGTTTTTTGCCTGATTGATATGGATGTGGTGGTAAAAGACCAAAAATTGGCCGAATATGCTGTCCAAAAATTGAAAATGGAAAAAGCAGGTTGCATCGTTTTGGAATGTAACCCGTGTTTTGAAATCTGGTTTTTGCTGCATTTTCAAAAAATGGCGCGGCTTTTTAACAACTGCGGCGAGGTGGAATCCTTGCTAAAAAAGGAGGCCGAGTTTAATGGCTACGACAAAAGCCTCCACTTTTTCAGGCAAAAAAATGTTTACCAACTTTTGAAAAAACGCTTGCACGACTCGGCCATCCCCAATTCAAAATGGCTGGAAAACCAACAAGCAACAGAGAAAAGCCCAAATTTCCCGCGTTGCGAAGTTTTCAAATTTATTGAAAAATGCTTGCCGCAAGCCTGACCGCACATTTCTACCAACTTTCTACCCCACCCTGCCAACGCCCGAAAATCAAAAGCAGGCGGCATTTTTTCAAAAAAACCAGCAAAACGGCACGTTTCCCAACCCATTTTCATTCAAACCCGATAACCTGCCGCTCGCCCCGCCGCCGCGAACCTTCCGCCGAAAATTGAAAAGTTTTGCCACCGCCGACCCGTTTTTCGTGTCTTGGAGGGCGGAATTTATTCCGACCCGGTGTGGTCGAAATAAATTTCGACCTCCTAATTATAAAAACTAAAATTAAGCAATGGAATTTTTCAAAAACTACCTCCGGCAACTCGGCTTGCCGATGCTATTTTTTCTATTTTCCCAAAATCTGACCGCCCAAAACATTTCCATTTTTGGAAAAATTACGGACGCCGCCGCGCAGCCCGTCGAGGCCGCGACGGTCAGTTTGTTGCGCTCGGTGGACTCGGTTTTTGTCAAATTTGAACTCTCCGATGCGGCTGGGAATTTTGAATTTTCGGAAATAAAAACCGGGAATTATCGCCTCGGCGTGTCGGCTCTCGGTTTTGAAAAATGGGTGGGCGAGGCATTTTCCACCCCGGCGAACTCAACGTCGGCGAGGTTTGAAACCTCGCCGACGTTTTTAAAAACGGCTGCAACCAATTTGACGGAAGTCAAAATCACCGCCCAAAAACCGTTCATCGAACGCCGCGCCGACCGGACAATCATCAATGTCGAGTCGAGTATTTTGGCGACGGGCAGCACGGCTTTGGAAATTTTGGAACGCTCGCCGGGCGTGATTGTCAGTCAAAACGACGCGATTTCGCTGCGCGGCCGGGCGGGGGTCATCGTGATGATTGACGGGAAACCGAACCCGATGTCGGGCGCGGATTTGGCCAATTTTCTGCGGACGCTGCCGTCGGCGAGCATCGAACGGATTGAATTAATCACGAATCCATCGGCGAAATACGACGCGGCGGGCAACGCCGGAATCATCGACATCCGGATGAAAAAGGATAAAAATTTGGGGACAAACGGCTCGTTTTCAACCAATTACGGGCAAGGCGTTTATCCAAAAGCGGGCGCGGGTTTGAATTTGAACCACCGAAATTTGAAGTGGAATTTGTTCGGAAGTTACAATTACGGTTTCCGAAAAGCGATGAACGATTTGCGGCTTTACCGTTCTTTTTTTGAAAATGGCGCGCGCTCCGGAGCCTACGACCAGCGCAATTATTTGGTGATTCCTTACAACACGCACACGTCGCGGGCGGGCGCGGATTTTTACCCGAACAAAAAAACCATCGTCGGCGTGGTGGCTTCCGGGGTGTTCAATCATTTCAATCCGAGGGCTGAAAATATCTCGTCGGTCGAGGGAAAAACGGCGGCGGTGGAGTCGTTTTTTGGCACGTCCAACCGCAGCCGCGACCGCTGGTTTTCGGGTTCGGCGAACGCGAATTTTAAAAGAAATTTGAACGACGCAGGCCACGAAATCACTGCCGACCTCGATTTCGCGACCTTCGGAAACCACACCGAGCAAAATTTTACGACCCGATATTCTGGTTTGAACGGGGAAAAAATCCACCCGGATTACCTGCTTTTTGGTGATTTGCAGGGCGATTTGACCATCCGTTCGTTGAAAACCGACTACGTTTTGCCGCTGCCAAAAAAGGCAAAAATCGAGGCTGGTTTGAAAACGAGCGTCGTGGATGCGGACAACGATTTGCAGTTTTTTGACCGCTCGACCGCCGGGCAATCGGTGTACGATTCGACGATTTCCAACCATTTTATTTACAAAGAAAACATCAATGCAGCGTATTTGAATGCCAGCAAGGATTGGGAAAAATTGAGCGTGCAGGCAGGGTTGCGGGTCGAAAATACGAATGCCGAGGGCACGCAATTGGTCACCGGCGAGCGTTTCGACCGGCACTACACGAACTGGTTTCCGAGCGTTTTTTTGAATTATAAATTTTCTGAAAAATACGAAACCGGCCTCAATTTCTCGCGCCGCCTCGACCGACCGAGTTATCAGCAACTCAATCCGTTCAAAAAATTCCTCGACCCGTCAACGTATTCGGCTGGAAATCCATTTTTAAATCCCCAATTCACGTGGGCGGTGCAGTGGGAACAGACATTTTTTCAAAAATTGACGGTCTCGCTCGCCGCGTCCCGGACCTTGGACAACATCACGCAAGTCATCGCCCCGGTCGTCGACGTGGAGCGGGTGACCGTCCAAACCGATTCGAATTTGACGACGGTTGAATATGCCAGTTTTACAATAAATTATAATTTTAACTTGACGACATGGTGGAGCACCATCAATAATTTCAATTCTTGGGTCGGCAGGTATTCTGGAAATTTGGCGAACACGCCGCTCCGCGATGGCAATCCGGTGATGCATATTTTCACGACGCACAATTTTAAAATGAAAAACGACTGGTCGGCGGAGGTCAATTTCAATTACAAAACCCGCGAAACCTATGGTTTTATGAAACTCAACCCGCAGTGGGGACTCGGCGCGGGCATCCAAAAAAATGTGCTGCACAAAAAAGGGACTTTGAAATTGGCGGTGACCGATATTTTTTGGCAAAACCTGCCGTCGGCGACCATCGAATTCACGGATTACACCGAAACTTTTGAGGTTTTTCGGGAGACGCGGGTGGCGACTTTGAGTTTTAATTATCGGTTTGGGAGCCGGGATGTTCAAGCGGCGCGGCGGCGGGCTGGCGGTGCGGAAGATGAAAAACGGCGGGCTGGCGGGCAGGGCTGAGTTTTTATGGGACACGGATTTTCACGGATTAGACACGGATTTTCACAGTTTTAGACCTACAAAATCCGTGTCCAATCCGTGAAAATCCGTGTCCGATTTCAAAATCAAACTTTTAAAAACAATAAAATTTTCAATGAAAAATCTAAAACACCTCTTCTTTTCTGCTGCTTTTTTGCTGCAAATTTTTGCCACCGGCAACGCCCAAACCATCCACCCAAAACTCGATTCGATGTTCCGCCGGACGCTCGACAGCATGTACATCGTGTTGAATGCCAAAGGTTTAGGTGCTGCGGTGCAAGTTCCGAACGGTGCGGTTTGGGCGGGCGGCGCGGGCATTTCTTCGGCCAATCCGACGCAAGAAATCACGCCCGACCACATTTTTGGCATCGGCAGCGTGAACAAAACCATCACGTCGGCGAGCATTTTGAAACTGGCCGACGAAGGCGTTTTGTCGCTCGGCGATTCGCTGCATTCGTGGCTCGACACGTTCAAATTTATCAATCCGAACATCACGATCCGGCAACTTTTGCGGCACCAAAGTGGCATTTACGACATCCTCTCGAACTCGGCTTATCAACCGGCGATCAATGCGGCACCGGACTCGATTTGGGCGTGGGACGATGTGATTTCGACGTTTATCAAAGCACCGCTTTTTCAGCCGGGCGCGGGTTTTTCGTACTCGAACACCAATTATTTGCTGCTCGGTTTGATCATCGAAAAGGCGAGCGGGAAGCCATATTTTCAGGAAATCCGCAACCAATTTTTGTCGCCGCTCGGCTTGGAATCCGTCGTTTTGCCACCGTACGAAACTTTGCCGCAGCCAACGACCGCCCATCTTTGGCTTGATTTGAACGGCGACGGCGTGCCGGACGATGCGGATTTCCTTTTTTCGGATTGGAATTCGTGGCATTCGACGGCTGCCCCGGCGGGTTCGTATTTTTCGACGCCGGGCGACATGGCACGCTGGATCCGCAGTTTGATGGGCGGCAATTTGCTTTCGCAAAATATGTTGGCCGAGATGAAAACGACCGTCACGACGACTTTTCCGGGCGGTACGAAATACGGTCTGGGCTTGATGGAACGCAACATTTCGACCCAAAAAGCCTACGGGCACGGCGGCGACGCGGGTTATTCTGCTTCGGTTTGGCATTTTCCGGCACTCGACATCAGCATCGCGGTTTTGAACAACGACGGGCGCAGAAATTCGTGGTCGCTTATTCCGACGGTGTCCGCGCTACTCAAAACTTACATTGATTGCACATCTCAAATCACTGGAAATCAAGAAGTTGCGGCTGAATTTTTGGAAATAAAAACTTTCCCGAACCCATTTTCCGACTGGTTAAATATTTCCACAAAATTGCCCGCTGGCAAATCCGCGCAGTTTGTTTTGACAAATTCGTTGGGCGAAAAAGTGGCCGAAACCAACGCCGGGGCAAATTATTTGCCGACCCGCCCGGTTGACCCGGTCGGACGGGCAGGCGCGCAAAATTTCAGGTTTGAAAATTTGGGCTACCTGCCGTCGGGCGCATATTTTTTGACCACTTTTTTGGATGGAAAAATGGTTGGCAGCCCAAAAATTTTGTCTAAAAATCAACAATAAGTTTTATTTTTTCTTCCGAAAATGTTTTGCCTTTCGTACTCTTGCCCTGTTTTAAATCCTTTTTTGTTTCACTAAAATCAATAAAATTTATGGAAAGGAAAACTAACTGGTTGGCCGTCGCGGCCTGCGTCGTTTTGGGCATGGCGATGGGTTTTTTGTGGTACGGCATGCTTTTCAATGCCCAATGGATGGCCGGAAACGGCTTCACGATGGAAGGAGAAAAAATGCTGAAAAACGGTGCCGAAGTGCCGATGTCGTCCACGCCGATGATTTTCAACACGGTCGCGATGGTCGTTTACGCACTTTTGATGAACTGGCTGCTCGGTCGCACCGGCGCAAGTTCTTGGATGGACGGCGCGATGGTCGGCGGCGTGGTTGGGCTGATCGGGGCCATCGGAGTTTACACCGGCAATATGTTTGCGATGAATCCCGCGAGCCTTTCGATGGTGGATGGCTCGTATGTTTTGGTGATGTTCACCTTGTTCGGCGCAGTTTTGGGCGGTTGGCAGAAAAAGTGAGATTGAATTTTTTCAAAATAGAAACCCACGAGTTTTGATGCAGCATTTTTCATCAAAAACTCCCCTTTTTTGAGTAGCCGTTTTGCACAAAAACGGCTACTTTTTTTTCAAAAAACACTTTTTCAAAAAATCAAAAGCGGCCATTTTCCGAAAATTTTAAAAGCAGTTTGGAAAAAAATTTTCCGGGATATTTCATCCAAAATGTCTCGATGGGCTACACGCCACGCACCGCCGACCAGCCGTTTTTGGGTTTTATTTTTACAAAAAACCGGGGCAAATATTTTTTCCAGCCCAGTTTGATGGTCGGTTTTTCGGAATTCAAATACCGTGTCGGCTCGGCAAAAGCCAAAAAATTGGGGTCGAACGAACTGTTTTTCCTCGATTTTTCACCAGAAAATGAAAAGATTTGGGGTGAAAGCCCTGGGTTTTTGGCGGGTTTGAAAACGGGGTATTTTTTTGCAAAAAGATGGGCGGTTTGCGCTTCGACTGATTTCACGGCAATCCATCACCGATTGAAATATGACTTCACCCAAACCAATGAAATTGAAAAAACGACCGAAACTGTGGTGATTTCTTTTAAAAATTGGCAGTTTTCGGGCGCGGCGCAGGCCGGGTTGTTTTTCTTTTTTTGAAAACAACAATTGTCCGCACCGGGATATTTTTGTGCAAAACCAATCGGGTTTTTCATTTTAAAATCGAAATTTTCCGTTCTTTGCGCCCCACTCGACCCAAATCTGACAACTTTTTTTCAAAAAAAATTACCTTTCAAAAAGAAATGGCAGCACAAAAACATTACTTCGACCCCGCCGACCTGGCCAAATTTGGCGACATTTCAAAATGGCAAAAACCGATGGGCGACAAATATTTCGCCTGGTACGGCGAAGTCATGAAGGAAGGCGCGCTCACCGAACGTGAAAAAGCATTGATCGCATTGGCCGTCGCGCACGCCATCCAATGCCCATATTGCATCGATGCCTACACTTCGACGACCCTCGAAAAAGGTGCCGACGAGGAACAAATGATGGAAGCGGTGCAGGTCGCAGCGGTCATCCGGGCAGGTTCGTCGCTGGTTTATGGCACGCAAATGATGAACCACGCGGCGGCACTCACCATGTAAACTGGTTGATTGGTTTTACTCGTAGATTGGTTAATTGCCCAACCCAGTAAACCAATCAACCAATCAACTAGTCAATCAATCCATGTCCATCCACCAAAAAGGCAAATCGCTCGCCGCTCGCGGCAACGCACTTTCGGATACTTTTTTCCAGTTGAAAGTGTTGAACGGCAAGGAAATCACCGATGCCCGGTTTCCGGCGTTTTCGGAAAAGATAAAAACGGCCGGTTTTGAAAACGGGCGGCTGAAACCCACGCGCATCGAGATTTTCCAGATGAACGTGGGCAAACTCTGCAACCAGACCTGTGCGCACTGCCATGTCGATGCCGGGCCCGACCGGAAACTGGAAAACATGGACCGGGCGACTTTTGAAAAATGCCTCGAGATTTTGACGCGCCACGACATCCCGACGGTCGATATCACGGGCGGCGCACCTGAAATGAACCCGAATTTCCGCTGGTTCGTGGAAGAATGCCGGAAATTGGGCAAAAGGGTGATCGACCGCTGCAACCTGACGATCATCATGGCCAACCCAAAATACCGCGACCTACCGCATTTCTTTGCCGAAAACAAGGTGGAAGTGGTCTCGTCGCTGCCACATTTTTCGGCCCTGCGGACGGACAGCCAACGTGGGGAAGGCGTTTTTGAGGACTCGATTTCGGCTTTGAAACTTTTGAACGAGGTCGGATATGCCCAACCGGGCAGTGATTTGCAACTGAATTTGGTGTACAATCCGACGGGCGCGTTCCTGCCGGGCAGCCAAATGCAACTCGAATCGGAATTCAAAAGGCAACTGAAACGCAAGTTTGATATTGATTTCAACAATTTGTACGCCATCACGAACATGCCGATCAGCCGGTTTTTGGACTATCTTTTGGAATCGGGCAACTACGAAAATTACATGCAAACGCTGCTCGATGCTTTCAATCCGGCGGCGGTTTCGGGGGTGATGTGCCGAAATACGATTTCGATTTCGTGGGACGGATGGATGTACGATTGCGATTTTAATCAAATGCTCGACCTGAAAGTGGCCGCGCCGGGCAAGTCGGTTTTTGATTTTGACCTGAATTTTTTGGAAAACCGGGACATCGTTTTGAACCAACATTGCTATGGTTGCACGGCGGGGGCGGGGTCGAGTTGTGGGGGAACGATTGGGTGATTGGGAAATTGGTTATTGGGAAATTAGTCCAAAAAAATGGCCGTTTGACTTTCGTCGCACGGCCATTTTTTTTATTCTCACTTAAAAATCTTAACCTTTTTTAAAGAAAAACTCACTCCCCGCCATCCAATTTGGCTTTTTCGATGGCTTTATCGCCAATCGTTTTTCCAACTTGCAACCCCACTTCGCAGTCAAAACGGTAGTGAATTCCGCTGACAATCCGCGATTCTGAGGCTTCTTTGGCCTGCGCGTCCAAAGTTGATTTTTCCGACGGGAAAAAATGCGCCAAAACCTGCGCGCCCGCACCGGAAAAAGTAGAGTGCCCAGAAGTGTAGGCCGGGAAATTCGGTACACCGATAATCGTTTTGAAATCAGGAATGGCTTCCGCCGGGCGTGGATAATGATAAAAATATTTCGTATCCCAACAACTTACGCCCGCGTCCATCACCGCTGTCATCATGTAGGCCATCACCCGTGCCGAGCGCAGCGGGTTGAGTTTATTTTTATGAACCAATTTTGCAGCCGTGATTGCCCAGTGACCCGGCGGGGTGTACGTTCCGACGCCATCCGACCAATAATTGGCGATGCGGCGATTTTCCGTTGAGGCGTTATCAATATAGCCTTTCAATTCATCTGCGGCGCGTGTGAATTCTGCTGAACCCACTTTTGGCGGCACGGGCGGGCGAACCGAAGCCACGCCACCTGCCACGTTCCACATTTTCAAACGGCCAAAAAGCGGCAGCATCCCTGGGCGGGCGGGTGTTTCGAGGCTGTTCCAATGCTGGCCGTAGCGCGATTGCGCGTCATTTTTCATCGAATCCGAAAGCGTTTGGCTGCCTGCTTTGCCCATGCCGTCTCCTTTTGCGCGGGCGAGAAATTTGGCGGCCACTTTCCGGCCGAGCGAATCGCCTGCCGCCAAATCCGAGGCGACGTTCATGCCGCCCCAAATCCGTGAATTTTTGTGCTCCTCGGCCAATTTTTCGAGCAATGCCTTTTCATTTGGGAACATCGCGGTCAAAATCGTGCGCGACACGGCAGCAATCACCGCATCTTCCGAAGGGTAAGTATTCAGGTCGTTCGACGGCAAAACGGGCGAAATCGAAGCATCCGTTTTGAACGGCGCGGCGCGTTTGTATTCATTTTTAAAATGCCAAGCCGCCACCAAAGCATCAAATTCCGCCGCGCCCCAGTACGAATATGCCCGGCTGGCATACGGTGGATTGGCAAACGGAAAATATGGATAAACATCCGGCGTCAAAGAATTTGGGCTCGGGTATGTGCCATCGGCGTTCGGTGCGGGCGGCAGATTGTATTTTGCCATGATGTCGGAAGCGATTTGCGTCCAACGCGAAATTGCATTTCCGCCCCAATATTTTACCAATTCTTCTTGGTCGGGAGTGATTGCAGCACGCGCAGATTTGGTGGCAGCAACTTCCGCCAGATATTCCGGCGAGGTCGCAGCGAGTGGTGCTGGCACGGCGATTTCGCTGCCGGAGGTCAACAAAATTGGTTTCCAGGTGCCGCCGTTTTCATCCAAACTGGTGAATGAATATGGCTCAAATTCGAGTTGCGCGGCAACATTGAGGTCTTTTTCGCAACCCCAAAAAATGAATAGTGTGAGGGCAGAAGCGATTAAAAATATTTTTGACAAAGTATTTTTCATTTTAAAAATTTTAGATTTTTTTGCTTAACCACATAGAAAACATAGAAGTTTTCACATAGGACGCATAGTTTTTTCTATGTAAACTATGTGAAAACATCTCTGTGCCCGATGTGTCAATTATCAGTTTTTGATTTCAAATACCCAAATTGGTACGCCACGCCACCGCCATAATTGAGCGATTTCCCAACGTTCCGACCCGACATCGTGTAGCCGACGTTTACAATTACGCTCAAAATTTTCGGTTTTGAAAAATAATATTGAACCAATGCCGAGGCGCGGCTGCCAATCATCCGGGTGCCGCAAAACGGGCCGTCTTGCCGACGGATATCCGAGCCAGATTGGGTAATCATCGAGGCGTAAGTCAACTCACCTTTCACCCGCGAATTCAAAAAACCGAGCGTGGCGGAGTAATCAATCACGTCTGGCATGACCACTTTATTGGTGTAGTGCGGGCCGTTTGACCAGTAAAATTCGCGGTCGAGTTCCACATCGCCGCGAAAAGTGTAGCCCCAATTTGCGGTCAAATATGGCCCCGATTCGAGTTTGTAGTTCAAAATACCGCGCAGCGAAGTCGTCGTCGAACCCATCCCAATCGAAAGTGGCAGGATGTCAAAATTGTAATCCGACAGCGGCGTGGAAAAACCAGCCTCGCCAATCACATTGAATTTGCCCGGCCCCAATTCTTTGGAAATGGCGCGGTATTTTGCCCAAACACCAAAATCTTGGATGCCTTTTTGGCTGGACAAAGTGCCTTGCGAGGCTTTTGTCCAAACGTATGGCAATGCAACAATCAGGTTGAAATTTTTGGTCAAACCGGCAGCGACCATGCCCATCACATTTTGGGTCGTGACTGTGCCGATGTTGCCGTTCGTTCGGAGCAAATCGGCTTCCCAATATTCGTCCCAACTGTCGTGGTTGTAAAGCAGTGCGGCGCAGATTTGGCCTTTTTCCATCATAATTGCATCGGTCGGCGTTTGCCCGAAAGCATTGAAAAATTGAAAAAGGAGGCACAGCGGCACTAAAAATTTGAGTGATTTTTTTTTCATCGAAGAGAAATTTCCAGTTTAAAATAGGTTGCAAAGGTTTTCAAATCTGCCCAATTTGAAATTAGCCGCGATTTAGAACTTGCTTAGAATCGGCTTAGAAAATGAAAAACGAAGAACAAGGAATGGCAAACGAGGCGCGAGATTTGCTCAAAATTGATTGCAACTTTGCCCAATCCATTTCAAAGTGGTTTGAATCAGAATTTGCAGAATTTTTGAATTTACAGAATTAGCAACATTCTGCAAATTCTGATTCGAACATTTTATTCCTACTTTTTTATGAAAATCCTCATCATCGAAGACGAACCGAAAACCGTCGCCTCGCTCAAAACCGGTTTTGAAGAGCAGGGATTTACCGTCGAAGTAGCCTACGATGGCTACACGGGGCGCATTTTGGCAGAGCGCGGCGCGTTCGATGTGATTATTTCGGACATCATCATGCCGCACCAAAATGGGTTCGAATTGGTGCGCGAGTTGCGGCAAAAAGGCATCACCACACCCGTTTTGTTGCTCACCGCACTCGGGCAAACCGAGGACATCGTCACCGGTTTGGAGGCTGGCGCGGATGATTATTTGCCAAAACCATTTGAATTTAAAGAGCTGCTCGCCCGGATTCGCGCCCTCGCCCGGCGGAAAAAAGAGCCGCGTTTCAATCAAAACATTCTCCAATTTTCGGATGTCGAAATGAACCTCGATGCCAAATCCTGCACTCGCGCCGGCAAAAACATCGAACTCACGCCGAAAGAATTTGCATTCATGGAATACCTGATTCGAAACACCGGGCGCGTCATTTCAAAAACCGAAATCGCCGAAAAAGTGTGGGACATACATTTTGACACCGGCACGAACGTGATTGAAGTTTATGTCAATTATTTGAGGAATAAAATTGATAAACCGTTCGACACCAAAATTATTCACACCGTTTTCGGAGCAGGTTATGTTTTGAAATTATGATATTGGGATATTGAGAAAATATCCCAATATCCCAATATCACAATATCTCCAAAATGCAAATTCGCACGCGTCTCACCCTGCAATTCATGTTGATCGTCGCCAGCATTTTGCTTGCGGCGGTGTCTTACATTTATTTTCAGTCGGCGGCGCAACTCGAAAACGAGTTTTTTGGAAACTTGCGTTCGAAAGCATATTTGACTGCATCCGTCGCGGTCGGGCGGCTCGAAACGCAGGCCGTCACCGAAATTTCGACAACCACGAACCGCCCCGCGTCCGCCCAATTTTACAACGAAAACGTCTCGATTTTCGACCCGCAAAACCGCTTGGTTTACAGTTTCCAACCTTCCGGTTTTGATTTTTCGATGGAAAAAATCGAGCAAATCCGGCAGTCCGGCGAGACAAAATTTATCGCTGGAAAAATGGAAGCCCTCGGCGTGCAGTTTTTTTCGCCGTCGGGAAAAATTTTCGTGGTCATCGCCGAGGCCAATTTTGATGACTCGAATTTGAATGAATTGTTGCGACTTTTGGTCATCGTCTTTTTTGTTTTGTTGTTCATCGCGGCGGCGGCGGGCTGGGCTTTTGCGGGGCGTGCGCTCGCGCCGGTCAACCAAATCATGAACCAAGTCGAGGCCATTTTGCCCTCGGATTTGAGCCGGCGCGTTTCTGCCCAAAAACAGCACGACGAACTCGGCAGGCTGACCACGACTTTTAACCAACTCCTCGACCGTGTGGAAAAGGCATTTACCGCCCAAAAAATGTTTATTTCCAATATTTCCCACGAGTTGAAAAACCCTTTGACCATCATCACAACTCAGTTGGAAGTGGCCTTGGGAAAAGAACGCAGCCCGGCAGATTACCAAAAAACGCTGCAATCTGTCCTCGACGATGCGCGGGAACTAAATGTTGTTTCTGAAAAACTGATGCAATTGGCAAAAGTGAACGCCGCCGCCAGCCCCGTCAATTTTTCAGAAATCCGATTGGACGAAACAATTTGGCAGGTAAAATCCGCACTTTTGAAAGCCAACCCCGATTTCAAAATCCACTTCGAATTGGGCGATTTGCCTGACGACGAATCGCAACTTTCGGTGCGCGGCAACGAACAACTTTTGAAATCCGCCCTGCAAAATCTGATTGAAAATGCCTGCAAATTCAGCCCCGACCACACTGCCAAAATCAAGATGTTTTTTGAAAAAAAACTGGCCGTCATCGAAATTGCCGACGCCGGCCCCGGCATCCCGCCCGAAGATTTGCCGATGATTTTTGAGCCGTTTTTTCGCGGTCGGCAGACGAGCGGAGTGCGCGGTTCGGGCGTCGGTCTGTCGTTGGTCAAATCGGTTTTGGATTTGCACGGCGTGAAAATCGAGGTGAAAAAGAACGAGCCGTGGGGGACGGTTTTTCGGTTGGGGTTTTCGTAGTTTTTTAAATTTGAATGAAAAAACATCTAATTTTACCCGCAAAATCTGTCCAAAATGACAAATATTCTCCGTTATCCGCTCCGAAATATCAGTCCGCAGGCACTTTCCGATTTGCAGGAACAGTATCCAAATGCTTCGGTTCAAATCGAATTGAGCGAAAAACCACAGCGCGGCGGCCTCGCCGAGGCCGAGTTTTGGGATTTGATTGAAAAATTGGATTGGTCAAATTCGGGCGACGATGCGGCGGTGATTTTGCCCGTCGTCGAGCGTTTGGCAAAATCCCCGCTGCGGCACATTTTTGATTTTGCGGATATTTTGTCCCACAAACTTTACTTGCTCGATGGCGAAAAATTTGCTGGCAGCGATGCCGAAATTTTGGATGACCCCGATTTTGTGGCCGACCGATTTTTGTACGCCCGGTGTTGCGTCGTGGCAAATGGCCGTGATTTTTTTGACCACATCCGGAAAAACCCGGCGGAAATGTCGCTTGATTTATTGTTTGCGCCGTTGTTGAGAATCCCCGGCGAGGCGTTTTTTCGGCAAATTGGGAAATACATGAACCACGTTTGGGCTTATCCGATTGAAACTTTTAGCAATCCGGACGGCTGGCCGAAGCACCAAATTGAAATGAAACAACAATGAAACAGCACGGAAACTTGCTGGCAAATCCAAACCTGCACCACCTCTACGAAATTTACAAAATAGCCAATCAAGACACCTATAAATATGGTATTTCGGATGACCCAATCGGTTCAGACGGACTTTCAGAACGCGCCAGACTTCAAAAAAACGAAGCCAACCGGGCAGCGGAATACGATAAATTTGATGCACAAATTCTTTTGGAAAACATTCCCGGCAGGGCGGAAGCCACCCGAATTGAACGGGAAAAAATTGATGATTACTTTTTCAAAAATGGTCGAAACCCGCTGGGAAATCTCACTCCGAAAAGAAAATAGAAATTTTGATGAAAAATTATTTGCTGCTTTCTACCCTCTTTTTCCTCCTTGCCTGCCAAAATCTTTCCCAAAAAACCATCCACGACCCAGCCACCGCCGTCATCCTCGACTGGAACAAATTTGCTTTGCTGGCCGACCGCCACACCGAAGGTTTTCGCGCGCCGGTCGCGGCGAGGGCGTACGCTTACATCGGTTTGGCGGCTTGGGAAGCGGCTTTGCCGACGCTTCCGACGGGTTCAAAATCGCTCGCCGGGCAGTTTTCGGGACTGAAATTGCCAAATCCAGAACCGGGCGCGGCGTACAATTTGCCGACCGTTTTGAATACCTGCTACAATTTGATGTTCCAAAAAATCTACCTGACGATGCCGCGAAACATCGAGCAGCAGCGGAAAGATTTGGTCGTCGATTGGTCTGAAAAATTGGAAAAAACCACCGACCCTGCCATTTTTCAACGCAGCACGGCTTTCGGAAAAGCCATCGCTGAGGCCGTTTATGATTGGGCTTCGACCGATTCGATTGGCCATTTGGGGCACCTCCACAATTTTGACCTCGGATTTGTGCCGCCGCCCGGCGAGCAATGTTGGCAGCCCTGCGCCGATTTTCCGACGCCCTCGCTGCTGCCGTTTTGGGGCGGGACACGCACGTTTTTTATCAAAACAGGTGGTTCGGGAGCGAAGTCGAACGACGATTTTTTGGCCGCGCCGCCCGCGCCGTATTCTTTGGATGTGCAATCGGATTTTTACAAACAGGCACTCGAAATTTACACTTTGAACTCGCCGCTGTCGGATGAAAACCAGTGGATTGCCGAATTTTGGGCAGACGACCACCCCGGTCTGACGTTTTCTTCCGCCGGTCGGTGGATTTCAATTTTGAACCAAGTCATTGAAAATGAACAACCTGCGCCGGCGAAAACCCTCGAAACTTATTTGAAAATTGGGATGGCGATGTCCGACGCGGCGGTGGCCTGCTGGTTTTCAAAATATCATTACAATTTGTTGCGCCCCGAAACTTACATCCGCCGCACGTTCAATTCGGCCTTCCGACCGATTATCCACACGCCGCCGTTCCCGGCATATCCGGCAGGGCATTCGATGTTTTCGCGGGCGGCGGCGGAGGTTTTGACCGCAGAATTTGGGGAAAAATATGAATTTACCGACCGCAGCCACGAGGGTCGCACCGAGTTTCGGGGCACGCCGCGGTCGTTCCATTCTTTTCGGGAAATGGCCGCCGAAAACTCGTTTTCGCGCATCGCGCTCGGCGTGCATTTTCGGATGGATTGCGAGGAAGGGGAAAGGTTGGGGGCGGAAATTGGGAAAATTGTGGCGGCGGTGCAGGTGCAGTGAAATGAAAAACTGCCTATTTTTGCTGAGTTTTATGCTCAAATCCTATTCTGCTTGCTTGTTTTTTAAAAAAATCAAATTTCAAAAACATGATTTTCACCATTGAAATTTTTAATGAAAAAGGCATTCGACTTTTGCAAGAACTCGAAAACCTGCAAATCATTCGATTGATAAAACAGGAGTTTTTCGTTGCTGAAAAACAAAAAAAGCCTAAAAAAACATTTTCCGCAATTTCATTGGACACGCGCGGATTCAAATTTAACCGCGATGAAGCCAATGAACGATAAATCCTTCCTCGATTCCAACATCGTAATTTACTGCTACACTTCGACCGAGCCAACCAAAAAAGCAAAGGCAATTGAAGTGGCCGAAGGCGATGACGTTTTTATCAGCACCCAAGTTTTACAAGAAACCGCGAACACCCTTCGGAAAAAATTTGGTAAAACTTGGCCAGAAATCAGCCTCGTTTTACAAGAATTAACTCAAAATTTTCGGGTTCACATCAACCGAGAAAATACGATTTTGGATGCCACCAGGATTGCGGAGAAATATGGTTTTTCATTTTATGACAGTTTAGTAGTCTCCGCCGCACTCCAAAACGGTTGTAAAACCTTGTATTCCGAAGATATGCAAAACGGGCAAATGATTGACGGGACTTTAAAAATTGTCAATCCGTTTTAAAAAAATATTGAAAATCAATATTTCACCTTGATTTTCTTCACCACTTTTTCCCCATCGTGCAAGCAAACTTCGTACTCGCCGCGCGGAAATTTTGAAGTTTCGAACACAAATTTCAGTTTCCCTCGCCCCGCCCGAAAGTGGTGATTTGCAAAAAGCGTTTTCACTTTTTCGCCCGCCGAATTAAAAACAAACACGTTCACCACCCGATCCGTGTTCGATTGAAAATCAAATTCGCCCTCGACCCGGAAAGGTTTGTAAACTTCCGCAGGCGGACGGTGGACGACGGTCGGCAGCACGTGGTTCACAACAGTTTCGCGGCGAGGTTCTTCGACAATTCTGTACTCCGGCAGCGGCACGCCGAGTGCCTGACAAGTCAACGCGAGCAAACCTTTGTGGCCGATCGAAGCGACCGGACGGCCGTTGGTCACGCACCAAATCGCGATTTGGGCATTGTAATTCGCCTGCAATTTATTTTTTGAAATGAACTCCGCGACGGTCAAAAGTGCCCCGCTCGCCATTTTTCCGAGGCTGAATTTTTCTTTTTGGTACGGCGAGCCGTCGGTCGCTTCGATGCACAAACCGTAGATTTTGAGCAAGGTTTTTTCATTTTTCAAATCAAAAATTTCCTCGCGGACGGCCATCAAATTTTGGGAAGTCGAGTCGCCCGCCACAAAAACTTGCCCGGCGGGGACGCGGATTTCGAGCGGTTTTTTCGTCAGTTTTTCAAAATGCAGGGCGAGCGATTGGCCGGAGTGGCCGCCCGTCGCGTCCACTTCGAGGCGAATCAAATTTTGGGAAATGGCTTCGGCGAGGGTTAATTTTTTCTGGGAAAAAGCGGAACCGGAAAAGAAAACAGTGAACAAAAAGCAGGCTGGCAGGAAAATTTTCATTCGAATCAATTTTGAATTTTTAGCCAAACCCGGTTTTAACTTTTTTTATTCTTTGGCTTATTTTATTTCAAACTTACCTGTCGCCGATTTTCCGACATAAATATTTAGACAGCAAAAAAACTACAAATTTTACCCTTGATTTTCAATCTTTTAAAAATTTTAGAGCCGTTATTTGCCTTTAAGTAGTTGAAATGAGGTTTTCGAGTGTTTTAAAAAGCGGCAGAGCCGCAAAGTAGAATATCGAGACAATCACAAGCAAGGTGCGTAGCACCGCAATATTTCGGTGCTACGCACCTCTGAAAAAATTTCGTTGGGTCACTACTACAAATATTTTGCGGCTCTGCCGCTTTTTCAAACACCTGAAAACTTACTT